>JAGGNC010000216.1 GCA_017886405.1 Pseudomonas sp. | reverse complement strand
GCCTGTCGGCACCCAACCCGCGGCGTATTCTCCAGACCGACGACGTGCTGATGATTGAGGCCGAGCCCGAAGCCCTTGGTGACGTGCTCAGCAAGCTGGGGCTGACTCTGGAGGCGGCCAAGATAGTCGATAAAAAAGCGGCTGATGACGACGGCGACGCCGCCCAGACAACGCCGGAGAAAGACAAAACCGACGAGAAAAAAGACAGCAGCCATGAAGAGCGGGTGTTGCAAGAGTTGCTGGTGCGCCCGGACTCGCAGCTGATCGGTTTAGCCGCCAGTAATATCCGTCTGCGCCATCGCTACAACATCAACCTGCTAGCGATCTCACGGCACAGCCACCGTTCGATAAAGCGTCTGCGCTCTACCCAGTTTGAGCGCGGCGACGTGCTGCTGATGCAGGGCGAGTCGAGCGATATCAGTGATTTCGCCAGTGACTATGCCTGCGTGCCGTTGGCCGATCGCGCCATCAGTATTCCCAACCCTGCCCAGGCCGGCTTCGCGGCGGGGGTGATGCTACTGGCCGTGATCCTTGCCGCGTTTGGCGTGCTGTCAGCGGCAGTCGCCTTCGCCGCCGGCGTGCTGGTGTTTATGGTGGCGCGCATCGTGCCGCTGCGCCTGCTCTACCAGTCCATCGACTGGCCGGTGATCGTGCTGCTTGGCGCCATGATTCCAGTCGCGGGGGCGATGTCCGAGACTGGCGCAGCCGACCTGCTGGCGCGCCTGCTGATGGAGCATGTGGCGCAGGGTAATCCGGTGATAGTGCTGACGCTGTTGCTGGTGGTGACCATGACCCTCTCGGATTTCATGAACAATGCCGCCACTGCGGCGGTGATGTGCCAGATCGCCCTGAGTGCGGCCAGCCAGCTCGGAGTGAATGCAGACTCCTTGCTGATGGCGGTAGCGATCGGCGCGTCCTGTTCGTTCCTCACCCCCATCGGTCATCAGAACAACACCCTGATTCTCAGCCCCGGCGGCTTCCGTTTCGGCGACTACTGGCGCCTGGGCCTACCAATGGAGATCATCGTGGTGGTGATCAGCGTACCGCTGTTGCTGCTGGTCTGGCCGCTTTAACTGGCCGCCTGACGTTTAGGGTTTGTTCCCCTTGACGCCTTGTAACAGCTCGATCGGCAGCGGGAAGACGATGGTCGAGCTCTTGTCGCCGGCGATGTTGCTCAGGGTCTGCATATAACGCAGCTGCATGGCCCCCGATTGGCGGCCGAGTATTTCCGCCGCCTGCATGAGCTTTTCCGCGGCCTGCAACTCACCTTCAGCGTGAATGATCTTGGCCCGCCGCTCGCGCTCGGCCTCGGCCTGCTTGGCAATAGCGCGAATCATCGACTCATCGAGGTCAACATGCTTGATCTCGACATTGGCCACCTTGATGCCCCAGGCATCGGTCTGCGCATCGAGTACATGCTGGATATCAACGTTAAGCCGCTCGCGCTCGGCCAGCATCTCGTCCAGCTCATGCTTGCCCAGCACGGCACGCAAGGTGGTCTGGGCCAGCTGGCTGGTCGCCTTAAGGTAGTCCTCGACCTGGATGATGGCCTTCTGCGGGTCGAGCACGCGAAAGTACACCACGGCATTGACCTTGACCGAGACGTTGTCCCGAGAGATCACGTCCTGGGTTGGCACGTCCAGCACGATGGTGCGTAGATCCACGCGCACCATCTGTTGAATGCCCGGAATGATAATGATCAAGCCAGGGCCCTTAACCCGCCAGAACCGACCGAGCATAAACACCACGCCACGCTCATATTCACGCAGGATGCGGAACGCCGAGACTAGCAGTGCAATCAGCAGCACCGCGACAAACGAAAAACTCAATTCAAAACCCATGCTTACTCTCCTTTAGGCGGCAGGTCTTCGGCTGCGGCCACATCCAGCATTAAGCCTCTTCGCGCCAATACCCGTACCTGCTGACCGGGCTGTAACGGCGCCTGACTGATCACCTGCCATGCCTCTCCCTGCAACCGCACCCAGCCGCCTTGAGCGTTATCTACGGCCACCGCGTCGACGCGTGCCAGGCTGCCGACCAGCTCAGCATCTCCGCCGACCAAGGCACTGCGCCTGGCGCGTATGGCCATGCTCAAAATGGCGAAGATCAACAACGCGCTGGTCAGCGCCAGCGTCAGGATCAGCGCCAGCGGGATGCCGAACCCTGGCACATCGGTGTCGATCAGAATCAACGCGCCGAAGCTGAACGCCACGATCCCGCCGATACCAAGCACGCCAAAACTCGGCAGGAAGGCCTCGGCAGCGATAAAGGCAACCCCCAGCAGAATCAGCGCCACACCGGCGTAATTGACCGGCAACAACTGCAATGAATAGAGCGCCAGAATCAGGCAAATACCGCCGAGCACGCCACCGACGCCGGTGCCCGGGTTGGAAAACTCGAAAAACAAGCCATAAATACCAATCATCATCAGTATGAGCGCCACGCTGGGGTTGGTAATCACCGCCAGCAACTGCGTACGCCAATCCGGCGCATGGCTGACCAGCGCTGCGTTCTCGGTATTCAGGGTGGCCGCCACACCTGCGGCGGTGAAGGACTTGCCGTGCAGTTGCGTGAGCAAGTCCGCTAGGTCGTTGGCCAGGTAATCAACCACCTTGAGCTGCAATGCTTCATCTGCGGACAGGCTGACCGCCTCGCGCACAGCCTGCTCGGCCCACTCGGCATTGCGCCCGCGCATCTGCGCCAGGCCACGGATATAGGCAGCCGCGTCGTTGATCTGCTTTTTGCCCAAGGCGTCGGTCGGCGCGGCCGGTTTTTGCGCCTTGCGCAGCGGCTCAGCCGCCTCATCGCCCCCACTGGTTTCGGGTTTATTCGGTGACGGCGGGCTGGGCATGCCGCCGATCTGCACGGGCGTCGCGGCGCCCAGGTTGGTGCCGGGCGCCATCGCCGCGATATGGCTGGCATAGAGGATATAGGTGCCGGCACTGGCCGCACGGGCGCCGCTGGGCGCGACATAACTGGCCACCGGAATCGGGCTGGCAAGAATGGCTTTGATCATGTCGCGCATCGAGGTGTCCAGGCCACCAGGGGTATCGATGCTCAGCACCACCAACTGTGCGCCTTCGTCCACTGCCCGCGCCAAGCCACGCACCACGTAGTCCGCACTGGCGGGGCCGATAGCCCCCTCAATACGCAGCTCTACCACCGGAGCAGGCGCCGCACTTAGCCAGGCCGGCACCAGCAGCAGGGCTAAAGCGAGGTACACATGGCGTAGCGACGCCAGCGTCTTGGCAATCTTCACAGGCCTCTCCATCACAGCCTTACAGAACAACGCGCCGTTCAAGGAGCACGGCTACCTAAATGTAGGATAGTCCATGGCTGCCAACCCGGCAGCGACGCAAGCGAGCCAATAGTATTGGCGCCCAAGAGTGCCTTCGCAGCGCTTGTTCCATTAGTCTTGGCAGCTGTCTCACGCTCAAGGCCCGAGGTTAATGTCGTCTCTCTCGCTCCGTCACTCCCTGCGCCGCCTCTGGGCGCAGGATAAATTCAGTTACAGCCTGAGGGTATTGATCGCCCTCAGTGGCGTGCTCCTGCTGTGCTGGTCGCAGGAGTGGATGCAGACGCTGACGCCCCTGTTTCTCGGGGTGATCGCCAGTGCCCTGGCCGAGACTGATGACAGCTGGCAGGGCCGCCTGATGGCGCTGCTGGTTACGCTGGTGTGCTTTAGCGCGGCGGCCTACACGGTGGAGTTTCTGTTTCCTTACCCCTGGCTGTTCGTCGGCGCCCTGGCACTGTCGAGTTTTGCCCTGACCATGCTCGGCGCACTCGGCGAACGCTACGCCACCCTCGGCACGGCGACGCTGATCCTGGCGGTGTACAGCATGATCGGCGTGGAGCACCGCGGCGGTGCAGCGGGCCTGTGGCAGGAGCCGTTAGGGTTGGTCGCCGGCGCGGCGTGGTACGGTGCGCTGTCGGTACTGTGGAATGCGTTGTTCGCCAACCAGCCGGTGCAGCACAGCCTGGCACGGCTGTTTCGCGAGCTGGCGAGGTACCTCACGCTCAAAGCGGCGCTGTTCGAACCGCTACGCCAGCTGGATGTGGAAGAGCGGCGTCTGACCTTGGCCAAACAGAATGGTCGCGTGGTCGCCGCGCTCAATGCCGCCAAGGAAATCATTCTGCACCGGGTCGGTAGTGGCCGTCCGGGGCCGAAGGTCAGCCTCTACCTAAAACTATACTTCCTCGCTCAGGACATTCACGAGCGCGCCAGTTCCTCGCACTACCCCTACAACGAACTGGCCGAAGCCTTCTTCCACAGCGACGTGCTGTTCCGCTGTCAGCGTCTGTTGCGCCTGCATGGCGAAGCCTGTCAGCGCCTGGCCCAAGCCATCGAGCTGCGCCAACCCTTCAAGTATCGAGAGCAGTGCCGGCAAGCGCTGACTGACCTGCACGACTCGCTGGAGCACCTGCGCATGCAGAGCAATCCGGCCTGGCCCCACCTGCTGCGTTCGCTCGGCGCGCTGGCCGGTAACCTGCGCAGCCTGGATGCGCTATTAGGCAACGCCAGCAACCCCGATGCGCTGGCCGAACAACAGGACAGCAGCCTGCTCGATCGCGAGCCGCAATCCTTCAAAGATGTCTGGGAGCGCCTGCGGCTGCAGCTGACGCCGACTTCGCTGCTATTTCGCCACGCCTTGCGCCTGTCCATCGCCCTGGCTGCCGGTTACGGTGTGCTGCAGTGGATTCACCCCACCCAGGGCTACTGGATTCTGCTGACCACGCTGTTTGTCTGCCAGCCAAACTACGGCGCGACGCGGCTCAAACTGGTGCAGCGTATCAGCGGCACGGTGCTCGGCCTGCTACTGGGCTGGGCGCTGTTCGACCTGTTTCCCAATGCATTGATACAGGCGGTGTTTGCGGTGATCGCCGGCGTGGTGTTCTTTGCCCTGCGCAGCAGTCGCTACGCCCTGGCTACAGCGGCCATCACCCTGCTGGTGCTGTTCTGTTTAAATCAGGTGGGTGATGGCTATGACTTGTTTGTCCCACGCCTGGTCGACACCCTGATCGGCAGCCTAATTGCCGGTCTGGCAGTACTGTTGATCCTGCCGGACTGGCAAGGCCGCCGCCTTAACCGCCTGTTGGCTAACACCCTGAGCTGCAACAGCCGCTATCTGCAGCAGATCATCCAGCAGTACGCCAGTGGCAAACGCGACGACTTGGCCTATCGCCTAGCCCGACGCGATGCGCACAACGCCGATGCCACGCTGTCGACCACCCTGGGTAATATGCTCATGGAGCCTGGGCATTTCCGTAAGGACGCAGATATCGGCTTTCGCTTTCTGGTGCTTTCGCACACCTTACTCAGCTACCTCTCTGGCCTCGGCGCACACCGTGGCGAAACCAACCTGAGCGGCAGCGACAACCCACTACTGGCCAGCGCCAGCCGCCTGGCAACCAGCCTGGATGAGATCGCTGAGTGCCTCAATGATGAGCGTCCGGTGGCCATCCACAGTGACGCCGAAGAGCAGCTGGCCGCTGAGCTGGAACACCTCTGCGACGACCTAAATGACCAGCAGCGGCTGGTGCAAACCCAGCTGGCGCTGATCTGCCGGCAGCTCGGAGCGCTGCGCACCCTCGCTGCACACGTGCTCAAATCACCCCGCTAAATCGCCAGCGCCGCCTCGCGCTGCTGCGCCCGCCGGCGAATGGTCAGGTCGATCTTCAGGCAGATCCCGGCCAGGACGAAGAACCCCAGCCCCACGTTGGCGCGGCTGGCCGCAACTCGCTGCAGTCCGCCACTCGACCTTGGTGGAACACAGCCGCTAACTGCCGGCCGCAGACTTTTCCGTTAACCTGCAGGCCTTCCCACACAGTGCCCACCATGAACAAGACCGAACTGCTGCTGCAGGTAATTGCCCGCCTCGAAAATGATCTGCTACACGCCCGGCAAGCGGCTTTAAGCGCTTACGAAACGGCTACCCATGAAGAAAATATCGCCGAGAATAAGTACGACACGCTGGGCCTAGAGGCGTCCTACCTGGCCACCGGGCAGGCACGCCGCGCGGCAGCCATTGGCCTGACCTTGGCGAACTGGAAGCAGCTGGTGCTGCGCAGTTTTGACCCGCAATTGGGCATCCAGCTCGGTGCGCTGGTTGCGCTGAGCGATGATAAAGACAGGCACCAATGCCTGTTCCTCGGCCCGGACGGTGCGTCGATGAAGCTGCGCCAGCAAGGCCAGGCCGTGCAGGTGATCGGCCCACAAGCACCCTTGGGACAGGTCCTGCTTGGCAAGGGCGTCGGCGATGAGATAACCCTGCGGGTGGCCAACGGCGTGCATCTGTTGGAGATTCTGTCGGTCGACTGATAACGGCTATCACTAAACGGCCGCCCCGCAACCTTAGGAGACCGCTATGTACCCCCAGACTCATGCTCTGGCTAGCCTTTTCAAGCACCTCGGCCTGGCCCATGACGAAGTCGCCATTGCGCGTTTTATCGAGCAACACTCGCCCCTGCAAGAACGCGGCAAACTCGCCGAGGCGCCCTGTTGGGACAACGCCCAGGCAGCCTTTCTACGAGAAGAGATTGGTGCAGATGCTGACTCGGCTGAGGGGGTCGATCAGCTCAATTTAATGCGGCGGGGCTAACAACGTGCCGGCCGTGCCAGGTAACTCGCGCCAGGTCAGGTAAACCCGCAGGTCGAACTCCAGCTGGTGATAACCGGGCAGCATGTATTCACACAATTTGTAGAACGCCTTGTTGTGCTCGGCCTCCTTAAGGTGCGCCAGCTCATGCACCACGATCATCTGCAGAAACGCCGGTGCGGCCTCGCGAAACAATGAGGCCACGCGGATTTCCTTCTTCGCCTTAAGCTTGCCTCCCTGCACCCGCGAGATCGCCGTATGCAGGCCAAGGGCACGGTGGGTCAAGTCGAGGCGGTTGTCGTAGAGCACCTTGTCGATCGCTGGCGCATTGCGCAGGTGTTCCTGCTTAAGGCCCTGAATATAGGCATACAACGCCTTGTCGCTTTGAATTGAGTGCTTGGCGCCATAGGAACGCGCCAGGTAATCGCCCAGGCGCTGCTCGGCAATAAGCTGGCGGATCTTGTCTTGTAGCGGGGCCGGGTAGCCTTGTAGGTACTTGAGCGGAGTCATGGACGATGTGACATGGCGGCAATAAGGCCGGCGATTATGCAGTAAGCCGCACTTACCTGGGTGCGGCTTACTGCAGCATTCGACGGCACAGCTACTGGCTCGGCACCACGCGCAGCAGACGACCCTTGGCACTGTCGGTGAGCAGGTACAGCGCGCCATCCGGGCCGCCGCGCACATCGCGAATACGCTCCTTCAGTTCTTCAAACAGCACTTCTTCACCTGCTAGCTTGCCATCTTGCAGGCGAATACGCCGTACGCTGCGCTCGGCCAGGGTCGAGGCAAATAGGTCACCCTGCCACTGCGGAAATAAGGCGCCGCGGTACTGCATCAGGCTCGATGGAGCCACCGAGGGCGACCAGTGCAGCAGTGGCTGCTGCAAGCCGGGCAACTCGGTATAAGGCGAGATCTGCGCACCGCTGTAGTCGATGCCGTAGGTGATCAACGGCCATCCATAGTTGTTACCTGGCTCGATGAGATTCAGCTCATCGCCGCCGCGTGGACCATGCTCATGGCTGTACAGGCGCTTCAGCTGGTCGTCATAGACAATGCCTTGCACATTGCGATGGCCCAAACTGTAAATCTCCTCAGCGGCGCCGGCCTGCCCAACGAATGGGTTGTCTTTAGGAATGCTGCCGTCACGGTTAAGCCGTACGATTTTGCCGAGGTGGTTACTTGTATTTTGCGCCTGCTCACGCCAGTCGAAGCCATCGCCCAAGGTCAGCACCAAGGTGTTATCCGGCAGCCAGGCCATACGCCCACCGTAGTGCGCGGCACCCGTTTTGGTGGGCAATGCACTGAACAGCACCTGCACATCCTGCAGCTGCCCATCGACCAGGCGAGCCTTGGCCAGGCGAGTATTGTTGGCCTGCGTGGTGCCGTAGGCATAGCTCAGGTAGACCTGCTGATTGCTGGCGAATTCAGGGTCAAGCAGCACCTCCATCAGTCCGGCCTGGGCAGCGACAAACCCCTCGGGCACACCGCCGACCGGCTGCGGATTGAGGCTGCCGTCCTGCTCGATGATACGCAGGCGTCCGACCCGTTCGGTCACCAGCATCCGCCCATCCGGCAGAAAGGCCAGTGACCAGGGATTTTCCAGACCGCTGACCACGGTTTCGATGCGGTAGTCCATGGCGTGCGCCAGGCTGCTGCCAAGCAGGCCAAGCAACAACAGGGCGCGGGAAGTATTCAACATGGCACAGGCCTTATGGTTGGAGATGGATATGTCAGGATTGCGCAGGCGACGAACGTCGCCCCAACACGGCAAACAAAAGCGCCCCCAGGCTGCCGCTGGCCATTAAAGCAAGGGTTCCGGCAAGACTGCGGTTAGCGCCAATCAGTGTCGGCATCGGCAGCAGCGCATTAACCAAGGCCATCGCCAGCCAAACGGCGAGCGCACCGGCCAGGGCAAACAACAGCCAGCGGCCGGTTGGCCAGTTACGCGCCAGCAGGTTGGCCGTAGGCAAAGCAAAGATAAAACCGAGCACAACCAGCACCGCGAAGGTCGGGCTGAAGCTCAGTAGATCCAGGCAGGTGGTATGCACCCGCACCCCAAGCGGCATGGGCGCGCCGAGTGCTTGCAGGTTAGCCAGGTTGAACTGGGTCTGCAGCACAGTGCCCATCACAGTCGCCAGCAGGACAGCCAACAGGAAGTAAAGCAGGGTGGGCAATTTGCTCTGCATGCAGGTGGATATCCATAACGACGGTGGCACGAGTATGGACTAGCGTGCAGACCTGCATGTGGCGGGTGTTTTACATGGTTTTACCAAGCACTCGGGTGGGCGACAGACGCAGTCAAAGGCTTGGCGCCGATTACCCGTAGCCAGCTTGCCATCCAAACTGTCAGCACTAATCGCTACAGCACTGCACCGTGCTAAAGGCGCAGGGGTTTTTCCGCCAGAGAGCTGCGCTAAATTTGCAACACCTGCTCAACCTCAATACGACAACTCGGCATACGGCACTGCGCATGCACCTCAAACCGGCTCTGCTCGGCGTCAGCCAGGCGCAGATACAGCGCGGGCCAATCCGTGACCGGGCGCATCGACCGGGGTAAACAACAGACGCATCACGCTGCACCAGCGGCGCACCGGCTGCCGCGTAGTCGAAGACAAACAGCAGCGTGCGTGAACGCGTGGTGGGGCAGTCGGTGCGACTCAGACATTGCTGGGGATCGGTCGCCTCAGCCACAGGCTCGATCAACCCACCCCACTGCGACTTAGCGGCACAGCCAGCCGGCCAGCTACAGCGCTAGGGCTAAAAACACACACAATCGACTCCTCACACGCCACCTTGCGAATAACAAAAAGCCCCGCATCAGCGGGGCTTTTTGTACACATTGACTGCGACCTTCGAGCTGGAGCGGGACGGGGCTCCTTTCAACGCAGTAGCGCCGACGCGCAGCTGATCGCTTGAGGCTTAGTTGACCTTGGCGGCCAGCTCGCCCTTGGCATAGCGCTGGAACATCGCCTCCAGGTTCATTGGCTTGATCTTCGAGGCGTTGCCGGCGGTGCCGAAGGCTTCGTAACGAGCAATGCAGATATCGCGCATCGCGGTCACTGTGGCACCGAAGAATTTACGCGGGTCGAACTCGCTCGGGTTCTCGGCCATCAGACGGCGCATGGCGCCGGTGGAGGCCAGACGCAGGTCGGTGTCGATGTTGACCTTGCGCACGCCGTACTTAATGCCTTCGACGATTTCTTCTACCGGTACGCCGTAGGTTTCTTTGATATCGCCGCCGTACTGGTTGATGATCGCCAGCCACTCTTGCGGTACCGAGCTGGAGCCGTGCATCACCAAGTGGGTATCTGGGATACGCGCATGGATCGCTTTGATGCGGTCGATGGCCAGAATGTCACCCGTGGGCGGCTTAGTGAACTTATAGGCGCCGTGGCTGGTGCCAATGGCAATCGCCAGGGCATCGACCTGGGTCTGCTTGACGAAGTCAGCGGCTTCTTCCGGGTCGGTGAGCATCTGGCTGTGGTCGAGGATGCCCTCGGCGCCAACGCCGTCTTCTTCACCGGCCATGCCGGTTTCCAAGCTACCCAGGCAACCCAACTCACCCTCAACCGACACGCCGCAGGCGTGGGCAAAGGCGACTGTCTGCTGAGTAACACGGACGTTGTAGTCATAGTCGGCCGGGGTCTTGCCGTCTTCTTTCAGCGAACCGTCCATCATCACCGAGCTGAAGCCCAGCTGAATCGAGCGCTGGCAGACATCCGGGCTGGTGCCGTGATCCTGGTGCATGCACACCGGGATGTGCGGGAATTCTTCGATGGCGGCGAGAATCAGGTGACGCAGGAACGGCGCACCTGCGTATTTACGCGCACCGGCAGACGCCTGAACGATTACCGGGGAGTCGGTTTTGTCGGCCGCTTCCATGATCGCGCGCATCTGCTCGAGGTTGTTGACGTTGAAGGCCGGCACGCCGTAGCCGAATTCGGCGGCGTGGTCGAGCATCTGGCGCATGCTGATAAGTGCCATGGTGGTCTTTCTCCCGGTGGGATCCGTTAATCGTGCAAGCCTGCCGCAGGGGCAGGCGCTATTCAAGTCATTCAGACCAAGTGCGAACCTGGCCTGCATACAATGGGTTACTCAGGTGCCTTGCAGCCGCGGCCGATCAGCTCATCGCTAGCAGTCCAGTAGACCAGCCCTTCCTCGCCTTGGGTATGCAAGGACAACACGCCATCGCTATACAACGCACCGGAGCCGGAGACTTCTTGGCGCAGGCGGTAGAGCGTAGCACCGGCGCCTAGGCGCACGTCGACAACCCCGGCGCCGCTGTCGGCAGCGCGCCACATCACTTCGGCCTGGCTGTCGCACACCCACCGCGTCCAGCTAGCCGGCGGTGCTGGCTGACTGGCGCAGGCGCCAAGCAGGCTCAGCAGCGCCAGCAGGCCGACTGGCTTAACCATTGGCGCGCTGTTGAAGTATCGCGACCGCCGGCAGCACCTTGCCCTCAACGAACTCAAGGAAGGCGCCGCCACCGGTGGAGATATAGCTGATCTGCGCGCCAATGCCGTACTTATCGATGGCCGCCAGGGTGTCACCACCGCCGGCGATGGAGAACGCCGGACTTTCAGCGATGGCCCGAGCCAACACTTTGGTGCCGTTAGCGAACTGCTCGAATTCGAATACACCGACCGGGCCGTTCCACAAAATAGTGTTTGCCGACTTCAGCAACTCGGCAAACTGCGCAGCCGTTTGCGGGCCAATGTCGAGGATCATGTCGTCTTCAGCCACATCGGCGACCAGTTTGACCGTCGCTTCGGCGTCTTCGGCAAACGCCTTGGCCACCACTACGTCGACTGGCAGTGGCACGCTGACCTTGGCGGCGATGGCTTTGGCCGTTTCCAGCAGATCCGCTTCGTACAGCGACTTGCCCACCGGAAAACCAGCAGCGGCAAGGAAGGTGTTGGCGATGCCGCCGCCGACGATCAGCTGATCGCAGATCTGGCTCAGGCTATTAAGCACGTCGAGCTTGGTCGACACCTTGGAGCCGGCAACGATCGCCGCCATCGGTTTGGCCGGTGCGCCCAGCGCCTTGCCCAATGCGTCCAACTCGGCCGCCAGCAACGGGCCGGCACAGGCGACTTTGGCGAACTTGGCCACGCCATGGGTCGAACCCTCGGCGCGGTGAGCGGTGCCGAAGGCGTCCATGACAAACACGTCGCACAGGGCGGCGTATTGCTGCGCCAGCTCATCGCTATTGTTTTTCTCACCCTTGTTAAAGCGCACGTTCTCGAACAGCACGATCTCGCCAGCCTTGAGTTCAATACCGCCGAGGTAATCCGCCAGCAACGGCACATCACGGCCAAGGGCCTTGCTCAGGTAATCAGCCACCGGCTTGAGGCTGTTCTCTGCACTGAACTCGCCTTCGGTTGGACGCCCCAGGTGCGAGCAAACCATTACCGCGGCGCCCTTCTCCAGCGCCAGCTTGATGGTTGGCAGGGCAGCGCGGAGGCGCGCGTCGCTCTTTACCACGCCATCTTTTACCGGCACGTTGAGGTCTTCGCGAATCAGCACGCGCTTACCGGCGAGGTCGAGGTCGGTCATCTTCGCTATTGTTGCAAACGGCGTGGTCATTTAATCAGTCCTTCACGGGGGGCTGGTTGAACGGAGGTGGGCAGGCTTTTAAAAGAAAATGTTCGGCGACATCAAGCATACGGTTGGCAAAGCCCCACTCGTTATCGAACCAGGCCAACAGGTTAACCAAGCGCGGGCCAGAGACGCGCGTCTGGCTGCCGTCGACAATCGCCGAATGCGGGTCATGGTTGAAATCACAGCTCACTTGCGGCAACTCGGTATACGCCAGTAAACCCTTGAGCGGGCCGCTCTCTGCCGCCTGGCGTAGCACGGCGTTGATTTCGGCGGCGCAAGTATCACGAGCGGTCAGCAGGGTGATGTCCAGACACGACACATTCACTGTGGGCACACGAATGGCCTTGGCCTGAATCCGCCCACTTAGTTCCGGCAGCAGGCGCTCGATACCCCGAGCCAGGCCGGTGGATACCGGAATCACCGACTGAAAGGCCGAGCGCGTGCGGCGCAGGTCTTCATGATGGTATGCATCAATCACTGGCTGGTCGTTCATCGCCGAGTGGATGGTAGTGATCGATACATAATCGATGCCCACCGCTTCATTCAGCAATTTGAGCAGCGGCACGCCGCAGTTGGTGGTGCAGGAGGCGTTTGACACCAGCATTTCACTGCCGGTCAGGCAGTCTTGGTTGACCCCAAACACCACCGTGGCGTCGATATCAGCCTCGCCGGCCATCGGCTGGGAAAACAGCAGCCGCGGCGCGCCAGCAGCGAGGAAACGCTCGCCGTCGAACCGGGTGTGGTACGCGCCGGAGCACTCCAGCACCAGGTCGATATCCAGCGCCGCCCAGTCGATTGCCTCGGGGCTGGCCTGACGCAACACCTTCACGGCCTTGCCATTGATATACAGGCTGTCGCCCTCGATTCTCACTTCGCCGGGAAAACGCCCGTGGGTGGAGTCGAAACGGGTCAGGTAGTCGATGCTGGCCTGGTCGGCCAGATCGTTCAGCGCGACTATTTCCAGAGGCACCCCGCTACCGCGCTCATGCAGCGCGCGCAGCACACACCGACCGATGCGACCGTAACCGTTGAGGGCGATTCTGTAAGGACGTGTGCTGCTGGGCATGTTTGGCACGAATGTAGTCAACCTGTAGGCGCGAGCTTGCTCGCGATCAATGTTCGAACACCGCGAGCTTGCTCGCGCCTACAAAGGCCTCAGG
>JAGGNC010000297.1 GCA_017886405.1 Pseudomonas sp. | reverse complement strand
TGATCATGCTTAGGGTCTGTTCCCGTTTCGATCGCGGCCGCGCCGGAGCCTGTTTTAGCGCGGGGCAAGGCACGAGGCACGAAGTTTGGTGTTCCAAATGAGTGTCGAGAAACGCAGTATCGCGCTAAAACAGGCCCGGCCCTATGGGTTGCGTGCAAAATCTCGCCATGCGGTGTTGGAGGACTTGGCAAGGGAGCACCATTACCGGCGTCCTCCGCCTGGCCTGGCTAGATTTTGTGCAGCAACGCGGCTCGCGACGAAACGGGAACAGACCCTGTGTGATAAAGACTTTGGCAAACCTGCCATAGTGCAATGACCTTGACCCATGCGGTCAGCCTATTAAGCTGCGCGCATTTAGCGCTAACCGAGCCCCGTCATGAGCGAACAGCAAGCCATCATCGTGCCGCAGATCTCCAATTTGCCGGGCCATGAGGCGCGGGCGCGGTTGATCGTGCGCTGGCTGGTGAAGCAGAACATTATCGACGAGCAACTATCAACCTGTGGCCGCACCTTCAAGCATATGGGTTATGGCATCGCTGAGGGTGCGCGGCGGGTGGTCGAGCGGCCCGAGTTGCTGCCGTTCGGCCAGGCGGTGCATGGTCTGGAGATTATCTACAAGCGCTGCATTTACACGCCGACTGCCGGCTTTGTTGAAGAAGCGGGCTGCGCGCAGTGCCGCAAAGAAGTGGGTGAGGCGCTGTTCGATAGCCTGGAAGCCTGGATGCCCGGGCACACGGATAATTTCACCTGCCCACTTTGTGGACATGAAGACGACATCAACGGGTTTTTATTTCTGCAGCCCTGTGGCTTTTCCAATCTTGGCTTTATTTTTAATAATTGGGCGGATGCCGGCTTTAAAGCGGGCTTTCTTGATGAGTTTGCCGCGCGTTTGGGCTATCCGGTCTCGCTGGTGCGGGTCGACTTGTAGGGCTGTAAGCGCCGCGCCCAAATGTTCTGCTTGGTTTACCCATACTTTGCGTTGAGTGCAGGGAGGCGTCTGAGTATACTGGCGCGCTTCCAATTTTCCCGTCCGGGAGCCCCCGCCATGCTGCGTATCAGTCAAGAAGCTCTAACCTTCGACGACGTTCTACTTATTCCAGGTTACTCCGAAGTTCTGCCGAAGGATGTCAGCCTCAAAACGCGCCTGACCCGTGGCATTGAACTGAATATCCCCCTGCTTTCTGCTGCCATGGATACCGTGACTGAAGCCCGTTTGGCGATTGCCATGGCTCAGGAAGGCGGCATTGGCATCATCCACAAGAACATGACCGTCGAGCAGCAAGCGCTCGAAGTGCGCAAGGTTAAGCGCTACGAGTCTGGCGTGGTTAAGGACCCGATCACCATTGAGGCCGATGCCACGGTGGGTGATCTGTTTGACCTGACTCGGCAGAACAATATCTCTGGCGTACCGGTGCTGCACCATGGCGACTTGGTCGGCATCGTCACCAGCCGTGATGTGCGCTTCGAAACCGACATGAGCGCCAAGGTGCGCGACGTGATGACGCCCAAAGAGCGCCTGGTCACAGTCAGCGAAGGCGAAGACACCCAGGTGGTGCGCAAGCTGCTGCACAAACACCGCATCGAGCGCGTGCTGATTGTTGATGGGCAGTTCCGCCTCAAAGGCATGATGACGGTCAACGACATCGAGAAAGCCAAAGCCTATCCGCTGGCCAGCAAGGACGACCAGGGTCGTTTGCGCGTAGGCGCAGCGGTGGGTACTGGCGCCGACACTGAAGACCGTATTACCGCGCTGGTGCATGCCGGCGTTGACGTGATCATCGTCGACACAGCCCACGGCCATTCCAAAGGCGTGATTGATCGCGTGCGCTGGGCTAAGCAGAACTTCCCTGAGGTGCAGGTCATCGGTGGCAACATTGCCACCGGCGCTGCGGCCAAGGCTTTGGCCGAAGCCGGTGCGGATGCGGTCAAGGTTGGTATCGGTCCAGGCTCGATCTGCACCACCCGTATCGTCGCCGGGGTGGGTGTGCCGCAGATTTCTGCCGTGGCCAACGTCGCGGCTGCGCTTGAGGGTACCGGGATTCCGTTGATCGCCGATGGCGGCATCCGCTTCTCCGGTGACCTGTCCAAGGCCATCGTTGCCGGTGCATCCTGCGTGATGATCGGCTCCATGTTGGCTGGCACTGAAGAAGCGCCGGGCGAGGTCGAGTTGTTCCAGGGGCGCTCCTACAAGGCTTACCGCGGCATGGGCTCGTTGGGTGCTATGTCGCAAGCTCAGGGTTCTTCGGATCGTTACTTCCAAGACTCATCCGCCGGTGCCGAGAAGTTGGTGCCGGAAGGTATCGAAGGCCGCGTACCCTACAAGGGCGCGATGGGGGCTATTGTCCACCAGCTGATGGGCGGGCTGCGTGCTTCCATGGGCTACACCGGTTGCGCCAACATTGAAGAAATGCGCAGCAAGCCGGAGTTTGTGCGCATCACCGGCGCCGGCATGGCTGAATCGCATGTGCACGATGTGCAGATCACCAAGGAAGCGCCGAACTACCGCGTCGGCTAAAAATTGATGTGTCGCTGCTGCGCTTGATCTGGCGGCGTTGGCGAGAAACTCGACACTGGCTTGCCAGTGAACGTCCGAAGGACGGCCCGAAAGGGCGAACGGAGTGAGTAAATGCTCATTGGCACCAGCCAACTCCGCTTTCTCGCTTCTTTCCGCGATCCCCAAGGATGGGGTGAATGCAGCAAGCCCGAAGGGATCGGGCGCTGCCTTGCCTGCTCTTCGATCGCGACGCGGCAAATCAATTTTTGAATATTAAATAAGCACGGGGCTGCTGCTGTTGAAACGATGGGGCAGCCCTTTGTCATTTTTGAATTCCGCTACGAGAGACGGCCATGGCTCATCAAGATATCCACGCTCACCGCATTCTGATTCTGGATTTTGGCTCCCAGTACACCCAGTTGATTGCCCGCCGCGTGCGCGAGATCGGCGTGTATTGCGAGCTGCATCCGTTTGACATGAGTGACGATGACATTCGCGCCTTCGCCCCGCGCGGCATCATCCTCGCGGGTGGCCCGGAGTCGGTGCATGCCGCCGACAGCCCGCGCGCGCCGCAAGCGGTGTTTGATCTTGGCGTGCCGGTTTTCGGTATCTGCTACGGCATGCAAACCATGGCCGAGCAGTTGGGCGGCAAGGTTGCAGGCTCCGAGCTGCGTGAGTTCGGTTACGCCCGCGTCGATGTGGTCGGCAAAGCCCGCTTGCTCAGCGGCATCGAAGACCATGTCGATGACGACGGCGTATTCGGTCTAGACGTGTGGATGAGTCACGGTGACAAGGTCACCGTTATGCCCGAGGGCTTCCATA
>JAGGNC010000196.1 GCA_017886405.1 Pseudomonas sp. | reverse complement strand
GCATATTAATCATGGCTCGCCCCTGTTGAGTATTTGCAAGCCGCGCAGCTTAAAGCCGATAGCCCCACGGTCAAGCATTGATACGTGCATGTTAATCATCAGCATAGTGGACGACGCCCTTTGGCCTGCCGTGCAAAGCCTTTATGATGCCGGGCATGATTAAAGACCCGTTCCAACGCCTGAATCTTGACCGTGAAGTGCTGACCGTCAGCCAGCTCAATGGCCGCGCCCGTGGTTTGCTGGAGGATGTGTTTGCCCAAGTCTGGGTGGAGGGGGAAATTTCCAACCTCTCCAAGCCGGCCTCCGGCCATGTGTACTTCACCCTTAAAGACAGCAAGGCGCAGGTGCGTTGCGCACTGTTCCGCCAGAGCGCCGCCCGGGTACGTGAAGCCCTGCGCGACGGCCTGGCCGTCAAGGTGCGTGGCAAGGTCTCGCTGTTTGAAGGGCGCGGCGATTATCAGCTGATTCTCGACAGCGTTGAGCCGGCCGGCGATGGCGCGCTGCGTTTAGCCTTCGAGGCGCTGAAAGAAAAACTCAGCAACGAAGGTTTGTTCAGCACCGAGCGCAAACAAGCGTTGCCGGCTCATCCGCAGCGAGTCGGCATTATCAGCTCGCCGACCGGCGCGGTGATTCGCGACATCATCAGCGTCTTTCGCCGCCGTGCGCCGCAGGTGGAACTGACGCTGATCCCCACCGCCGTGCAAGGCCGTGACGCCACCGCGCAGATTGTTCGCGCACTGGGTATCGCTGATGCCAAGGGCTTTGATGCACTGATCCTGGCGCGCGGCGGTGGCTCACTGGAAGACCTCTGGTGCTTTAACGAAGAACCGGTGGCCCGCGCCATTGCTGCTTGTCGCACCCCTATTGTCAGTGCCGTGGGCCATGAGACCGATGTCTCCATTGCTGATTTCGTCGCCGACGTACGCGCGCCCACGCCCTCGGCCGCCGCTGAACTGCTGGCCCCCGACAGCAGCGAACTGGTGCAGCGCCTTTTTACCCTCAAGCGCCGCCTGAACCTGCGCATGCAACACCGCCTGGAGCGCGAACGCATGCGCTTAGACGGATTGCAGCGGCGCTTGCGTCACCCTGGCGAACGCCTGCGCCAGCATGCCCAGCGCATTGATGACCTCGACATGCGCCTGCGCCGCGCCTTCGAGCGCCAGCTGAGTAATCGTCGCGAACGCTTGGCTTACCTGCGGACTCGCCTGCTCAGCCTGCATCCGGAGCGCAACCTCAAGCTACTCGATCAGCGCTTGCAGGCCCTCGCTGAACGCCTGCAACGCGGCATGCGTGAAGGCCTCAAGCAGCGCCGCCTGCACCTGCACAGCCAGGTGCAAACGCTGCATGCAATCAGCCCACTGGCCACACTCGGGCGTGGCTACAGCATTCTGCTGGATGAGCGCGGCCGCGCCATCCGCAACGCCGCCGATACCCGCCCAGGTCAACGCCTCCACGCCAAATTGGGCGCTGGCGAGCTGGTGGTGCGCGTAGAAGACAACCACTTCGCGCCGGTTACCTTGTCACTCCTCGACTAACTCAAAATCGTCCTTACTCCGAACTGCGCAATCGGGGCAGAAAAAATCCTCGGGCAAGTCGGCAAAAGCGGTGCCGGCGGCAAAGCCCTCGTGAGGCTCGCCAAGCGCTTCGTCGTACTGATAACCACACCCTGGGCAAAGGTACTTGGCCATTTACGCCTCCTGCGCCGCATGTGGCTGGCAGCTGACGCGTGCATAGCGCGCCTCAAGCTCGGCACGCCGGCCGGGAGCTATGTTGACCTTGTCAAAGTCGCCAGCAATATGCGGCAGCGCCAGCACGCGTTTATCCATCACGCGGTACCACAGCGCGGGCAGCATCGCGATGGCATACATGCCGGAATACCCCGTGGGCAAGGTAGGCAGGTTGGCAAAGCTGCGTAGGCTCTGATAGCGCCGAGTCGGGTTGGCGTGGTGATCGGAATGACGCTCCAACTGAAACAGCAGCAGGTTGGAGGCGATGTAGTCGGCGTTCCAACTGTGCCACGGCTGGCAGTGCTCATAACCACCATTGGGCTTGCGCTGCCGCAGCAGGCCATAGTGTTCGATGTAGTTGGCACTGGTCAGCTGCCACCAGCCAAAGAAATTCTGCACCAGCAGAAACGGCAGCATGATCCAACCGAACACCACGATCAGCGCGCCCTGGATGACCAGGGTCAGTGCATAGGATTGCAGCACTTCGTTGCTTGGGTGCCACACCGACTTGCCCTGGCGCTCCATACGTTCTTGCTCACACTGCCAGCCGCGACGAAAGCCTGCCGGAATTTCCTTGCAGGCAAATTGGTAAATGTTCTCGCCCATCTTCGAGCTGGCCGGGTCTTCTGGGGTGGCCACATGGCGGTGATGGCCACGGTTATGCTCGACACAGAAATGCCCATACCCCGACACCGCCAAGGCGATGCGTGCCATCCAGCGCTCTAGGGCCGGTTTTTTGTGACCCAGCTCATGGGCCGTGTTGATGCCCAGGCCGCTATAAAGGCCGGCCGTCAGGGTGAGCATGATCAAGGCTGGCAGGCCAAGGTCATGGCTGGAGATAAACCAGGCAAAAATCACCAGCACCAGCACGTGCATGGGCACCGTTAGAATGGGCAGCCAGCGGTAAAACGCATCCGCCTCCAGCTGCGGCACCAGCTCCTCGGGCGGATTATTACGGTCCTCGCCCAACAGCCAATCAAACGCGCTGACGCCTATATAAGACGCAATCAAGGGCACGGCAAACAACCACTGGCTGCCTGTCAGGTAGTACAAGCCAATGCCGCTGAGGGCGATCAAGGGATAGAGCAAGGACACCAGCCATAGGTAGCGTTTGCGGTCTTGGTAGGTGATTTCGCCCTTTTCAGGGTGCTGCACAGTGAACTGATGCATCGACGAGTCCTCAAGGGTGGTGGTTGATGGTTATCACTCTACGGCCGCAAGGCGCCGACTTAAATTGCAGTTAATGACGTATTACTGGTCATTTAACGCCATACTCAGCCCATGAACAGCGAACTCAGCCAACTGCCCACCCCTAGCACCTATACCCGACTGCTGCTGCAGCGCTGGCCGGAGCAGGCAGAGCGCCTGTTGGCAGGCACTGGGCTAGGGGCAACCCTGCCGGCCAGCACCAGTCACATCAATGCGGCGCAACAACTGCAGATTTTCCGCAATGTGATGGCGCTGGCTGGGCGCAGTGACTGGGGGCTTATTTTCGGTCAGCAACTCAATATCACCAGTCACGGGCCACTGGGTTTTGCTGCGCTGAGCGCCCCGACCTTGGGTGAGGGGCTGGATGTTCTGGTGCAGTTTGCGCGCATACGTGCGCCCTA
>JAGGNC010000094.1 GCA_017886405.1 Pseudomonas sp. | reverse complement strand
ACCATGATCATCAATACCGCAGGGAAGGTGAAGATGAAGTAGTTCAATGCCTGCACGCTCATCAACAGATGCGCCAAGGTGGCCGCGAACAGGGTGCCGATGGCGACCTTGAAGGCGTGACCACCACCGCGCTCTTCCCAGGTAATGGACAGGCGTTCGATGGTCATGGTCAGAATCACCATTGGGAACAGCGCTACCGATAGACCGCGCTCAAGCCCAAGCTTGTGGCTAAACAGGCTGATAGCGGCGATCAGCACCACGACGAAGGTCAGCACCACCGAAAGGCGCGGTAGCATCTGCAGTTTTAAGTGTTCAAGGTAGGAGCGCAGCGATAGACCCAGTGCGGTGATGATGGTGAAAAATATAATGCCGTAGCCCAGTTGCATCTCACGGAAGGCCAGGGCAATCAGTACTGGGGTAAAGGTACCCAGTGTTAGCAAGCCGCCGAGGTTGCGCAGAATCAGGATGACCAGCACACCGATCGGGATCATCACCATGATCATGAAGGTTTGCTGGGTCTGCAGCGGCAAGCCATACAGGGAGTATTCGAGAAAGTCGGCGTCGGTGTTTTCGTCGGTCAGCTTGGCCAAGCGAATGGCGTTCATTTCGCTATTATTCAAACTGAAGCTGACTTGCGCCTGCTTGCCACCTTCCAGATTGACCAAACTGTCATCACCGGTCCACCAGACTAAGCGATCAGCCGGAAGGCCTTGCTCGCCAGTTTCTGGGCTGAAGTACAGCCAGCTTTCGCCATTGAAGCTGCGCAGCCACAGCTCCGGACTCTGCTGAATATCAGCGGCCAGGCGGATGGTGTGTACGCGCTGCATGGGCACGTGAGCGATGGACAGCAGCAACTCAATGGCGGTGGCTTTATTGGCCGTGGAAGCATCGCCGCTCAGCAGCAGTTTGACGTTGTCATCGTTGCTGTTGTTAACGCGCTTGATGGTCTCACTTATGAACGTTTCAACATCCGCCGAGTGCTGGCGAATCGGTGCGAGCAGCGCTTCGGCGGCAATCTTCTCGGCCCCTTCAACCGGAATGCTGTCGCGGAAAATCGGCCCTTTGGCCTTGGCCTGCTCACCGCTGTAGCGCTTGGTTAGCACCAAGCGGTAATACAACGTCTGCTTACCGTTGGCGCGACGGGCAGACCACGTGACTTTGCGGTTGCCGTCGGCGCGGTTGATGCTGAAGCCATAGTTATTGGAGATAAAGCTTTCATTCAGGCTGACGTAATCCTGGTTCAGTGGCGGCACGAACATCTGCAGCTTGACCGGCTCACGTGGGTTGGCCTGGAACTCGACTTTAGCGTCGATATTCCATAGGTCGTCAGTCTCGTCTTCGGTCATCGGGATGCCGAGGATGAAAATCTGATAAGCCGTAATAAGAATGCCCAGGCTCACGAGGAGTATGACCAGGACTTTCAGATGGAGGGTAAGAGCGCGCATGAAAATTACTCGCCAAGGTTTGTGTCAGGGGCACAAGCAGGTTTGCCTGCTGCGTATTTAAGACTCGGGTCGACCAGGGCCGAAAATCGCTTTAGTGCTTCCGAGCCTATCAACAACGGGTATTGGAATGCACTGCGATCAGTCAAGTTCACTTCGATGGTGCGCAAGACGTTACCCATGCAGACATCCATTTCGATCACGGGGCGTGCCGTGTAGGTTTTCTCTTCATCTGGATCATAGTCGCCCGCGCGCCGTTTGATCTTGCTGATGCGCGCCAAAGGGCGCTCGATCGCGTTTTTGTGCGCTTCGTCGATGGCCAAGTAGAAGCGCACCCATGTTTCGTCACCGCGTTTGAAACGTTGGATATCGCGAGCGCTGAGCGAGGCTGTTTTGGCACCGGTGTCGAGTTTGGCGGCCAGCTTCAGGTCGAGGTTGAACAGGCGTACATATTCATTAAGACCATAGACTGACTTCTCTGCAGCGAGGCTCAGGCCTGGGGCAACAAGTAGCAAACACAGCAGCACAATGGAGAGGTTTAGTGTCATAAGTCTTGAGGGCACGGGGTAATGATGGGCCGAGCATAGGGCGGGTTGCGCGTATTGCACTTGGCACAACTGAGGTTGAGGTCTAGCAGACAGTCGGAGGTTTTTTTGCAAGCGATAAAAGAGGAGCATTCTAGCATGGGTTTTTTCAGTCAGGACAGGCGCTTATAAGCGTTTCTGCAAGTAAGGTTGCGTCATAGGTCGACTAAAATAGTTCCCTGCATTGTTGACAGTTATTGCCGTTTGTTTGACGTATTACCGTTTAAAGCGTACTTTTAAAGCAATTAATTCACGCAGTGTTGACAGTATGTCGGATGCCATTGAGTCGCTTGAGTCCCTCCAGGAAGATTCTGAAACGCTTTCTGAGCAAGTTTTTCGGCGTATTCAAGCCGCTATCGTTAAAGGCGAGATTGCGCCTGGCAGTAAGATTTCCGAACCAGAACTGGCGCGCACCTACGGCATCAGTCGTGGTCCGCTGCGCGAGGCGATTCACCGCCTTGAAGGCCAGCGCCTGCTGGTGCGCATACCGCACATAGGGGCGCGAGTGGTTTCGCTCAGTCACGCCGAGCTGATTGAGCTCTATGAAATTCGTGAGTCGCTCGAAGGCATGGCCTGTCGCCTGGCCGCCGAGCGCATGACCGCAGCGGAAATTGACGAGCTGCGCGCGGTGCTTGATCTGCATGAGCAGGACGCCGCCTTCAAGGCCGGCGTCGGCTATTACCAGCAGGAAGGCGATTTCGATTTCCACTACCGGATCATCCAGGGTAGCGGCAATAAAACCCTGACCCAGATGCTCTGCGGTGAGCTTTACCAACTGGTGCGCATGTATCGCTTGCAGTTTTCTGCTACACCCAATCGACCCCGCCAAGCGTTTGCCGAACACCACCGTATTCTTGATGCCATCGCCGATCGAGACGGCGAGCTGGCCGAGTTATTGATGCGCCGTCATATCGGCGCTTCAAAACGTAATATCGAGCGCCATTTCTCCATAAATATGGGGCAGAGCGCAAAAACCAAGACAGCCAAAACCCGAGGTGAGTCATGAGTCAGCTTTCAATCCCGCGCAGTCCCGGCCAGCGTTTTCGTGATGCCATCGCTGAAGAGCAACCGCTGCAGGTGATTGGCGCGATCAATGCCAACCATGCCTTGCTGGCCAAGCGCGCGGGTTTCAAAGCGATCTACCTGTCCGGTGGCGGCGTGGCGGCGGGCTCCCTGGGGTTGCCGGATCTGGGTATTAACACCCTGGATGACGTGCTCACCGACGTGCGCCGCATCACCGATGTGTGTGACCTGCCGCTGTTGGTGGACATCGACACCGGCTTCGGCCCCAGCGCTTTTAATATTGAGCGCACCATCAAAAACTTGATTAAGGCCGGTGCTGCTGCCGCGCACATTGAAGATCAGGTCGGCGCCAAGCGTTGTGGTCATCGTCCCGGTAAGGAAATCGTCAGTACCGGGGAGATGGCTGATCGGGTTAAGGCGGCAGCCGATGCCAAGACAGATGCGAGTTTCTTCCTGATTGCCCGTACCGATGCCATTCAGGCCGAGGGTGTGGATGCTGCCATTGAGCGGTGCCTGCGCTATGTCGAGGCGGGTGCCGACGCCATCTTTGCTGAGGCCGCCTATGACCTGCCGACCTACAAGCGCTTCGTTGACGCCCTGAATGTGCCGGTGCTGGCGAATATCACTGAGTTTGGCGCCACACCGTTGTTCACCCGTGATGAGCTAGCCTCGGTGGGCGTGGCGATTCAGCTATACCCGCTTTCGGCGTTCCGAGCCGCCAACAAGGCTGCCGAGGCCGTTTACACCGCAGTGCGTCGTGACGGTCACCAGAAAGAGGTGATCGAGTTGATGCAGACCCGTGCCGAACTTTACGACCGTATCGGTTACCACGTTTTTGAGCAGAAACTCGACGCGCTGTTTGCCGCGCAAAAATAACAAACGTATCTAGCGGATTTGAGGAGATAAGCATGAGCGCAACCCCGGAAACTACCCCAGGCTTCAAACCGAAGAAATCCGTGGCCCTCTCTGGCACCACAGCGGGCAACACCGCCCTGTGCACCGTCGGTCGCACCGGTAACGACCTGCATTACCGTGGTTATGACGTTCTCGATTTCGCTAATCGTTGCGAGTTCGAGGAGATCGCTCACCTGCTGGTGCACGGCAAGTTACCTAATGTCGCCGAGTTGGCCGGTTACAAGGCCAAACTCATGGCCTTGCGCGGCCTGCCGGCTAGCCTCAAGGTATCGCTTGAGCAGCTACCACCTTCGGCCCATCCGATGGATGTGATGCGTACCGTCGTATCCGTGTTGGGTTGTGTATCGCCGGAGAAGGACGACCACAACCATCCGGGCGCCCGTGATATCGCTGACAAGCTAATGGCTTCGCTGGGTTCAGCACTGCTCTACTGGTACCACTTCAGCCATAACGGCAAACGCATTGAGGTACAAACCGACGACGACTCCATCGGCGGCCACTTCCTCCATCTGCTGCACGGCGAGAAGCCACGTGAGTCGTGGGTGCGTGCCATGCACACCTCACTTAATCTCTATGCCGAGCATGAATTTAATGCATCCACCTTTGCTTCTAGGGTGATAGCGGGCACGGGCTCCGACATGTTCTCCTGCATCGCTGGCGGTATCGGCGCACTGCGTGGGCCTAAGCACGGCGGCGCCAACGAAGTGGCGTTCGAGATTCAAAAACGCTACGACAACCCGGACGAAGCAGAGGCAGACATCCGCGCGCGCGTTGAAAAGAAGGAAGTGGTGATTGGTTTCGGTCACCCGGTTTACACCGTCAGCGATCCACGTAACAAGGTGATCAAGGACGTTGCTCGTGAGCTGTCTGCAGAGCAGGGCAATATGAAGATGTACGACATTGCCGAGCGACTGGAGTCGACCATGTGGGAGATCAAGAAGATGTTCCCCAACCTCGATTGGTTCAGCGCCGTGAGCTACCACATGATGGGCGTGCCAACCGCCATGTTCACCCCTCTGTTCGTTATTGCCCGCACCTCCGGCTGGTCCAGCCACGTGATCGAACAGCGCATCGACGGCAAGATCATTCGCCCGAGCGCTAATTATGTCGGCCCGGAAGATTTGAAGTTCGTGCCGCTCAAGGAGCGCCTGTAACCGTGATCACTCTCAATAGCCACTACCGCAAGCCGCTGCCCGGCACCGTGCTGGACTACTTCGATACCCGCGAGGCGGTAGATGCCATCGCCCCGGGTGCCTACGCCAAGCTGCCTTATACCTCCCGTGTACTGGCTGAACAGCTGGTACGCCGCTGTGATCCGGCGATCTTGAGCGTGTCACTAAAGCAGCTGATCGAGCGTAAACAGGATCTGGATTTCCCTTGGTACCCGGCTCGCGTGGTCTGTCACGATATTCTCGGCCAGACCGCCCTGGTTGACCTGGCCGGCCTGCGTGATGCGATTGCCGAGCAGGGCGGTGACCCCTCCAAGGTGAACCCGGTGGTGCCGACCCAGCTGATCGTCGATCACTCGCTGGCTGTGGAAGCGGCGGGTTTCGATCCGGATGCGTTCGAGAAAAACCGCGCCATTGAAGATCGCCGTAACGAAGATCGCTTTCACTTTATCGAGTGGACTAAAACTGCGTTCAAGAACGTTGATGTGATCCCGGCTGGCAACGGCATCATGCACCAGATCAACCTGGAGAAAATGAGCCCGGTGATTCAAACGCGTGGCGGCGTGGCCTTCCCGGATACCTGTGTGGGCACTGACAGCCATACCCCGCACGTGGATGCCTTGGGCGTTATCGCCGTAGGCGTTGGCGGTCTAGAAGCGGAAACCGTGATGCTCGGCCGCGCCTCGATGATGCGCCTGCCTGATATCGTCGGCGTTCACCTAGTTGGTAAACGTCAACCGGGTATTACCGCCACCGATATCGTTCTGGCCCTGACCGAGTTTCTGCGTGCTCAGCGCGTGGTGGGTGCCTGGCTTGAGTTCTTCGGTGCGGGCGCCAACAGCCTGACCATCGGCGACCGTGCGACCATCTCCAACATGTGCCCTGAATACGGTGCTACGGCCTCGATGTTCTACATCGACCAGCAAACCATCGACTACCTCAAACTCACCGGCCGTGAGCCAGAACAAGTGGCGCTGGTTGAGCACTATGCCAAGACCACCGGTCTGTGGGCTGATGCACTGGTCACCGCCGAATACGAACGGGTGCTGAGCTTTGATCTGTCCAGCGTGGTGCGCAACATGGCCGGCCCGAGCAACCCACATCGCCGCCTGCCGACCTCTGCCTTGCATGAGCACGGCATTGCTGACGAGACCATGTTGGCAGCCGGTAAAGTCGACGAGGCCGAGGGCCTGATGCCTGATGGCGCGGTAATCATCGCCGCGATCACCAGCTGCACCAACACCTCTAACCCGCGCAACGTGGTGGCTGCGGGCCTAGTGGCAAAGAAAGCCAACTCACTCGGTTTGCAGCGCAAGCCTTGGGTTAAAACCTCGTTTGCACCGGGCTCTAAGGTCGCCAAACTTTATCTGGAGGAGGCGGGCCTGTTGTCCGAGATGGAACAGCTCGGCTTCGGCATCGTTGGCTACGCCTGCACCACGTGTAACGGCATGTCCGGCGCGCTGGACCCGGCCATCCAGCAAGAGATTATCGATCGCGACCTCTATACCACCGCCGTGCTGTCAGGCAACCGCAACTTTGACGGGCGTATTCACCCTTACGCCAAGCAGGCTTTCTTGGCTTCGCCGCCGCTGGTGGTGGCCTACGCCATCGCAGGCACCGTGCGCTTCGATATTGAGCAGGACGTGTTAGGCCTGGATAAGAGTGGTAACCCGGTCACGCTGAAAGATCTGTGGCCAAGTGATGAAGAAATCGACGCCATCGTCGCTTCTTGCGTTAAGCCGGAGCAGTTTCATCAGGTCTACATCCCGATGTTTGACTTGGGCACCGTGCCAGAGGCTGAGAGCCCGCTGTACGACTGGCGTCCGATGAGTACCTATATTCGTCGTCCGCCGTACTGGGAGGGTGCGCTGGCCGGCGAGCGGACGCTCAAGGGTATGTTGCCGCTGGCGGTGCTGCCGGACAACATCACCACCGATCACCTGTCGCCGTCTAACGCGATTTTGCTGAACTCGGCCGCAGGCGAGTACCTGCACAAAATGGGCTTGCCGGAAGAGGACTTCAACTCCTACGCGACTCACCGCGGTGACCACTTGACCGCGCAGCGTGCCACCTTCGCCAACCCGCAGCTGGTCAATGAAATGGCCGTGGTTGATGGGCAGGTGAAAAAAGGCTCGCTGGCGCGCGTCGAGCCGGAAGGCAAAGTGATGCGCATGTGGGAAGCCATCGAAACCTATATGGGCCGCAAGCAAAACCTGATCATCATCGCCGGTGCCGACTATGGCCAAGGCAGCTCGCGTGACTGGGCTGCCAAAGGGCCGCGCCTGGCGGGTGTTGAGGTGATTGCCGCCGAGGGCTTCGAGCGCATCCACCGTACCAACTTGATTGGCATGGGCGTGCTGCCGCTGGAGTTCAAGCCAGGCACCACCCGCCTGACGCTGGGTATCGACGGTACTGAAGTGTATGACGTGGTGGGTGAGCGTAAGCCGCGCGCAACGATGACCCTGGTGATCACTCGTCGAAATGGCGAGCGCGTCGAAGTGCCGATGACCTGTCGTCTGGACAGTAACGAAGAAGTACTGATCTACGAAGCCGGCGGCGTGCTGCAGCGTTTCGCTCAGGATTTCCTTGAGGCGACTAAGGGCTGATCCATCAATCGGGGCGACAACGCTCCGGTCTTTCGTAGGGTGGATCACGCTGTATCGATCCACCATGACCGCGTGTGCGGTGGATGAAAAAACGCCATCCACCCTACGGCTTCAAAGGCCAGGAAATCACCATGTCTCAGTTACCCCAGATCAAAATCCCAGCCACCTATATGCGTGGTGGCACCAGCAAGGGCGTGTTCTTTTGCTTGCAGGATCTGCCGCTAAGCTGCCAGGTGCCGGGCGCGGCGCGCGACAAGCTTTTTATGCGGGTAATGGGCAGCCCAGACGCCTATGCCGCGCAGATCGACGGCATGGGCGGGGCCACTTCAAGCACCAGCAAATGCGTGATTCTGTCCAAGAGCAGTCGGCCGGATCACGATGTCGACTATCTGTACGGCCAGGTTTCTATCGACAAGGCGTTCGTCGACTGGAGTGGCAACTGCGGCAACCTTTCAACGGGTGCAGGTGCCTTTGCCATTCACGCCGGGCTGCTCGATCCATCGCGTATTCCCGAAGAGGGGGTGTGTGTGGCGCGCATCTGGCAGGCTAACATCCAGAAAACGATCATCGCCCATGTGCCAGTGACTAACGGCCAGGTACAGGAAACCGGCGATTTTGAGCTGGATGGGGTGACCTTTCCGGCCGCCGAAATCGTGCTTGAGTTTCTCGACCCGTCCGCTGATGGCGAGGAAGGGGGCTCGATGTTCCCCACCGGTAATTTAGTCGACCACCTCGACGTACCCGGAATTGGAATGCTCAGAGCAACGATGATCAGTGCCGGCATTCCCACCGTATTCGTCAATGCCGAAGACATTGGCTACCTGGGCACTGAGCTGCGCGAGGACATCAACAGTAATCCCGAAGCGCTGGCGCGGTTCGAGGCCATCCGGGTGGCGGGAGCCTTGCGAATGGGGCTGATCAAGACGCCTGAAGAAGCGCTCACCCGGCAACATACGCCGAAGATTGCTTTTGTCAGCAAACCTAAGGATTACCATGCGTCGAGTGGTAAAACGATACAGGCGAGTGATGTCGACCTGCTGGTGCGTGCTTTGTCCATGGGTAAGCTGCATCACGCGATGATGGGCACCTGCGCGGTGGCCATTGGCGCGGCGGCGGCTGTCCCGGGCACGCTGGTCAATTTAGCCGCGGGTGGCGGAGAGCCTGATGCGGTGTGCTTCGGTCATCCATCCGGCACGCTGCGGGTCGGGGCCAAGGCCGTTATGGTCAACGATCAGTGGCGCGTGACCAAGGCCGTCATGAGCCGCAGTGCACGAATATTGATGGAAGGTTGGGTGCGTGTGCCGGGCGACGCGTTCTAGTTCGCCGCACTAAGAAAAGGCTCTATTTTTTGACAGTTTGCTATTCATATCAATGAATTGCAGGCGTTACTTGAGGCGACGCTCAACACCTTTTTCCACCAATATTTTCGCGGAGATCTCTTCGACCGAGAAATGCGTGGAGTTAATAAAGTTGATGTTCTCGCGGCGGAACAGGTTTTCCACCTCGCGCACTTCAAACTCGCATTGGGCATAGCTGGCATAGCGGCTGTTGGGTTTGCGTTCGTTGCGAATGGCGGTGAGACGATCCGGGTCGATGGTTAGGCCGAATAGTTTGTCCTTGTACTGCTTCAAGGCTGCCGGCAATTGCAGGCTCTCCATGTCATCCTCGGTCAGCGGGTAATTGGCCGCACGAATGCCGTATTGCATGGCCATATACAAGCAGGTGGGGGTTTTGCCGCAACGCGATACACCCACTAGAATGAGGTCGGCCTTGTCATAGTAATGAGTGCGCGCACCATCGTCGTTGTCGAGGGCGAAGTTGACCGCCTCGATGCGCTCCATGTAGTTGGAGTTGTGGCCAATTGAGTGTGACTTGCCGACTGAATAGGACGAGTGCGAAGTCAGTTCCTGTTCCAGTGGGGCGAGGAAGGTCGAGAAAATATCGATCATGTAACCTTCTGACGTGGCCAGAACGTCACGGATATCCTGGTTGACGATGGTGTCAAAAATGATCGGGCGAGAGCCGTCGCGCTCGGCGGCGCTGTTGATTTGTTGTACCATTGCGCGCGCTTTTTCCACACTGTCGGTATACGGGCGCGTGAGCTTGGTGAAGTCGATATTTTCAAACTGAGCCAGCAGACTATGGCCCAGGGTTTCGGCGGTTATACCGGTGCCATCGGAGATGAAGAAAGCAGTTCGTTTCATTTGCGCAATGGGCCTTAAGCTGAGGACGAATCTTGGCTATCATAGGCCCGCCTTTGCAGGACCAATTTGATCGGCATTGTTACTTATTTTCCAGGGCCAGGCCACAATCGTGCGGGCATCTTAGCCGCCGAACTTCCCGGCTCACAGATAGTCTCTTTTTAACCCTGCAGGGCCGATGTGCAGCAGTCCCTGAGCAGTTTATGAGCTTTCCAACACTTAATAAGTGGAGAAATCACCTTGGTAGAGTACGTAGTTTCCCTCGATAAGCTCGGCAATCACGATGTTGAGCACGTAGGGGGCAAGAACGCCTCCCTGGGCGAGATGATCAGCAACCTTGCCGGTGCCGGAGTCTCGGTTCCCGGTGGTTTCGCCACTACAGCCCAGGCCTACCGGGACTTTCTTGAACAGAGTGGCCTGAACGCGCAGATCCATGCAGCGCTCGATGCCCTCGACGTGGATGACATCAACACGCTGGCCAAGACCGGTGCACAGATTCGCCAATGGGTGATGGACGCACCGTTCCCTGCCGAGTTGGACAAGCAAATCCGTATCGCCTTCGCCGAAATGGCCGGCGATAACGACAATATGGCAGTTGCCGTGCGCTCATCGGCCACCGCTGAAGACCTGCCGGATGCCTCCTTTGCGGGCCAACAAGAGACTTTCTTGAACATTCGTGGCGCAGACAACGTGATCCGCGCCGCTAAAGAGGTGTTTGCCTCGCTGTTCAACGACCGCGCCATCGCCTACCGCGTCCACCAAGGCTTTGACCACAAGCTGGTCGCCTTGTCTGCCGGTGTGCAGCGCATGGTGCGTTCAGAAACCGGTACTGCCGGCGTTATGTTCACCTTGGACACCGAATCCGGCTTCCGCGACGTGGTGTTTATCACGGGTGCCTACGGTCTCGGTGAAACCGTGGTGCAGGGGGCGGTCAACCCAGACGAATTCTATGTGCACAAGCAGACGCTGGAAGCCGGTCGCCCGGCCATTCTGCGCCGCAACCTAGGCAGCAAAGCGATCAAGATGATCTACGGCGACGAAGCCAAGGCCGGTAAGTCGGTCAAGGTAGTCGATGTCGACCGTGCCGAGCGTGCGCGTTTCTGCCTGAGCGATGCTGAGGTCAGCGAGTTGGCCAAGCAGGCGATGATCATCGAAAAACACTATGGCCGCCCGATGGACATCGAGTGGGCTAAGGACGGTGATGACGGCAAGCTGTACATCGTCCAGGCGCGTCCGGAAACCGTAAAAAGCCGCACCAATATCAATGTAATGGAGCGCTACCTGCTCAAGGAAACCGGCACTGTGCTGGTGGAAGGTCGCGCCATTGGCCAGAAAATCGGCGCCGGTAAGGTACGCATCATTAACGATGTGTCAGAAATGGATAAAGTCCAGCCCGGCGACGTACTGGTCTCCGACATGACCGACCCGGACTGGGAACCGGTGATGAAACGCGCCAGCGCCATCGTCACCAACCGTGGCGGACGTACCTGCCACGCGGCGATCATCGCTCGTGAACTGGGTATTCCTGCGGTCGTTGGTTGTGGCAATGCCACCCACATCCTGAAAGACGGCCAGGGCGTTACTGTGTCCTGCGCCGAAGGCGACACCGGCTTTATCTTTGAAGGCGAGCTGGGCTTCGATATTCGCAAGAACTCGGTCGACGCCATGCCCGATCTGCCGTTCAAGATCATGATGAACGTCGGCAACCCGGATCGCGCCTTCGACTTCGCCCAGCTGCCCAACGCAGGGGTGGGCCTGGCCCGTCTTGAGTTCATCATCAATCGCATGATCGGTGTGCACCCAAAAGCGTTGCTGAATTACGCCGGCCTGCCGCCGGAAATAAAGGACAGCGTCGATAAACGCATCGCCGGTTATGACGACCCCGTTGGCTTCTATGTCGAGAAGCTAGTCGAGGGCATCAGCACCCTGGCCGCAGCGTTCTGGCCGAAGAAGGTCATCGTGCGCCTGTCGGACTTCAAGTCCAACGAGTACGCCAACCTCATCGGCGGCAAGCTCTACGAGCCGGAAGAAGAGAACCCGATGCTCGGATTTCGTGGCGCCTCGCGTTATATCAGCGAATCCTTCCGCGACTGCTTCGAACTCGAATGCCGCGCGCTGAAGAAAGTGCGCAACGAGATGGGCCTGACCAACGTCGAGATCATGGTGCCGTTTGTGCGCACCCTGGGTGAAGCCAGTCAGGTGGTCGATTTGCTGGCGCAGAATGGTCTGGCGCGTGGTCAGAATGGCCTCAAGGTCATCATGATGTGCGAACTGCCGTCCAACGCGATTCTGGCCGAAGAATTCCTTGAGTTCTTTGATGGCTTCTCCATCGGTTCCAACGATCTGACCCAACTCACGCTAGGTCTGGACCGTGACTCCGGCATCGTCGCGCACCTGTTCGATGAACGCAATCCGGCGGTGAAGAAGCTGCTGAGCAACGCCATTCAGGCCTGTAATAAGGCTGGTAAATACATCGGCATCTGCGGTCAGGGCCCCTCGGATCATCCCGATCTTGCGCGTTGGTTGATGGAGCAGGGCATCGAAAGCGTGTCGCTGAACCCGGATTCTGTGCTTGATACCTGGTTCTTCCTCGCCGAAGGGCAGACTGCCTGATAGCTAATTTAACTCCCTTCCCAGGGGCGGGATGATCCTGCCCATTTTTTTGTGCCAGAGCGGTGTCAGAGCGAAGATGCAAAGCAGCAGTAAACTTTTCCCCGTCGCCTTGATCAGCGCGGAACTCCGTACTGACCTGAGTGAGGATGTCTATCGGCTCAAGCCGGGTAACAGTCCGGACAGCAGTGTCGAAGTGGCGTTGACGCGCCTGGGGCGTGCCGGGCACGAACATGAACGTGGCGTGCCGGTGATTTTGATTCCGGGCAGCTTTTCCAATCGACGGTTCTGGTATTCACCTAAGTGCATCGGCCTGGGGCCGTATCTGGCCCGTGCTGGGTTCGATGTGTGGATCGCCGAGATGCGTGGCCATGGACTGTCGCCGCGAAACCGTGACTATGAGCGCAATACCGTCAGTGACTATGTGCGCTATGACTTACCGGCCATTGCCGATTTTGTGCATGAACAAAATCCGCAGAAGGCCCATTGGCTGGGGCATTCCCTCGGTGGGATAATTCTTGCTGGCGCACTTGGTGGGCGTTACTTAAATGAAGCGCAGATCGCTTCCAGCGTACTGTTCGGCAGCCAGGTCAGCAGGGTTTATTGGCCGCTTAAATTGCCGCCGCTGGAGTGGGCTAGCCGTCTGCTGCTCAAGCGCTTCTCGGTGATTTCCGGCTCGCGCCTCAAGCGTGGCCCTGAGAATGAACCCATCAGCCTAGCTGTTGAAAGCTTGCGTTGGCATGGTTTGTTTGGCCGTTTCGGCGACACCGAGCGCGATTGGTGGGCGGGACTGTTCGAGGTGCGTGTACCGGTAATGGCTGTGGCAGCGGTTGGCGATAATCAGGATCCAGTCTGGGCCTGCGAGAAGTTGCTGAAGCAGTTTGGCTCGCCCCTGAGTGAGTTTCTCTGTC
>JAGGNC010000064.1 GCA_017886405.1 Pseudomonas sp. | reverse complement strand
GAAACTTACCCGGCCGACAGACGTGCGAGTAACCACAGTTTTCGGTCATGCCGTAGACCTCAAGTACCTCCAGACCCAAACGCTTGTACCACGTCAGCAATGCCTCTGGCACCGGCGCCGCGCCAGACAGCGCATAGCGCACGGCATCCAACCCCAAGCCGACCAGTACCCTCTTGCCGACGAAACGGCCAATGATTGGCAGTTTGAGCAGGAAATCGAGCTTCTCGACCGACATTTTGCTGTACACGCCCATCTGAAATTTGGTCCAGATGCGCGGCACGCCAAATATCACGGTGGGCCGCGCGCGCTTAAGATCTGCGAGGAAGGTATCTAGGCTTTCAGCGAAGAAGATCGTCTGTCCCGCATAGAGCGAGGCTAGCTCGACAAACATGCGTTCAGCCACGTGACACAGCGGCAAGTAGGACAAGACCCGATCGTCCTCACCTACACCGAACAATTCAGTCGCGTGGCTGGCGGCAAAGCCAAGGTTGTTGAAGTGGTGCATCACCCCTTTTGGCGTACCGGTGGTGCCCGAGGTATAGATGATGGTGGCGAGTTGGTCGGCTGCAGCCTTGGGGTTGTCCTGAATCGGCGTACAGGCTTGCAAGTCATCCCAGGTAAACGTGAACTCGCCCTCTGCCCGCAATGGCAGGCCGATGGTGGCAACATCTTCCGGCACACCGGGTGCCATGGCAGGCCAGTCATCCAGCTTGCCAACAAACACCAGTGCCGCCTCGGAATGGCGCAGCACCTGCCCGACCGACTCAGCCGTTAGGGTTGGGTAAAGCGGCACCGAGACATGCCCGGCCATCCAAATCGCCAGGTCGGCGATGATCCAGTGCGCACAGTTCTTGGAAATGATCGCCACGCGGCTGCCTTGAGGCAGTTCGCGGCTACGCAGCCAGTTGGCCGCCCGGCGAGCTTGTTCACCGACATCGCCCCAGCTCAGCTCTTGCAGCTGACCGCCGGGCAACGGCTGCACCATGTAACGTTTATTTGGGTGTCGAGATTCGCGCTGGTAAAACACCTCAAGCGGCAAACGGATTGAATCAGCCACAGGGCTTCCTCCTTTGTTGTTTTTATGGAGCCAACCAAGCAATTGCTTGGGTGGACTATTCCATGCACAAAGGTAGCCCGCAAGAGGAGAAATGTTTCAGTATGGCGTGGCGCTTAGTTACCGTGTCGGGTGTTTATGCAGCGACAATTCCATTAACCCGGCGGCCAATTCGCCACCTTCAAGCAACGCCAGGCTGGCGGTATTCATGGGCAACGGTTGCTGCCGATGCCCATGCACCAGCAGCCCGGCCAAGGCTCCCACGAAAGGTTGGTGAGTCACCAGCAACAGCTCATCAAAGGCGTAGCTGTCCAGTTCCCGCAGTGCCTGGCGTAGATCGCTGTCTGGCGTCAGCCAGGCTACTGTCTGCCGGGTACCGGTAAATCCCAATACCTCACAGGCCAAATCCGCAGTCTGCTGTGCACGCACATAGGGGCTGACCAGCACGACTTGCAACGCACGACCTTGCATATGCGCAGCCGCCTCGCGCACCTGCTGCCTGCCATGCATAGTCAGGTTGCGTTGGGCATCTGTGCGTGCACTTGGCTCGGCTTCACCGTGACGCAGCAGCCACAGTTTCACAGCCCTGCCCTAACAACCTGACGCTTCGCAATAACGTTCATCACAGCCAGGTTCTTCAAAGCTTAGGCTCTTCATCGCGCACGGGATGAGGAGCCGGCGGGATGCTATGCGGCGTCTCACCTTGCGGGGCTTGCGGGGTTGGCCAGTCAGCAAACGGCCAAGGCTTCTCATCGCTATTGAAGGTGCCAAACCGGCCGATCTGCGCTAAGTACTGGCTGAGGCTATCACCAAAGCCCAGCAGAGCGGCATTCGGCGCGCCGTAGAACAAGCGGTAACCCAATTGCAAGATCACCACGGCAGCCAAGAGTATTTCCGCCAGTTGCCAGATGATGATGAACACCACCATCCAGAGAATGCGCAGCAGAATCGATTCGCGCTGCAGTTGTTGATTATCATCACTCATGCTCATCTCCTTGCAGGGTCTATATAGGTAAAACTTAGAAACCGCTTGTAGGGATAAAATCGACGTCAGTCTTCGGCTCTGCATTCATCAGGGCACCGATCACCTGATCCAGGGTACGTCCCTCAAACACAATCGCATGCAAGCCCGCCACCAACGGCATGTATACGTCCAGTTCCTCAGCTTTGGCTTTTAGCACTTTAATGGTATTCACGCCCTCTGCTACCTCGCCTAAACGCTCAACCGCAGCCGTTAAGCTCAAGCCTTCACCCAAGGCAAAACCGACCTGGTAGTTTCGACTCTTCGCCGAGGAGCAGGTGACAATCAGGTCACCGACACCGGCCAATCCGAGGAAGGTCATGGGGTTGGCGCCCAGCGTGACGGCAAAACGGGTCATTTCTGCCAAGGCGCGGGTGATCAGCATGCTCTTGGTGTTTTCACCCATGCCCATGGCCGCTGCCATGCCGGCGATAATAGCGTAGACGTTCTTCAACGCCCCGCCCAGCTCAACGCCAAAGCGGTCACCGCTGGCATAGACGCGAAAGGTACGGCCATGCAGCACGGCCTGGACCTGCTGGCAGAGGTCTTCATCCTCACTGGCGATCACCGTCGCGGTCAGCGCATGCTCGGCCACCTCACGCGCCAGATTCGGCCCAGAGAGCACGCCAATACGGGCCTGCGGAGCGATATCTTCAAGGATCTGGCTCATCAGCAAAAAGCTCTTCGCCTCAATCCCTTTAGTGGTGCTGACCACCAGCTTACCGCTGAGCAGCTCGGCTACCGGCAGCAACGCCATCCGCAGCGCACTGGAAGGCAAGGCAACAAATACCATCTGACAGGCATTCAGTGTTGCCGCGAGGTCGGTAACCGGATCAACGCCGAGGTGGATTTTTATCCCTTTGAGGTAACGCGGATTTTCACGTGTTAACCGAATGGCTTGAGCCTGCTTGGGGTCGCGCATCCAGTGCAAGACGTGCTGGCCGTTTTCGGCCAGCAAATTGGCAATCGTAGTGCCGAAGCTTCCGCCGCCAAGCACTGCGATGGGGGGCTGATCAGTCATAACGCATCCCTAGTAGCCGTTGGAGTTCTCGCTGGCGTGCAGTATACGGTGCTCAGCGCGCGCGACCAATTTAAGCCGTTGCCCGTCACCACTGCAAAAACGCGATCCCTCAGTTACCATGCAGGTCTTTGAACCGCATCCGAGCATTCGCGTGGCTAACACTTCCCCTCTGCTACTTTGCACCAGCGTATTGTCTTTGCTGCCGGCCTCCTTGGTAGCAGCCGAAGACCTGTTCGACCAGGGCCAGGCGTTGCCCGAAAT
>JAGGNC010000016.1 GCA_017886405.1 Pseudomonas sp. | reverse complement strand
AGTCGCCTGGCTTTGGTGTGCGCGCTAGGCAATACACATCGACTCGCGCCGCGCCGGCTTTCTTTAATAAATTCGCCAGGCTTTCGGCCGTTGCGCCGGTGGTCAGCACATCATCGATCAGCGCCACATGCAGGCCGCTGACCTGGCTGTCAGGCGCCATGGCAAACGCTTTGCGCAGGTTGCGTTTACGTGTGGCGGCATCCAGTTGCTGTTGCGCCGGCGTGTCGATAATCCGCTGCAGCCAATGCGGCTGCTGCGGCACCTGGAGTAAAGGACTCAGCCACTGGCTTAGCAGGGCGGCCTGGTTGAAGCCGCGCTGGCGTTGGCGTTTGTTCGCCAGCGGTACGGGTATTAGCAGATCCGGTTTGCACAGCCCGTCATCGAAAGCATGTTGCAGATGATGTGACAAAAGCTCACCAAGCAGACGTCCAAATGGCCACTTGGCCTGGTGTTTAAACCGGGTAATCAGGCTGTCGATGGGGAAGGCGTAGCGCCAGGGTGTTTCGACCTTGGTAAAGCTTGGTGGCTTTTTCAGGCAGGCCCCACACACCAGACCATGGCTGGCCAGGGGTAGGGCGCATACCTGGCAGTGCCCGCCAAGCCAGGGCAGCCCTGCCTCGCAGTTGGTGCAGATGGCCAGTGCGCCGTCCGCTGTTTCATCGCAGAGCAAGCAGGTCTGTTTGTTTTTTAACCAGTTGTAAACCTGGTATCGTAAGTCGGGTTGACAGCGCATAAACCTTCCATAACTATGCCGAACATCCGTGTCGCGTTTGCTGAATCTAGCAGAGCGCAGCCAACAATAAGGAATTACCGATGAGTGCCACCACCGCCGCCAATTTGCGTCACGACTGGACCCTCAATGAGGTCAAGGCGCTCTTCGAGCAACCGTTCAACGACCTGTTGTTCGCTGCGCAGACCGTGCACCGCGCGCATTTTGATCAGAACCGCGTGCAGGTCTCGACCCTGCTCTCGATCAAGACCGGTGCCTGCCCGGAAGACTGCAAGTATTGCCCCCAGTCCGGTCATTACAACACCGGTCTTGCAAAGGAAAAACTGCTGGAAGTACAGAAGGTGCTGGAGGCCGCCGCCGAGGCCAAGGCCATCGGTTCCACCCGTTTCTGCATGGGCGCGGCGTGGAAGCATCCGTCGGCCAAGGACATGCCCTACGTACTGAAGATGGTCGAGGGTGTGAAGGCCCTGGGTCTGGAAACCTGCATGACCCTGGGCAAGCTGGACAAGGAGCAGACCACTGCTTTGGCCGAGGCCGGCCTCGACTACTACAACCACAACCTGGACACCTCGCCGGAGTTCTACGGCAGCATCATCACCACCCGCACCTACGGCGAGCGCTTGGAAACCCTGGCCTACGTGCGTGACTCGGGGATGAAGATCTGCTCCGGTGGCATCCTCGGCATGGGCGAGTCGTTGGACGACCGCGCCGGGCTGTTAATCCAGCTGACTAACTTGCCGGAGCATCCGGAGTCGGTACCAATCAATATGCTGGTTAAGGTCAAGGGCACGCCGCTGGCCGATGAGAAAGACGTCGACCCATTCGACTTTATCCGCATGCTCGCCGTGGCGCGGATCATGATGCCGCAGTCGCACGTGCGTCTGTCTGCCGGCCGTGAGGCGATGAACGAGCAAATGCAGGCCTTAGCCTTCTTCGCCGGTGCCAACTCGATCTTCTACGGCGAGAAGCTGCTGACCACTGCCAACCCGCAGGCCAATAAGGATATGGAGTTGTTCGCCCGTCTCGGTATCAAGCCCGAAGAGCGCGAAGAGCACGGTGACGAGGTGCATCAGGCTGCCATCGAGCAGGCCTTGGTAGAACAGCGCGACTCCAAGCTGTTCTATAACGCTGCCGTCTGATGGCTGTGCTCTGATTGTGTGGGAGGTGCCGGCCGGCCCCTCCCACGGTATTGCGCCCTTATTCAGGTTGCCTATGTCTTTCGACTTATCTGCCCGCCTCGACGAACGTCGTGCCGCCAACCTCTATCGCCATCGCCCCTTGCTTGAGTCGCCGCAGGGGCCTTTGGTGCGGGTCGATGGCCGTGAGCTGTTGGCCTTCTGCTCCAACGATTACCTCGGCCTGGCCAATCACCCACAGGTGATTGAAGCCTGGCGCGCCGGCGCTGCACGCTGGGGCGTTGGCGGTGGCGCATCGCACTTGGTGATTGGTCACAGCACCCCGCACCATGAGCTGGAAGAGGCGCTGGCCGAGTTTACCGGGCGACCACGGGCGCTGCTGTTTTCCACCGGCTATATGGCTAACCTTGGTGCGGTTACCGCGCTGGTCGGCCGGGATGACACGGTGCTGGAAGACCGCCTCAATCACGCCTCTCTACTAGATGCCGGCCTGCTCTCTGGCGCGCGGTTCTCGCGCTACCTGCATAACGATGCGGCCAGCTTGGCCAGCCGACTGGAGAAAGCCACGGGGAACACTCTGGTGGTGTCCGACGGTGTATTCAGTATGGATGGCGACCTGGCTGATCTGCCGGCACTGTGCGCCGCTGCGAAGAGCAAAGATGCCTGGGTGATGGTCGACGATGCCCATGGTTTTGGCCCATTGGGTGCTACCGGCGGCGGTATTGTCGAGCACTTCGGTTTGGGGCTGGACGATGTGCAGGTGCTGGTCGGCACTCTAGGCAAGGCGTTCGGCACAGCCGGTGCGTTTGTCGCCGGCAGCGAGGCGTTGATCGAAACCCTGGTGCAGTTCGCTCGGCCTTATATCTACACCACCAGTCAGCCGCCTGCCCTGGCCTGCGCCACCCTGAAAAGTTTGCAGTTACTGCGCAGCGAGCAGTGGCGACGCGAGCATTTGCATGGGCTGATCAAACGCTTCCGTGAAGGTGCGCAAGCTATCGGCCTTGAGCTGATGGACAGCGCCACGCCAATTCAGCCGATTCTAATCGGCGACAGTGCTCGCGCCATGCAACTGTCGCAGATGCTGCGCGAACGAGGCCTTTTAGTCACGGCGATTCGCCCGCCTACAGTGCCGGCCGGCAGCGCCCGCCTGCGGGTAACCCTGACTGCCGCACACAGCTTGGAGCAGTTGGAGCTGCTGCTAGAAGCGCTGGCGGAGTGTTGGCCGCTGCTGGGTGAAAAGGGCGCTGCGCATGCGTGATCGGCTAATCCTGCTACCAGGTTGGGGTCTGGGTACCTCACCGTTGCAGCCGCTGGCCGATGCCTTGCGGGGGCTTGATCCGCGTTTGCATGTGGACATCGAGCCATTGCCGCCGCTGGACTCCAGCGACCCCGCTGACTGGCTCGATGAGCTGGATGCCAGCCTGGCGCAAGATGCCTGGCTCGGCGGTTGGTCGCTCGGCGGCATGCTCGCCGCAGAGCTGGCGGCGCGCCGTGGCGAGCGCTGCAGCGG
>JAGGNC010000041.1 GCA_017886405.1 Pseudomonas sp. | reverse complement strand
GCGAAGAATTCGACGAACAGCAAATTGACGCGATGCTCAATGAGTATGAAAACCCAGCGAAAATCCTCGACACCAATTGGTACGCGATCAAACCGATGTACGAGAAGAAATACCGCGAGCTGATTCATGACAAGGACAAATTCGTCTCGATCAATGACATCCGCCTGTCACGCGACAGCGTGAAGAAGGCGATCAAGTACCTGCGCGAGATCTACCGTCATCGCATCGGCAAGACGCGAATCATCTCGCTCAACAAGTATCAAGAGGATTAGTCCGAATAGGCGCTGCAGCCTGTTGTTCGACGCCCGCGCGCCGGGCAACAGGCCAATGCTTTCTCAGCTATGCGCCAACCATTCCCGCCATTCATTCAGCCAACCCAGGCTGGCACGGGTACCCGCATCACCCGGCCGATATTCGGCCGCCAGCCAACCCTGATAACCGCTTTTACGCAAAGCCGTTAGCAGCGGCGCGAACTGCACATCGCCGCTGCCCGGCGCACCGCGCCCAGGGCAATCGGCAAACTGCACATGACCTATACGCCCAGCCAGCAGGATGATGCCCGCCTGCAGGTCCAGGCCCTGACGGGCCATATGGTAGAGGTCGTATTGCGCCGCAAGATTGGGGTGACCCACGGCCTTGAGCAGCGCATCCAGCTGTGCCGGGGTATTGATCAGAAAACCCGGCATATCCAGCGGGTTGATGGCCTCAACCACCACGCCAATGCCTAACGCCTGAAAAGCCTCTGCCGTTTTGTGCAGGTTAACGGCTAGGCAAACCAGCGCCTGTTCCAGTTCAAGCCCCTCCGCTAAGCGCCCCGACAGCACATTGACCAGCGCCGGACGCGCCATGGCGGCGTAGCTCAGCGCCTCCTGCAGCGCGCTATCAAACTCGGCCTGGCGCGCGGGCACGGCCGCCAGGCCAGCACCACCGCTCATCAGATCACCCGCCGGCAGGTTGATCAGCCGCAGCGGCATGCCGGCGGCGGCCAGCGCTTCTTTTAGGCGGATGGCCGGCAGCTCATAAGGAAACTGAATTTCCACCCCATCAAAACCGGCAGCAGCAGCCGCCACCACCCGTTCGATCAGCGCTAACTCAGTAAACAGCAGCGACAGATTGGCAGCGATTTTCATAACGATGTTCCCGTCTGTGTGGCGCGATAATCCGACCTGCGCCGATTCGGCCTTGATCAAAAAAACGCTAGCTATGCTTTCGGCTGCCGGTAGAGCTGTACCAGGGTTGCCGGATCACGCTCCAGATTGCCTTGGCTGCCGTGCTGGCGCATCAGTTGTGCGGCCAGGCCGCTGAGGGGTGTGGCCGAGCCTATCTGCTGTGACAGCTTAACCGCCGTATCCAAGTCCTTAAGCAAGGTCCGCACATGCCACTTGACCGGGTCAAATTCACTTGCGGCCATCTGCGGCGCCAGAATCTGCAGCGGCTTGGAGTCCGCGAAGCCGCCCGCCAGCGCTGGTGCCAGTAGACTGGCGTCGACCCCACACTGTTCGGCCAGCGCCACCACCTCAGCAATGACTAGGGCATTACAGGCCACGATCATCTGGTTACACACTTTGGTTACCTGGCCTGCGCCAACGTCACCCATGCGCGTCGGGCGCTGGCCCAGGTGCGCCAGAACCGGGCGCACACGTTCGATGTCGGCAGGCGCCCCACCGGCCATGATCACCAGACTGCCCTGCTGCGCACCAGGCGTACCGCCCGACACCGGAGCATCGACCCAACGCATACCGCAACGCGCCTCCAACTCGGCGGCCATCTCGCGGGTCGCCGTAGGTTCAAGGCTGGAAAAATCCACCAACACCTGCCCAGGCCGGCCTTGCTCAGCGATACCCCCGGGGCCAAACACTACTTCGCGCACCGCCTCGGTATTGGCCAGGCACAGCATGACAATCTCAGCGCCGGCGCAAAGCTCAGCAGGGTGGCTGACGACCTGGGCGCCCTGTGCCTGCAGGGTTGTGCATTTTTCTGCCGACCGATTCCATACGGTCAGCGGATAACCCGCCGCCAGCAGCCGCTGCGTCATGGGCAAACCCATCAGACCAATACCGGCGAATGCTAGGGCAGGAAGCGACGCAGACATAACAAACTCCAGTTCAATTAAGCAGGCCGCTATCTTAACGCAGCTGGCTGTTGTGCTTACGCCGACGACCACAAGCACTGCAATGGCTTTATACTCCGCGCGCTTTCCCCGCTATTGAACCGGAGAACCCTCATGTTGAAACGTACCCTGGCCGCCGTTTTTGGCGTTGCCCTGAGCTTTACTGCTGTGTCCGCTAATGCCGCCGAGACCCTGCGGGTTTCTGCTATCCCCGACGAAGCACCGACCGAACTGCTGCGTAAATTTAAGCCACTAGGCGCCTACCTTGAGCAGCAACTGGGCATGCCGGTGAAGTTCGTGCCGGTAGCCGATTACGCCGCCGTGGTTGAAGCCATTGCCGCCGACCGTATCGACCTGGCCTGGCTGGGCGGTTTCACTTTTGTGCAAACTCGTCTGAAAACCGGCAATGCCATTCCGCTGGTGCAACGCGCCGAAGATGCCACCTTCACCAGCAAGATCATCAGCGCCGATCCGAGCGTGAATTCGCTGCAGGACCTCAAAGGCAAAACCTTCGCGTTCGGCTCCGTGTCCTCTACATCGGGCAGCCTAATGCCGCGTTATTTCATGCTGCAAGATGGCATCAAGCCAGAAGAATTCTTCAGCCGCATCGCCTATTCCGGCGCCCACGATGCGACCGCTGCCTGGGTGCAAGCGGGTAAAGCCGACGGCGGCGTACTTAACGCCTCGGTATGGGACAAGTTGGTTGCGGCGGGCAAGATCGATACCCGCAAGGTCAAGGTGATCGCCACTACCCCAACCTTCTACGACTACAACTGGACTGTACGCGGCTCGCTCGACCCGGCGCTGCGCGAAAAAATCCAGGCGGTGTTCCTTGCCCTTGATCCGGCCAATCCGCAGCACAAGGCGATTCTTGATCTGCAAGCGGCCAGCCGCTTTATCGAGACCAACGCTGAGAATTACCAAGGTATCGAGCAAGCAGCAAACGCGGCCGGCTTGCTGAAGTGAGTTGCAGCCTCAATGGCGTGGAGCTTATCCACGCCAATGGCCAGGTTGCACTCAGTGGAATTGATTTGGCGGTTAAAACCGGTGAACGTGTGGCCATTATCGGCCCTTCGGGCGCCGGAAAAACCACCCTGTTACGGCTGTTGGCCGGTAATCTGCCACCCAGCAGCGGCCATATCAGCTTGCTCGACCAGCACCCCTGGCAACTCAACACCCGGCACCGTCAGCAACTGCGTGCGCGCATCGGCTTAATCCATCAAGCCCCTCCCCTGCCACCACGCCAGCGGGTGGTTACAGCGGTGCTGGCCGGCAAGCTGGGGCAATGGTCACTGGGCAAGAGCCTGTTGAGCCTAATCTACCCGCTGGATATCCCTGGTGCCACAGCGGCACTGGCGCGCTTGGACCTGGCCGATAAGCTGTATGAGCGCTGTGACCAGCTTTCTGGCGGTCAATTACAGCGCGTTGGGATTGCTCGCGTGCTGTACCAGAGCCCCGAGCTGATTCTGGCGGATGAGCCGGTATCCGCCATGGACCCGGTGCTCGCCGACCACACTCTGAGCCTGCTCAACGAAGAAACCAGCCGGCGCGGCATCACCCTACTCGCCAGTTTGCATGCGGTGGACCTGGCCCTAAGTCACTTCCCCCGAATTATCGGTGTTCGGGCCGGCCAGGTGATGTTTGACCTGGCCCCCGAAGCAATAAGCGGCGCCCAACTTGATGCGCTGTATGCCAACGAGCAGTTACCAACCCTGCCCTCTTTGGTCGCCAGACCACAGGCCAGTGTTCAGATCCCGCGATGCTAAAACCCGTCCAGCGTGATCCAGCAGCGCTGCCGCGCCTGCTTATAACAGTGGTGGCCGTGCTGTTGTTATGGCCGGCCATTGAGCTCAGTGAGTTCAATCTGGGCGTGCTGGCCGAGCGAGATAACGCAGCCAATATGGGGCGTTTTCTCGCCGACTTCTGGCCGCTCGCCCACAGCGAAGCGTTTCTTGCGCTGCTGGCCCGCGCCACCGTGGAAACATTGGCAATCGCCACTGCTGGCATGGCCCTGGCGCTGCTGATTGCACTGCCAGCGGCGCTGTTCGCAAGCCGGGCATTGTCGTTGTCTGCGTTGCAACGAGGCGGGCGTCCCGCGTGGTGGGCGCAAGTCATACGCTGGCCCGTGCGCGCCTTGTTAATGGTGCTCCGCAGCGTGCCGGAAATCGTCTGGGCCTTGCTGTTTGTGCGGGCTGTTGGTTTGGGCCCCACGGCTGGGGTGCTGGCCATCGCGATTACCTACAGCGGCATGCTCGGCAAGGTTTACGCTGAGATTTTTGAATCGGTAGACCCACGACCTAACCGCGCCTTGCTGCTGGCGGGCAGTTCGCGCTTGGCAGCCTTCGCCTATGGCGTGCTGCCCAATGCGGCTGCCGAAATGCTTTCATACACGGTGTACCGCTGGGAGTGCGCCATACGCGCCTCGGTCATCATGGGTTTTGTTGGCGCCGGCGGCCTTGGGCAACAGATTGATCTGTCGATGCGCATGTTCGCAGGTGGGGAAGTGGCAAGCATGCTGTTGACCTTCCTGGTGCTGGTATTACTGGCCGATCAGCTCAGTCGCTTGCTGCGCGCACGCCTGCTATGAATACACGCCTCGCGACCCCTGCCTTGTTGCTGACACTGCTGGCCAGCGTAATCGCCTCCTTCAGTTATCTGGATATCAACCTCGGTGAACTGTTTAGCCAGCAAAGCCTGAAACAGATGGCGACTTACGCCAGCGCGTTCTTGCAGCCCGATTTTTCTCCGGCCCATTCTCGCGCCATATTCAATGGCGCCCTGGAAACGCTGGCCATGTCGGCCATCGGCACCTTGCTGGCCGCGCTGCTCGGTTTGCTGCTGGCGTTGCCGGCAGCCGGGCGCATGGGCTGTTTAGCCATGAGTGCTGCACGCTTGCTGCTTAACGCCTTGCGTGCCATCCCCGAGCTAGTCTGGGCAGCCCTGGTGGTATTGGCCGCCGGCTTAGGCCCCAACGCTGGAACCCTGGCGCTGGCGCTGCACACCAGTGGCGTGCTTGGGCGGCTGTTTGCCGAAGCGCTGGAGAACACCCCTAAAGAACCAGCAGAGGCCATTCGCCTGGCAGGTGGCGGTGCTGTCGCCGCTTTCTGCTACGGCACACTGCCTGGGGTATGGCCGCAACTGCTGGCCTATACGTTGTATCGCTGGGAAAACAACATCCGTATGGCCAGCGTACTGGGCTTTGTCGGAGCCGGCGGCCTAGGGCAGATGCTGTATTTCAGCCTCAGCCTATTCCAGCAGGCGCAAGCGGCCACGGTGATTTTGGCAATGTTGGTCTTAGTGCTGGGAGTGGATACATTCAGTGGCTGGGCACGGCAACGCTGGGTGAGCGCCGGCTAGGCCGGCCGGGTTAGAAACCGTCCTGCTGTAAGTGGTCAAAATTGACCCCGTCACCACTGTGAATACCCAGTTTTTGCCGAATGTCTTCGAACATCAGATCAAACTCGGCGTGCCCCCGCATGATCAGATTGTGGCTGACCGGCACACCATGCTTCTGAGCCAGACGGCTGACCACGCTGGCGAAGTTAAACGCTGTGTCGCGGTGCAACTCAAAGCGCTCTTCAAACGCCTCCCCAGCGACCTCGCCGCGCAGGCACATGTGCAGCATCGCACCTTCGCGGGTGCCCTGATGCACCTCATAAAACAAATCGAGACTGAATGCAGGCACGTCAGCGCTAGCGATGGTGTTGCTAAGGTGAAAATGACCTGGCTCAAACATGCTTTTCTCCTCTCGATGAGTCACTCCAGCCACTCAGGCCGCAATTTAGTGCGCGGCCCGTTCGGCTAGACGCTCTTGCACCAGCACCCAAGGCGCTACGACTACGGCCCACAACTGCGGAGCCCGGGCGTGCAGGTCTTCGGCGATGGCATCTGAAGCGGGGTACAGCTGACCGCCAGCCAACCAAGCAGCCACAGCGGCCTCATCGTTTTGCGCCACAGCTTGCGCCACCTCAATCAAATCGTGATGGCCGTCTACCAGCAATAACGAACCCCGGGCAAAAAAAGGCTGCAGCTCTTGCCAGGTAATTGGTGCAGTTTCTCCAAGCAGCTTGGCATAGAGGGTGCTAGGTTGTTCAGTCATGGTTTGCCCTGTTGTGAGTGGTCGCACACGTGTATTACAGCCATGATAGCGTCAGGCAGTCAGCCGGCAAATTCGCAACACGCCCAACGACACGAAAGGCACGCCGTTTTTCTATACGTTTATTACATTATGGCGACACGATAGTCCGTTGCCCCCAGCAAGCCGCTTTTCAACCTGCAAAACCACGCTCTACACTGCACCGGTAGAGTTATCGGTGCTAAGACCGGAATAACCAACCCGGTTCTGCTGCTTTGGCCGCAAGAACCACATAAACCAACACCAATAAAAGTGGAGCACTATGAACAAGGCTACTAAGCAGATTTCAAAACTGTTTGCCGCCATGGCCATGGCTGGCGTTGCTAGCTATTCGTTAGCGGCTGACACCATCAAAATTGGCCTGGCTGGCCCAGTGACTGGCGCAGTCGCGCAATACGGTGAGATGCAGTTCATCGGCGCCAAAATGGCCATCGAGCAGATCAACAAGGCCGGTGGGGTAAACGGTGCAATGCTCGAAGGCGTGGTGTATGACGATGCGTGCGATCCGAAGCAGGCCGTGGCCGTTGCCAACAAGATCGTTAACGACGAAATTAAGTTCGTGGTGGGCCACCTGTGCTCCAGCTCCACTCAGCCAGCGTCTGATATCTACGAAGACGAAGGCATTCTGATGATCACGGCGGCGTCCACCAGCCCGGAAATCACCGCCCGCGGTTATCAGCTGCTGTTCCGCACCATTGGCCTGGATAGCCTGCAAGGCCCGACAGCCGCCAATTACATCGCCGATCACGTCAAGCCGAAGGCTGTCGCAGTGATCCACGATAAACAGCAGTACGGCGAAGGTATCGCCACCGCAGTCAAGCAGACCCTGGAAGCCAAAGGCACCAAAGTCGTCCTGTTCGAAGGCATCAATGCCGGCGACAAGGACTTCTCTTCGATGATCTCCAAACTCAAGCAAGCGGGCGTCGACTTCGTCTACTACGGCGGCTACCACCCAGAGCTGGGTCTGCTGCTGCGCCAGTCGGCTGAAAAAGGTCTAAGCGTCAAGTTTATGGGCCCTGAGGGCGTCGGCAACAAGGAAATCTCGGCTATCGCCGGTCCTGCCTCCGAAGGTCTGCTGGTGACCTTGCCGCAGTCGTTTGACCTAGACCCACGCAACCAGGTTCTGGTTGATGCTTTTAAAGCCAAGAACGAAGACCCAAGCGGCCCATTCGTCTTCCCAGCTTATGCTGCTGTTCAGGTAATCGCTGAAGGCATCACCAAAGCGGGCGACACCGACACCGCCAAAGTAGCCGCAGCCCTGCGCGCTAATAGCTTCGACACCCCAACTGGCACCCTGGCCTTCGACGAGAAGGGCGACCTGAAAGACTTCAGCTTCGTGGTTTACCAATGGCACCAAGACGGCACCAAGACCGAAGCCCCTCTTAACTAAAGAGTGGTCATCCCGCCTCAACCCAAAGCCCACTGCAGCGCAGTGGGCTTTGTTTATTAGAAGAATTCCGGTTGCATGCTGCGCCACACGCGCTGCCTTGCGTGCCAACCCAGGAGTTAGGCAATGCCTGATCTGTATCACTACCTGCAACAGCTGGTTAACGGCCTGACCGTTGGCAGCACCTATGCCCTGATCGCCATCGGCTACACCATGGTCTACGGCATCATCGGCATGATCAACTTCGCCCACGGCGAGGTGTACATGATTGGCTCCTATGTAGCCTTTATCGTGATTGCCGGCCTGACCATGATGGGACTGGATAGCTTGCCACTGCTGATGTTTGCCGCCTTTGCCGGCAGCATCATTATCGCCAGCGCCTACGGTTACAGCATTGAACGGGTCGCCTATCGCCCCTTGCGTGGTGGTAATCGCCTGATCCCGCTGATCTCGGCAATCGGCATGTCAATCTTCCTGCAAAACGAAGTGCTACTGGCCCAAGACTCAAAAGACAAAGCCATCCCCAACCTGCTACCCGGCAACTTCGTGTTTGGCGAAAGCGCGATGAATGGCGTGGTGATTTCCTACATGCAGGTGCTGGTTTTCGTCGTCACCTTCTTTGTCATGCTCGGCCTGACAATGTTCATCTCCCGCTCCCGCCTGGGCCGTGCTTGTCGCGCCTGTGCTGAGGACCTGAAGATGGCCAACCTGCTGGGTATCAACACCAACAACATCATTGCCCTGACCTTTGTCATCGGTGCCGCGCTGGCGGGTGTGGCTGCGGTACTGCTGGGCATGCAATACGGCGTGATCAACCCACACCTGGGTTTCCTCGTTGGCATCAAAGCCTTCACCGCAGCTGTATTAGGCGGCATTGGCAGTATTCCAGGCGCCGTTCTCGGCGGCCTGCTGCTGGGCCTGGCCGAAGCCTTCGGCGCCGATATTTTTGGCGACCAATACAAGGATGTGGTGGCCTTCAGCCTATTGGTGCTGGTGTTGCTGTTCCGCCCCACCGGCATTCTCGGTCGCCCGGAGGTTGAAAAAGTATGAGCCTCGCCATCAGCAAAAACCTCAAAACGGCAATCTTTAGCGCCCTGCTGGTGCTGGCCGTGGCCTACCCAGTGCTCGGCCTGAAACTCACTACCGTGGGCATCAAGCTAGAAGTACAAGGCGCTAGCCCGGCCATTCTCTGGGCCATCGCTGGCTGCGTCATCGCCATGTTCTTCTGGCAGCTATTTCGCAGTCAGTTAAGCGCGGCCTGGAGTCATGTCCCCAGCCTGCCGAGCGTACCGAGCAAGGCGAGCAACTTCCTCACTCTGCCCTCGACCCAACGCTGGATCATCCTCGGCCTGATCATGGTCGCCCTGGCCTGGCCGTTCTTCGGCAGCCGCGGCGCGGTAGACATCGCCACGCTGATTCTGATCTATGTGATGCTCGGCCTTGGCCTGAACATCGTGGTCGGTTTCGCTGGACTGCTCGATCTGGGTTATGTCGGCTTCTACGCCGTAGGCGCCTACAGCTACGCGCTGCTGTCGCACTATTACGGCCTGGGCTTCTGGGTATGCCTGCCGATAGCCGGCCTGATGGCGGCCTTCTTTGGCTTTATCCTCGGTTTCCCAGTGCTGCGCCTGCGCGGTGACTACCTGGCCATCGTGACCCTGGGTTTTGGCGAGATCATCCGCATCCTGCTGCGCAACATGACCGAGCTGACGGGTGGGCCCAACGGCATCAGCAACATCGACAAACCGACCCTGTTCGGCCTGTCGTTCGAGCGCAAAGCCGCCGAAGGTATGCAGACCTTCCACGAGTACTTTGGCGTCGCCTACAACTCGATCAACAAGGTGATTTTCCTCTACCTGATCGCACTGCTGCTGGTGCTGTTGACCCTGTTCGTGATCAATCGCCTATTGCGCATGCCCATCGGTCGTGCCTGGGAAGCCTTGCGCGAAGACGAAATTGCCTGCCGCGCACTGGGCATGAACCCGACCATTATCAAACTCTCAGCCTTCACCCTCGGCGCCACGTTTGCCGGTTTTGCCGGCAGCTTCTTTGCCGCGCGTCAGGGCTTGGTCACACCGGAGTCGTTCACCTTTATCGAATCAGCGATCATCCTCGCCATCGTCGTGCTGGGCGGTATGGGCTCGCAACTCGGTATCATCCTCGCCGCCGTGGTGATGATCCTGTTGCCCGAGCTGATGCGTGAGTTCAGCGAGTACCGCATGCTGATGTTCGGTGCCCTGATGGTGTTCATGATGATCTGGCGTCCGCAGGGCCTGCTGCCCATGCAGCGTCCTCACTTGGAGCTGAAACGATGAGCCGCCCGATCCTGGAAGTAAGCGGCCTGTCCATGCGCTTCGGCGGCTTGCTGGCCGTCAACGGAGTGGGTTTGTCCGTACAAGAGAAACAAGTGGTGTCGATGATCGGCCCGAATGGTGCCGGCAAGACCACGGTATTCAACTGCATGACCGGTTTCTACCGGCCAACCGCTGGCAGCATCAGCCTCAATGGTGAGCAGATCGAGGGCCTGCCTGGCCACAAGATTGCGCGCAAGGGCGTGGTACGTACCTTCCAGAACGTGCGCCTGTTCAAGGACATGACCGCGGTGGAAAACCTGCTGGTGGCGCAACACCGTCACCTCAACACCAACTTCATTTCTGGCCTGCTGCAAACACCCGCGTTTCGCAAAAGCGAGCGCGACGCCATGGATTACGCGGCGCATTGGCTGGATCAGGTCAACCTGACCGAATTCGCTAACCGCCCGGCCGGCACCCTGGCGTACGGTCAGCAACGCCGTTTGGAAATCGCCCGTTGCATGATGACCCGCCCGCGCATCCTGATGCTCGACGAACCCGCTGCGGGGCTCAACCCGCGCGAGACTGACGACCTCAAGGCGCTGATCGGTGTACTGCGTGATCAGCACAGCGTCACCGTATTGCTTATCGAACACGACATGAGGTTGGTCATGAGCATTTCCGATCACATCTACGTGATCAACCAGGGCACGCCCCTGGCGGACGGTACGCCGGAGCAGATCCGCGAGAACCCGGACGTGATCAAAGCCTACCTGGGGGAAGCGTGATGCTGTATTTCGACAATGTTTCCACCTTCTACGGCAAGATCCAGGCGCTGCACGACATTACTGTTGAAGTGCGTCAGGGTGAGATCGTGACCCTGATCGGCGCTAACGGTGCGGGTAAATCGACCCTACTGATGACCCTGTGCGGCAATCCACAAGCCACCAGCGGCAGCATTCGCTACCAAGGTGAGGAACTGGTAGGCCTCGACACTCCCGAGATCATGCGCAAGAGCATTGCCGTGGTGCCGGAGGGTCGCCGGGTGTTCGCCCGTCTGACCGTGGAAGAGAACCTGGAGATGGGTGGTTTTTTCGGCAGCAAGGCTGATAATCGCGAACAGCTGGACAAGGTCCTGCAGCTATTTCCGCGCTTGCGTGAACGTTTTGCCCAGCGCGCCGGCACCATGTCCGGCGGTGAGCAGCAGATGCTCGCCATCGGCCGTGCACTGATGAGCAAACCCACCCTGCTGCTGCTCGATGAGCCGTCGTTAGGCTTGGCGCCGATCATCATCCAGCAGATCTTCGGCATCATCGAACAGCTGCGCAAGGACGGCGTGACGGTGTTCCTGGTCGAGCAAAACGCCAATCAGGCGCTTAAGCTGGCCGATCGTGGCTATGTACTGGAGAATGGCCGAATCGTTATGCAAGGCAGCGGACACGCGCTGCTGAATGATCCCAAGGTGCGCGACGCCTATTTAGGCGGTTAGCGCTCCCTACTGGAGAAACCGCTCTTCGGAGCGGTTTTTAACAGCTGTAAAGAAAAGTTGTATGGCGGGCCGATCCATCGTGAGGCACCTCCATTTACGCCATAAACCGAGAAAGGCTTTTATCGTCGCCGTCCGCCTGATGTTCCGTGCATAGCCGTCCCGGGCAGTTACAATGGCAGCCCTTTGCTTACTGATGACTGCTTTTTATGACCGAGCCTGTTCGCCTGTCCAAACGCCTGATTGAAGTGATCGGCTGTTCGCGCCGTGAGGCCGAGCTGTATATCGAGGGCGGCTGGGTCACGGTAGATGGTGTGGTGGTGGAAGAGCCGCAGTTCAAAGTCAGCGAGCAACGCGTCGAATTGCTCGCCGATGCGGTGCTGACGCCGACTGAGCCGGTCACCCTATTGCTGCATATACCCGCTGGGCAATACCCGGATCGCGCAATCGAGAGCATCGGCGCGGCCAGTCACTGGGCGGACGACGCTAGCGGCATCCGCCCACTCAAGAGCCATTTCGACCGCCTTGTCAGCTGCGCACCGCTGCAAGTTGGCGCCGACGGCCTGCACGTAATGACCCAGGATTGGCGCATAGAGCGCAAGCTCAAGGAAGACCTGAACAAGCTGGAGCAGGAATATGTGGTCGAGGTCATCGGCACCTTGAGCGCCAGCCAGCTCAAGCGGCTGGCTCACGGCCTGACCTTCAATGGCGTGGCCTTGCCCCCATGCAAAGTCAGCTGGCAGAACGAAACCCGCCTGCGCCTCGCCCTAAAAAATCCGCTGCCTGGGCAGATCGTCTTTATGTGCAACAGCGTCGATCTCAAGGTACTGGGCATGAAGCGCATCCGTATCGGCGGCGTGTCGATGGCCAAGGTGGCATCTGGGCAATGGCGTTACCTGGCCGGCAAAGAACGCTTCTAATCATTTTTTCAGCGGTTGCCTTCAGGCCACCGCCCTCTTCAGGATCTATCCATGCTTAACAACGACGTACTGCGCAGCCTGCGCTACACCCTCGACATCAGCGAAGCGAAGATGATCGAGATCATTCAGCTGAGCGGCAAGCAGGTAGCCCCCGACGACCTCGCCGCGATGTTGAAGAAGGAAGACGAAGAAGGCTTCACGGTATGTGATGACGAGCTGATGGCGCACTTTCTCGATGGCCTGGTGTACTTCAAGCGTGGCAAGGACGACAGCCGTCCCGCCCAGCCTTTTGAGCTGCCGATTACCAACAACATGGTGTTGAAGAAACTGCGCGTAGCCTTCGAGCTGAAGGAAGACGACATGCACGCGGTCATGAACAGCGTTGACTGCCCGGTTTCCAAGCCGGAAATGAGCGCATTGTTCCGCAAGTTTGGCCACAGCAACTACCGCACCTGCGGTGACCAGTTCCTGCGCAACTTCCTCAAGGGCCTGACCCTGCGCGTGCGCGGCGAATAACCCCACCAGGAAATGGCCATGTTGACGAGCAGCCTAGCGAGCAGCGCCGGGGACTTCTAGGTCAGGTACTATGGCGACGTTTTCACTCGATCACCTCGCCATGTCTTACTCCGTTTCGCCCATTGGCTTTGTTCGCTCCTGCTTCAAGGAGAAGTTCGCCATTCCGCGACAGCCGCAGCTCGCCCCAGCCGCCCGTGGCGTGCTGGAACTGCTTGCGCCCTTCGATAATGGCGATGCGGTCCAAGGGTTAGAGCAGGTCAGCCATGTCTGGCTGCTGTTTGTGTTTCATCAGGCGCTGGAGGACAAGCCCCGCTTGAAGGTGCGCCCCCCTCGCCTCGGCGGTAATCGATCCGTTGGCGTATTCAGCAGCCGTGCCACGCACCGCCCCAATAGCATTGGCCAGTCGGTGGTCAAGCTAGATAAGGTCGAACCTAACAAACTCTGGCTGTCCGGTATCGACCTGCTCGATGGCACGCCCGTGTTGGACATCAAACCCTACGTGCCCTATGCCGATAGCGTGGCGGGCGCTTACAACCGCATCGCCGACAGTGCTCCCGCGTTGATCACGGTTATTTGGTTGGACGAGGCCCTCATCCAGGCCCACAGCCACAGCCAGCGCCTAACCGAGCCGCTGGTTGAACTGATCGCACAATGCCTGGCGCAGGACCCTCGCCCGGCCTACCAGCAACCGGCCCCTGAGCGCCGTTACGGCGTGCGTTTCTGGGATGTCGATGTGCACTGGCACTACCCAGAGCCAGG
>JAGGNC010000212.1 GCA_017886405.1 Pseudomonas sp. | reverse complement strand
GTCGACAGCGGGGTCAGTGAGGGCGATGAAGTCTCACCCTTCTACGACCCCATGCTCGGCAAGCTGATCGCCTGGGGCGAAAACCGCGAAGAAGCGCGCCTGCGCCTGCTGGCCATGCTCAAGGAAACCTGCGTGGGCGGGGTCAAAACTAACGTGGCTTTCCTTCAGCGCGTAGTGGCTCACCCAGCCTTTGCCGCCGCCGAACTGGATACCGATTTTATTCCACGACACCAAGCGCACCTGCTACCGCCGCCCACCGAACTGCCGGCTGAGTTCTGGCAACTGGCTGCCGAAGCCTTTGTGCAGAGCGAAACGCCGCAGCAGCGCCATGACGACACCCACTCACCCTGGATCACCCGCAATGGCCTGCGCCTGGGCCTACCGGCAGAAACCGACCTGCACCTAAGCTGCCAGGGCGAACGACAGGTGGTGCGCTTGCGCCATGCGTCAGCCTCTACGGTGCACCTGCAGGGCGAGATCCTCTTTGTTGAGCGTGATGGTCTGCGTCAGCAACATCAGGCGATTCGACGCGGCGACACCCTTTACCTGCAGTTCGCTGGCCAATTGCGCAGCGTTCAGCGTGTCGACCCAATTGCCGAAGTCGACGCCAGTCACAGCCAGCACGGCGGCCTGACCGCGCCGATGAACGGCTCCATCGTGCGGATCCTGGTCGAAGCTGGCCAACAAGTGGAAGCCGGCACGGCGCTGGTGGTACTGGACGCGATGAAGATGGAACACAGCATCCGCGCGCCCCATGCCGGTTCGGTCAAGGCGCTGTATTGCCGCGAAGGCGAGATGGTCAGCGAAGGTGCGGTGCTGGTCGAACTCGACGAAGCCAGCGCATAACTGCGTAGGGTGGACATCGCTTTTTATGTCCACCAGGGCATTCACAGCAGATGGTCATGGTGGATGTATAAAGCGACATCCACCCTACATACTGTTGGGCTTCGTTCCTCAGCGCCAACCTACCTATATGGCTCAGCGCGAACGAGAATGTAGCGCGTAGGGTGGACATCGCGTTTCATGTCCACCAGGGCATTCACAGCAGATTGTCATGGTGGATGTATAAAGCGCCAGCTGCGCGCCCCGATCCACCCTATGGAGAAAGTGCATGAACCTACCCACACACGTTCGCCTGGTCGAAGTCGGCCCGCGCGACGGTTTGCAGAACGAGCAACAGCCGATCAGCGTCGCCGACAAGGTGCGCCTGGTCGATGACCTGTCCGCCGCTGGGCTGGGCTATATCGAAGTCGGCAGCTTTGTCTCACCCAAGTGGGTGCCGCAGATGGCCGGCTCCGCCGAGGTCTTTGCACAAATCCAGCAGCAGCCTGGCATCACTTACGCCGCCCTGACCCCTAACCTGAGGGGTTTCGAGGCCGCACTGCAAGCTGGTGTAAAAGAAGTTGCGGTGTTTGCCGCCGCCAGCGAGGCCTTCTCGCAAAAGAACATCAATTGCTCGATCAGCGAGAGCCTCGAACGCTTCGCACCGCTGATGGAGGCCGCCCGCCAGCATAATGTGCGCGTCCGTGGCTATGTCTCTTGCGTACTCGGTTGCCCGTATGACGGCCATGTGCCCCCCGAGCAAGTCGCCCTGGTTGCCCGCGAGCTGTTTGCCATGGGCTGCTATGAAGTCTCGCTGGGCGATACCATCGGCGCCGGAACGGCTGGCGACACCCGCAAGCTGATCGAGGTGGTGGGCCGCGATATTCCCCGCGACAAACTGGCCGGGCACTTCCATGACACTTACGGCCAGGCTTTATCCAACATCTACGCCAGCCTGCTCGAAGGCATCAGCGTGTTCGACAGCTCGGTTGCCGGGCTCGGTGGCTGCCCTTACGCCAAAGGTGCCACCGGCAATGTCGCCACCGAGGATGTGCTGTATCTGCTTAAGGGCCTGGGAATCGAAACCGGTATCGATATGGGCAGGCTGATTGTGGCCGGCCAGCGCATATGTACAGTTCTGGACAAGCCCAACGGCTCGCGGGTAGCGCGGGCCACACTGGCCTGCGCCTAACTGCTCTAGGTTGGTAGGCTTACAGCTTCAGCCATGATTCATCCCGACTTAACACGAATGTGAGGAAGCACGATGCAACAGCCTCTGTGGACGCCTTCTGCCGAGCGTATCGCGGCCACCCGCATGGATGCCTTTCGCCGTTTCGTCAACCAGCGCCACAGCCTGCAACTGGCTGACTACTCAGCGCTACATGCCTGGAGCGTGGATCAGCGCGAGGCCTTTTGGCAGGCGATTGTCGAGTACTTCGAGGTGCGTTTCAGCGCTCAGCCCGACGCTGTCTTACGCGAAGCCACCAGCATGCCCAGCGCCCACTGGTTCCCCGGCGCCACGCTGAATTTTGCCGAGCATTTGCTGCGCCGCCGTGACGATCACCCGGCTCTGGTGGCCATTGCTGAAGACGCTAGCCGCGAGCAGCTCAGCTACGCCGAGTTGGCTGCCCACGTTGCCGGTCTGCAGCGCCGCCTAAAAGACCTAGGCGTCGGGATTGGTGATCGGGTTGCAGCCTTTATGCCCAATACCTGGCAAACGGTGGTCGGCATGCTCGCCGCCAGCAGCCTGGGCGCGACCTGGTCGAGCTGCTCGCCGGACTTCGGCACCCAAGGCGTGATTGATCGGTTCGGCCAAATCGAACCTAAGGTGCTGATTGCCGCGGCGGGCTACCGCTACGCCGGCAAGAACCTCGATCTGACCGCTAAACTCAACGAAATCCTCAAGCGCCTGCCCACGCTTGAGCAGCTGATCGTCGTGCCCTACTCGCGCCCCGACGCGCATCCGACTGATTACACCTCAGCCGCCCGCATCAGCCTGTGGTCAGACTTTTACCAGCCTGGCGGTGTACCTGAATTCATCCAGGTTCCGTTCGATCACCCGCTGTATATCCTCTACTCCAGCGGCACCACCGGGGTACCCAAGTGCATCGTCCACGGTACCGGCGGCACCCTGTTGCAGCACCTCAAAGAACTGGGTTTGCACACCGACCTGACGGCCGAGGACACCCTGTTCTACTTCAGCACCTGCGGCTGGATGATGTGGAACTGGCTGGCCTCGGGCCTGGCGCTTGGCGCGACGTTGGTGTTGTTCGACGGCTCGCCCTTCCATCCCGATGCCGAGCGTCTTATCGACTTAATCGATGCGGAGAACATCAGCATCTTCGGCACCAGCGCCAAATTTATTGGCGCACTTGAGAAAGCTGGAGCCAAGCCGGGAAGCACGCATAAGCTGCAACGCCTGAAAGCCATCCTGTCCACCGGCTCGCCGCTGTCTCACGAGAGCTTCGAATACGTCTACCGCGAGATCAAAGCCGATATCTGCTTGTCGTCGATCTCCGGCGGCACCGATATCGTCTCCTGCTTCGCCTTGGGCAACCC
>JAGGNC010000019.1 GCA_017886405.1 Pseudomonas sp. | reverse complement strand
AACCTCGACGACCAGGTTGAGCTGTGCACGCGCAACATCAAGGTGGCCCTGCGCCGCCTGCGCAAATTCGCCCGCCAGGGCGCCGAGGACGAGCTTGACCTCAGCGGCACCATCGACCACACCGCCAAAGACGGCGGCTTGCTGAATATCCAGATGCGCCCGGAACGGCGTAACGCGGTGAAGCTGCTGATCCTGTTCGACATCGGCGGCTCGATGGACGCCCACGTTAAGGTCTGCGAAGAGCTGTTCAGCGCCTGTAAAACCGAGTTCAAGCATCTGGAGTATTTCTACTTCCACAACTGCGTGTACGAGTCGGTGTGGAAGAACAACCTCCGCCGCACCTCAGAGCGTTTCTCCACCCAGGACCTGCTGCACAAATACGGCGCGGATTACAAAGTGGTGTTCGTCGGTGACGCCGCCATGGCGCCCTACGAAATCACCCAGGCCGGCGGCAGTGTCGAGCACTGGAACGAAGAGCCCGGTTACGTCTGGATCAAGCGCTTTATGGCGAAGTACAAAAAACTTATCTGGATCAACCCCTACCCCAAGGACACTTGGAGCTACACCGCCTCGACCAACATCATGCGCGAGGTGTTAGAAGACAAAATGTACCCGCTGACCTTGCAGGGACTAGAAGACGGCATGAGGTTTCTGTCCAAGTAGCGCACCCACAAACAACAAAGGCCCGCATTAGGGCCTTTGCTGTTTCTAGGCGCGGTGATCAACGCCAATGCCGCTGCTGCACCTTCTGACTACGACCCACGCCGAACAGCATACCGACCAGCAGCGCCAAGCTTTCCAGCAGCCAGGCCAGCAGCAGCGCGCAGGCAACCCCCCAGGCGATGGCTTCGGGGGCCAGCAGCACCTGATAACGATAGGCGGCGAAGGTTTCTTCCAGCAGTTCCTGATCTGCCGCTGTGGCCAGGTGCCAGACCTGACCATACCAGGGACCTTGCATGGCGTTGGCTTCACGTTCTAGGAATGCCGAGCGTTCAACCAAGGTGCCGAGGCTCTGGGCATCGCTGCGCATTACGGGGTCAGCGCTGGCCTGGTAATGGCCGACTAGGGCGACCAGATCGCCGTTGAAGAAGCGCTTGGCGGTGTCGCGAAAGCCCTTAAGACCCAGTTCTGCTTCGATGCGGTGGGCGTCGACGCGTTTGCTGTAGTCATCGATAAAACCCGGCACCTGCACCCCAACCAGCAGCCCTAGGGCAAACAAAGCCAATCGCAGATAGCTTCTAAACATTCCCCCCCCCTTAAATCAATTATTTGCTCAGCCAGCTATACCCTGCGCTACGCATTCACCACCACGCCACAAACGCCACTCGCCGGGCTGGTACAACGTCCAGCTCTCATTGTCGGTCAAGGGCTCGGTGGCCAGCACCGTGACCACATCATTGGGCGTGGTTTCCGATTGAAAATCCACCTGCATATCAGCATCTTTCAGATGAGCCGGACCGAACGGCGCGCGGCGAGTGATATGCGCCAATTTGCTCGAACAGAAGCTGAACAACCAATCGCCATCACTGAGCAGGCAGTTAAAGACGCCCAGCTGGCGATAATCCGCACAAGCACTGACCAAGATCGGCAGCAGTTCCTCGACCGTCACCGGCTCGGGGAAGGCCTGGCGCAGGCGATTAAGCACGTCACAAAATGCAGCTTCGCTGTCGGTATCGCCAATCGCTCGGTAGATATCCAGAGGTGGAGCAAACTCAGCCAACTGGCCGTTATGGGCGAAACACCAGTTGCGCCCCCACATCTCACGCATAAACGGATGGGTATTGGCCAAGCAGACACGGCCGACATTGGCCTGGCGGATATGGCCAATCACCACTTCGCTTTTGATTGGGTAACGCTGCACCAACTGCGCCACCTCTGACTCGCTACTGGCGCGCGGATCTTGAAACAGGCGCAGGCCACGGCCTTCATAGAAGCCAATACCCCAGCCATCACGGTGTGGCCCGGTTCGCCCGCCGCGCTGCATCAGGCCGGTAAAGCTAAAAACGATATCGGTCGGCACATTGGCGCTCATGCCCAGCAACTCACACATTGCTCAGTGCCTCGCGCAACTGCTGCGCTTCTTGCTTGAGTCGGGCTTCAATGCGCTTGCGCGCTAACGGCCAAAAACGCGTCAGGGCGCGCCACAGTAGCCGAGCGGTGTCGCCGCTGCGCCGTGGGATCAGGTGCAGATGCAGGTGGGGCACATGTTGATTGGAGGCCGGCCCGTCATTGATCAAAACGTTGATGCCCTGCTCGCCATAACCGGCTGCACGCAAAGCGGCCGCCAGGCGCTGGGCCAGCGGCAGCAACTGTTCACTGGCAGCACCCGACAGGTCTTTGAGAAAGGGCGCGTGTTCGCGGCTGACAATCAACACATGGGCCGGGCGCAGAGGGAAGATGTCCAGCAGGACGATAAAGTGCTCATCCTCATAAATACGCTCGGCAGGCAATTGCTCAGCGGCAATTGCACAGAACACACATTGCATAGGCCCCTCCTGATTGGCAGCGCGCCACGCTGAACGGCTATGTAGGTTGGTGCAAAAGAAGCAGCGCTGGTTACAGGCGCGGTGCAACGCGAAAAAGGGGGGCGCCATGGGTAACGTCGCGCCTGTTGCCGTAATCCTGATCCTCGCGCGCCATCATCTCGCGCAGGGTCGGCTCGTCATCGGCAATCAGTGCAGGCCCCTTGCGTGCCTGCCACCAGCGCTCCACGGGCCAGCGAGCCGCTACAAACAGCAGGTAGAAGACACACACAATCAACGCGTACATGCTCAGGTCAGCCACCGCGCGCCAGGCGTTATTGCCCACGTCCAGCAGCATGTCCATCGCAGTGATGGCGATCGCTGGCGCAAACTGCTCTTTGCCAGGGTCGACAATGGTCGGGCTGAACAACAACACCAGCACCAATAAACGCAACGGCTCACGCGCATAACGCCACATCCAGCCGGTCAGACGAAACCACACCAACAGACAGCCAAGCGCCGCCACTAAATAGGCACCCCAGGCAAGCAGGTAGTCGTTTTCAATCATAAAGCGCAAATTCTCTGGCATTAAGGGCTGGCCGGCTGCACAGGCGCATGAGCGCGCAGATTTCAGCAGCCGACGGGCAAAGTGGCGCTTATGATAACGGCTTTTGCCTACTTAGGCGTCACCGCCGTCGACTGGAGTTACCTCATGCACCACGCCCCCATCGCCCGCGTCGACACCGCTGCAGATCCATATAGCTGGCTGGAAAATCGCGACAGCAAAGAGGTTATTGATCACCTTAAGGCGGAAAACGCCTACCTGGAACACCAGCTCAGCGCGCAATTAGCCCTGCGTGAAACCCTGTTTCAGGAGATCAAGGAGCGCATCCGTGAAACCGACCTCAGTCTGCCGTCGCCCTGGGGCCCTTATCTGTATTACCAGCGCA
>JAGGNC010000108.1 GCA_017886405.1 Pseudomonas sp. | reverse complement strand
GCCCAAGCAAACTCGCGGCTAACGCCCATCCCACAGCGTTACACGACTGCGGAGGGAGCTTTAGCCGCGACACAAGCGCAAACCACTAGAGCCACCATGAAAAACGCCAGCTCAACACTGGCGTTTTTATCTGCGCAAAATCAGCGCGGCACGGCCGGCTTCTTCACCGGCTTCTTGCCTTTGCCTTTAGCGGCATCGGAACGTTCCTTGGCCGCCTGCTGATTACGCACTTGCGCAGCCGCCTTGGCCTGCTCGCGCTTGTCCCATGGGTTGCCACCTGCGGCACCCGTGTCACGCGGCGGCAAGCCGGTGTGCTGGGTCAGCATCGGTTTAATCTTGGTGGCATCTTTGGCCACTTTGTGGCTGCCCGCCGGCGTGGAGTTCTTGCGCCGAGCGCTCTGGTAGCTGTCGGTAGCAGGCTGGTGCAGCGGAATCAGCTGGGTCTTGCCCGGCCCGATCAAGTCGGCGCGACCCATGCGGGTTAGCGCTTCACGCAGCATCGGCCAGCCTTTCGGGTCGTGGTAGCGCAGGAACGCCTTATGCAGGCGGCGCTGCTCTTCGCTCTTAACGATGGCTACGCTGTCGCTCTTGTAGCTGACCTTGCGCAACGGGTTCTTGCCCGAGTGGTACATGGCCGTGGCGGTGGCCATCGGCGACGGGTAGAAGGCCTGCACCTGATCGGCACGGAAGCCACTGCTTTTCAGCCACAGCGCGAGGTTCATCATGTCTTCGTCGCTGGTGCCCGGGTGCGCGGCGATAAAGTACGGGATCAAGTACTGCTCTTTGCCGGCCTCTTTCGAGTACTTCTCGAACATGCGCTTGAACTTGTCATAACTGCCAATGCCCGGCTTCATCATCTGATTCAGCGGGCCTTCCTCGGTATGCTCCGGGGCGATCTTTAGGTAGCCACCGACGTGGTGGGTGACCAGCTCCTTGACATACTCCGGCGACTCGACAGCCAGGTCATAACGCAGGCCGGAGGCGATCAGAATCTTCTTCACGCCTGGCAGGGCGCGAGCGCTGCGGTATAGCTGGATCAGCGCGGAATGATCGGTATTCAGGTTCGGGCAGATGCCGGGGAACACGCAGGATGGCTTGCGGCACGCGGATTCAATTTCCGCGCTCTTGCAGGCAATGCGGTACATGTTCGCGGTCGGCCCACCGAGATCGGAAATAACTCCAGTGAAACCCGGCACCTTGTCGCGGATTTCTTCGATCTCGCGGATGATCGACTCTTGCGAACGGTTTTGGATGATCCGGCCTTCGTGCTCAGTGATCGAACAGAAGGTACAGCCGCCGAAGCAGCCGCGCATGATGTTCACCGAGAAACGGATCATGTCGTAGGCCGGGATTTTCTCCTTGCCATACACCGGGTGCGGAACGCGCGCGTAAGGCATGCCGAACACGTAATCCATCTCTTCGGTGCTCATCGGAATGGGTGGCGGGTTGAACCACACATCCACTTCGCCATGTTTCTGCACCAACGCCCGGGCGTTGCCTGGGTTGGTTTCCAGGTGCAGCACACGGTTGGCGTGGGCATAGAGCACCGGGTCGTTGCGTACTTTTTCCATCGACGGCAGACGGATTACGGTCTTGTCGCGGGTCATCCGCGGGCTGGCCAATATCTGCACAACCTGGGCTTCGTTCGGGTCTTCGACCGGAGCCTTGTTCTGCTCGATGGCACAGGCTTCGGTGTCCTGGGTATTCACGTACGGGTTGATGATCTTGTCGACCTTGCCCGGCCGATCGATACGGGTGGAGTCCACCTCGTACCAGCCCTGCGGCGTGTCGCGGCGGATAAAGACCGTACCGCGTACGTCGGTGATGTCTTCAATCTTATGACCATAAGACAGGCGCTGGGCGACTTCGACGATGGCCCGCTCAGCGTTACCGTACAGCAGGATGTCAGCGCTGGCATCGATCAGGATCGAGTTGCGTACCTTGTCCTGCCAGTAATCGTAATGGGCGATACGGCGCAATGAGGCTTCGATACCGCCGAGGACGATCGGCACGTTTTTATAGGCTTCTTTGCAGCGCTGGCTGTACACCAGGCTGGCGCGATCTGGACGCTTACCGGCCATGCCACCGGGGGTGTAGGCATCATCCGAGCGAATTTTCTTGTCGGCGGTGTAGCGGTTGATCATCGAGTCCATGTTGCCGGCCGCGACGCCGAAGAACAGGTTCGGCTCACCGAGCTTCATAAAATCGTCTTTCGACTGCCAGTTAGGCTGCGCAATGATGCCGACGCGAAAGCCTTGCGACTCAAGCAGCCGACCGATGATCGCCATGCCGAAGGACGGATGATCGACATACGCGTCACCTGTCACGATGATGATGTCGCAGCTGTCCCAGCCAAGCTGATCCATCTCTTCCCGGCTCATCGGCAGGAAAGGTGCAGGCCCGAAACACTCGGCCCAGTACTTTGGATAATCGAATAACGGCTTGGCGGCTTGCATGGACATGGAAAGTGACCGGCGTTGGCGAACAGGGAAGGTAAATCGCGGCCGCGTAATATAGCACAATATCTAACTAAACCCGACTTCAGCGCTAGGTCTTACATCGGCACAATAGCAATGTGCCGTAACGGCCGCGATCCTTGCGGCGCTTGTGCTTATACTCAGCATAATTGCCCCCTATTTTAGGAAGTAAGCGGTGCGGCGCCTAACCCTCTCGATCCTCCTGCTGCTGAGCCTGCCCTGCTTTGCTAGTCAGGCCAGCGCAGCGCTGATAGTGCTGAACCCAACCAGCAGCGGCGCCTTGGTCAACGGCAAGATTGAGCTACTGGAGGATGTTGGCGGCCAACTCGGTATTCTGGATATGGCGGACCCGGCCATCCAAAGCCGCTTTAAACCGGCCGATGGCCGCACCAGCGTTGGCCAGAGCCGCAATCCCTGGTGGATCAAGCTCGAACTGCAGCGCCATCGCGATGCTCCCCGGCAATGGTTGCTGGAGGTCGGCGCGGTCACCCTGCTCGATTTACAGGTATTTTTCCCCGATGCCCAAGGCAACTTCCAAATGCGCCAGGCCGGCGAACGGGTGGATTTCGCCGCAGGCCGTGACCACCCCTACCGGCGCGCGGTGTTCCAGTTACCCGAATTGAAGCAACAACCGCTGACCCTCTACCTGCGCACCTATGACCCGGCCGGCAACTCCTTCCCCCTGCGTCTCTGGCAGCATGACGGGCTAGATTTGCAAGCCAACCAAGAGAATCTCGGCTTTGGTTTGATATACGGCGCCATTCTGGCACTGCTGCTGTACAACCTGTTTATCTTCGTTTATCTGCGTGACAGCGCCTATTTCTGGTACGTACTGACCATGGCGGCTTCGCTGCTTTTTATCGCCAGCATGAGCGGCCATGGCTTCCAGTACTTGTGGCCTAATGGGCCGGTCCCTGCTTGGCTGGATCGCATTAGCCTACCGATCCTGGTCTGCATCGGCATCCTGCGCTTTACGCAAAAGCTGCTGTCCACCCAACTAAGCCTGCGCCGTGCCCATTGGCTGTTAAATTTCTGCATCTCGCTCTACGTACTGTGTTTTTTTGCCAACTTGGCGGGTTATCGCAGCGAGAGCAGCCTAATTATCGGGCTGATTCCGATCCTGGCCGTGCCCATAGTGCTGCTGTGCGCCGCGATTCGTTGGAAACAGGGCTTTACCCCGGCGTTGTTTTACCTGCTGGGTTACGGCTGCGTATTGCTTAGCTTCGTGGTCCTAGTCTTGCGCGCTGCGGGTCTAGTCCAGCCTGATGAATCGACCGCCTACCTGTTCCCGCTGGCCGTAGCGGTTGAGGCCATCCTGTTTTCCTTCGCCCTGGCCTACCGTATCCAGATCCTTAAACAAGAAAAAACTGCTGCGCTTAATCAAGCCAACCACGAGAAAACTGCGCGCCTAGCGCTGGCCCAGGCAAACGCCGATGAACTGTGCAAAGCCGTTGCGCTTCGCACCGCTGAGTTGGCGGCAGCTAACGCGTGCCTGATGCAGCGCGAACAGGAACTGCAACACGCCGCCTTTCACGATCCACTAACCGAGCTGCCCAACCGCCGCTATTTAGTCGAACACTGCGCGGCGGCTCTAGCCAATGCCGAACGCCACAAACAAACTATTGCCCTGCTGCTCATCGACCTCGACCATTTCAAGCCGATCAACGATAAGTTCGGTCACGACGCCGGTGATCTGATGCTGCAAAGCATCGCCCAGCGTCTTCGCGAGCATGTGCGCTCAGGAGATGCGATCGCGCGCCTAGGCGGCGATGAATTTGCCGTGCTGATCTGCGGTGACGCTGCCGAACAACATGCCCGCGATATCGCCCAACGCTTGCTCGACGAGCTGGCCAAGCCGGTGATGTACGGCGCTGAACGTTTAACCGTGACCATCAGCATCGGGATTGCGCTGTACCCGCGGCACGCCAGCAACTTCACCACGCTGTACAAGGCCGCCGACCAGATGCTCTATAAGGTCAAGAGCCGTGGCCGCTCCGCTGCGGCGGTATGCGGCGATGACGGCGAACTGAGCAACAGCACGCGTCTATACCTTGACGTACTCAGCGTACCCAGCGGCTTGCTCTGACTCAGCCGTTGCGATAACGCCGTGGCACCCGCGCCGTGACCTTGCTGAGCAACTCGTAGCCAATGGTGCCGACGCCCTGCGCCACTTCATCCACCGGTAACTGCGCGCCCCACAACTCCACTGAATCGCCTAAGGCTGCATTGGGCAGATCAGTCAGGTCGACCATCAGCATATCCATGGACACCCGCCCGACCAAGGGCACCCGCTGACCGCGAATGATCACTGGCGTGCCTGCGGGGGCGTTGCGTGGGTAGCCATCGGCATAACCACAGCTGACCGTGCCAATCCGTGATGGCCGCTCAGCGCGCCATTGATTGCCATAGCCAACTGTTTCACCCACTTCTATATCCCGCCAGGCAATCAGCTGCGCCGTCAGGCTCATGGCCGCACGCAGACCCAGCTCGGCCACACTCAGGTCGGCAAAGGGCGTCGCGCCGTAGAGCATGATGCCGGGACGCAGCCAATCCATATGCGCGGCCGGAATGGTCAGAATTGCCGCCGAGTTGGCCAGTGAGCGCTGGCCGAAGTCCAGATCCAGCAGATCGAGAAACTGCTCAACCTGCAGCTCGGTGGTTTCGCTGCCGCGCTCATCCGCGCAAGCGAAATGGCTGAGCAGATTTAGCTCGGCCACTTGCGCAGCGCCCTGTAATTGCTGATGAGTATCTCGCAGCGCGGCGGCGCTGAAGCCGAGCCGGTGCATGCCGCTGTCCAGTTTCAGCCAGACATTCAACGGTCGCACTAGGCTAGCGGCAAGCAGCTGCTGCGCCTGATGCGCGCTGTGCAACACCACGTCCAGGCACAGCTGCGCCGCAATCGGGTACTCAGCCGCTTCGAAACAGCCCTCAAGCAACAGAATCCGCGCCTCGCTGTGCAGCGCACGCACCTCGGTGGCCTCTTCCAGACTGGCCACGGCAAAACCGTCGGCAACCTCAAATAGAGCCGTCACTACCTCGCGCACCCCGTGCCCGTATGCATTCGCCTTGACCACGGCAAACGCCTGACGCCCGGGGGCGCAGCGTTTGGCAAAGGCGTAGTTATGGATAATCGCGGACAGATCGATGGTAGCGACAAGCGGGCGCATGGTTGAACAGTCCTTAAAAAAAATGGGCGACCCGTTAAACCACAGGTCGCCCGGCATTAATAATCTGGCGCGGCAAGAAGGCGCGTTGCAAGCCGCAGCATCAATCCTCGTCGAACTGATAGCTCCCCGGCGCTAGGTTTTCGAACCGCGAGTACTTGCCGAGGAAGGCCAAGCGCGCAGTACCCAGCGGACCATTACGGTGCTTGCCGATGATGATTTCGGCCACACCCTTGTACTCGGTTTCAGGGTGATACACCTCGTCGCGGTAGACGAACATGATGATGTCGGCATCCTGCTCGATCGCTCCGGATTCACGCAGGTCGGAGTTAATCGGGCGTTTGTTGGGACGTTGCTCAAGCCCTCGGTTGAGCTGAGACAAGGCGATCACTGGACAGTTGAACTCCTTGGCCAGCGCCTTAAGTGAGCGGGAAATTTCCGAGATCTCGTTAACCCGGCTATCACTGCTGGAGCCAGGAATCTGCATCAATTGCAGGTAGTCGACCATAATCAGGCCGATCTCACCATGCTCACGGGCCAGGCGCCGGCTACGTGCGCGCATCTCCGAGGGTGAAATACCGGCGGTATCGTCGATAAACAGCTTGCGGTCGTTGAGCAGGTTGACTGCAGAGGTCAAGCGCGGCCAGTCATCATCGTCCAGGCGGCCGGCTCGCACCTTGGTCTGATCGATACGCCCGAGGGAGGCCAACATACGAATAACGATGGATTCCGAAGGCATTTCCAGGGAATACACCAAGATCGCCTTGTCGCTGCGCATCAGCGCGTTTTCCACCAAGTTCATGGCAAAGGTGGTCTTACCCATGGACGGGCGGCCCGCGACGATAACCAGATCAGCCGGCTGCAGGCCACTGGTTAGGTCGTCCAGGTCGCTAAACCCGGTGGACAACCCTGTAATCGCATCACCATTGTTGAACAGGTCGTCGATGCGATCGATAGCCTTGACCAGAATGTCATTGATGCCCACCGGACCGCCGCTCTTCGGCCGCGCTTCGGCGATCTGAAAGATCAACCGCTCGGCCTCGTCGAGTATCTCTGCCCCGGTACGGCCTTGTGGCATATAGGCGCTGTCGGCGATTTCGCCGCTGATACCGATCAACTGACGCAGCGTGGCGCGCTCACGAATGATCTGCGCATAGGCCTTGATGTTGGCTACAGAAGGGATGTTCTTCGCCAGCTCGCCGAGATAGGCCAGGCCACCGACTTGTGACAGCTGCCCTTCTTGGTCCAACTGCTCGGACACGGTCACTACGTCAAAGGGGTGGTTGCGCTCGGCCAACTTGAAGATCGCGCGAAAGATCAGGCGGTGGTCATGGCGATAAAAGTCGCCATCAGACACGGCGTCGAGCACCCGCTCCCAGGCATTGTTGTCGAGCATCAAACCGCCCAGTACGGCTTGCTCAGCCTCAATCGAGTGCGGCGGCACCTTCAGGGCAGAGGTTTGCAGATCGTACTGTTCGGGCAGGCTGATGTCGTTCATAAGGCTCTGGAAAGAAATCTGTGTTTGAAAAACAAAGGGCACGGCATCGCTTTCGCAATGCCGTGCCCGATGTTAGCGAGCCTGCACTCAAGTGCAAGCCCGTTGAGCAGCCCGTTAGGCGGCTACTACAACAACCTTAACGGTTGCTTCAACGTCGCTGTGCAAGTGCACGGCCACGTCGTATTCGCCGAGTTGGCGAATGGTGCCGTTCGGCAGACGCACTTCAGCTTTGGCCACTTCAACGCCAGAGGCGGTCAGGGCTTCAGCGATGTCGTGAGTACCGATGGAGCCGAACAGCTTGCCTTCATCGCCCGCAGTAGCGGTGATGGTGACTTCCAGTTCAGCCAACTGAGCAGCACGAGATTCAGCGTACGCTTTCTTCTCAGCAGCCAGTTTTTCCAGCTCGGCGCGACGGGCTTCAAACGCAGCCACGTTGGCAGGCGTTGCAGCAGTTGCTTTGCCGAATGGCAGCAGAAAGTTACGGCCGTAACCGGACTTAACATTCACTTTATCGCCCAGGTTGCCCAGGTTGGCGACTTTTTCCAGCAGGATCAGTTCCATTTGGTAATAACCTCTTAACTTTTAACCTTCACCGTTCGCGGAGCCCGAGCCATTTTTGCGCTCAAAGCGACCACGAAAATCAATCAGACTATCGACTATGGCCAAAACCACCAATAACGGATACGTCAGCTGCATAAACAGCAACAGCGTGATGTACAACCCAACCAGCCAGAACTTACCTAGCCGACCTTGCGCCACCACCCCATGCAACAGGGCGATGCCTACAAACGCCAACGGCACACTGCACAACGGCGTCAACATGGCCATTTGTGGACCCAAATTGGGCCCCAACAGCATGCCAACCAGCAGCAACATCGCCAGCGGGATCGGGAGGCGTAACGCGCGAAATTCGCGGCCGAAACCACCCGGGTTATACAACTGCGCCTGCCAGAAGCGCCCAAGCATCAGGCTCAACAGACTGACTATCTGCAACAACGCCGCGATCAAACCGGTCAGCACCGGTGCAATCAGGCTATCCAGTCGCGCCCGCTCATCCACCGACATCTGTTGGTGAACCCCATCGAGCATTTGCGGCATCAGCTTTTGCAGCTCAAGCGCCATTGCGTCAATGGGTTCGCGGAACTCCGCTCCCAAGACCAGCCCGTACACCAAGCCAAATGCCACGCTGCAAAGCAGCACACGATTCCAAGACAGATTAGCGCGCAACAACAACGCCAACCCCAGCGCACCGATCAACACCAATAGGGGTCGAGGCTCACCGAAATACCACCAGCCAGCGGCCGGTAGCAGGGCCCAGGCGAGGATGCCAATGGCATCACTCCAACCGCGCCGCAGAAGCACCAGGCTTCCAGCGGCAGCACTTAACCAGAACAGCAGCGGTAATGCCGCAGAAACCACCACTACGAGAGTGGCCTGCATACGACCGCGCATAATGAATTCAGCTAAGGCGCGCATGCAATTTATCCCTTACTTCTTGTCGAACATCCGGTCTCAGTGGCCGTGGCTGTCGGTGTAAGGCAGCAGGGCCAGGAAGCGGGCGCGCTTAATAGCGGTAGCCAGCTGACGCTGATAACGAGCCTTAGTACCGGTGATACGGCTAGGAACGATCTTGCCGGTTTCCGAGATGTAAGCTTTCAGCGTGTTGAGATCTTTGAAATCGATCTCTTTCACTTCTTCTGCGGTGAAACGGCAGAATTTACGACGACGGAAGAAACGTGCCATGAGAGTGGCTCCTCAATAGATCCGTGGATTACTCGTCAGCGTTGTCGCTGTCGTTGTTGTCGCGGTCATCACCATCATTAGAATCGGCGTTTTCAGGACGGTCACGACGCTCACGGCGCTCACTGCGGTTTTCTTCGGCCTTGAGCATCTCGGACTGGTCGATAACGGCCTCGTCGCGACGGATGACCAAGTTACGGATCACGGCATCGTTGTAACGGAAGTTGTCTTCCATCTCAGCCAACGCTTTGCCAGTGCACTCAACGTTAAGCATCACGTAATGCGCTTTGTGGACGTTGTTGATGGCGTAAGCCAGCTGACGACGACCCCAATCTTCAAGGCGGTGAACTTTGCCGCCGTCTTCTTCGATCAGCTTGGTGTAACGCTCAACCATGCCGCCGACTTGCTCGCTCTGATCCGGGTGAACCAGAAAGATGATTTCGTAATGACGCATAAATGCTCCTTACGGGTTGAAGCCTGCCGCCAAATGCGGTCAGGCAAGGAGTGAATTTCACTTGTTTGTCTTACTGAAACAGTAGGGCGCAAAAACGCCTGCCATTACAGCAAGGGGCGACATTCTAGTGAACCCCCCCGCTATACGCAAGGTGAGCTGGTGATTATTTGAACAATCTGAGGCGAATGCACGATAGGAAAAGAAGCGCCCGAGGGCTCAATAGCAGCGGACACCCCGGGGCGCCCACCACAGACTCACTTCTTGCTGCCAGCCTTGCGCTGACGCAATGCTTCGAACAGACAAACACCGGTGGCCACCGAAACGTTGAGACTACTGACACTGCCCGCCATCGGCAGCTTGACCAAGTAATCACAGTGTTCACGGGTCAGGCGGCGCATGCCCTTGCCTTCCGCGCCCATGATCAGCACGGTCGGCCCGGTCAGATCATGCTCATACAACTCCATCTCCGCCTCACCGGCCGTACCCACAATCCACAGACCGCGCTGCTGAAGCTTCTCCAGGCTGCGCGCCAGGTTGGTCACAGCCACCAGAGGTATAACCTCGGCGGCACCGCAGGCCACCTTGCGAACGGTTGCATTGAGCGTGGCGGATTTATCTTTCGGCACGATCACTGCCAGCGCCCCGGCGGCATCGGCGGTACGCAGACAAGCACCGAGGTTATGCGGATCAGTCACACCGTCGAGCACCAGCAACAGAGGAGCACCCTCGGTACGATCAAGCAACTCATCAAGCATCGCCTCACCCCAGACTTGGCTGGGACTGACATCCGCGACGACTCCCTGGTGGACGCCTTCAACCCAGGAGTCCATCTCGCGGCGCTCACACTGCCCCACCGCAACCCGCGACTCGGCAGCCAGCGCCAGAAGAACCTGCACCCGCGGATCATTTCGCCCTTCAGCTAGCCAGATTTGCTTGACCCGCTTGGGGTGGTGACGCAGCAGTGCCTCTACGGCGTGCACGCCGTAGATTTTTTCCAGCTGACTCATGGCTTCGCCTTACGCTTGCGTGACCCGCTTGACGCCGGCGCCCCACCCGCAGCGGCGCCCTTACGCTGAGCGCCCGGCTTACCTGACTTAGCGGCTGACTCACCTTTGGCCGCGCCCTTGGCTGGCTTGCTCTTCGAATCACTGATCAATGACTTCTTCAGCGCGCGACTCTTCTCCACGTCAGAGTTACCTGGCGCTTTACGCTCGCCGCGACGCCCGGTCTTGCCGGCCGCCGACTCAAAACCACCGCGACGCGCACCCGCCGGCGCGACAGCTTTACCTTCGGCCAGCTCGAAATCGATCTTGCGCTCATCCAGGTCGACACGCATGACCTTGACCTCGACGCTGTCACCCAGACGGAAACTGCGGCCACTGCGCTCGCCCGCCAAGCGGTGATGCACGGGATCAAAGTGATAGTAATCCCCCGGCAATGCGGTGACGTGCACCAGACCTTCGACGTAGATGTCCTTCAATTCGACAAATAAGCCGAAGCCAGTCACCGCGGTGATTACGCCGGGGAAGGTCTCGCCCACCCGGTCCTTCATAAACTCGCACTTGAGCCAGTTCACCACATCGCGAGTCGCTTCATCAGCGCGACGCTCAGACATCGAGCACTGCTCGCCGAGCTGCTCAAGAATGGCATCATCGTAGGGGTAGATGCGCGCACGCGGCATAATCGCAGCGCCGGCACGCTGGACGTGAGGGGTGTCCTGCTTGGAGCGGATCACGCTGCGAATCGCCCGATGGATCAACAGATCCGGGTAGCGACGAATCGGCGACGTGAAGTGCGCATAGGCCTCGTAATTCAGACCGAAGTGACCCTGATTATCCGCGCTGTAAACCGCCTGACTGAGCGAGCGCAGCATCACGGTCTGTATCAGGTGGTAATCCGGACGTTCACGAATGCTTTCCAGCAACAGCTGATAGTCCTTGGGCGTCGGGCCGTCCTTGGACTTACCACGATGCAGCGATAACCCCAATTCGGTAAGGAATGCCTTGAGCTTTTCCACACGCTCTGGCGGCGGGCAGTCATGCACGCGATACAGCGCCGGGATTTCATGCTTCTGCATAAACGCCGCTGTCGCCACGTTTGCGGCCAGCATGCACTCTTCGATCAGCTTGTGTGCATCGTTGCGCTGGGTTGGACGAATTTCTGAAATCTTGCGCCCAGCGCCAAAAATGATCCGCGTTTCCTGGGTTTCAAAGTCGATGGCACCACGCTCATGCCGCGCAGCCAACAACACCTGATACAGCGAATACAACTGCTTGAGGTGCGGCAGCACTTCTTTGTATTCGCCACGCAGCGCTTTACCTTCAGTACCTTTTGGCTGCTCGAGCATGGCACTGACCTTGTTGTAGGTCAGGCGTGCATGGGAGTGAATAATCGCCTCAAAGAACTGATAGTCGACCATTTTACCGGTCTTGGAGAGGCTAATCTCACAGACCATGGCCAGGCGATCGACATGCGGGTTCAGCGAGCAGAGGCCGTTTGATAGCTCTTCCGGCAACATCGGGATCACCCGCTCCGGGAAGTACACCGAGTTGCCGCGCACCTGCGCCTCGGCGTCCAGCGCCGAATCGATCTTCACATAATGGGAAACGTCGGCGATGGCGACATAGAGCTTCCAGCCACCGGAAAACAGCCGCCAGTTACTGCCGTTCTTCTCGCAATACACCGCATCATCGAAGTCCCGCGCGTCCTCGCCGTCGATAGTGACGAAAGGCAGATGGCGCAGATCAATGCGTTTTTCCTTGTCCTTCTCCTCGACTTCTGGCTTGAGCTTGCGTGCTTCTTTCTCGACCGCCTCAGGCCAGACATGAGGAATGTCGTAGCTGCGCAGTGCAATGTCGATTTCCATGCCCGGCGCCATGTAGTTGCCGACCACTTCAACCACATCGCCCTGAGGCTGGAAACGCGTGGTAGGCCAGTGGGTGATTTTCACCTCAACGAACTGACCTTGCTTAGCGCTTGCATTACGCCCAGGCGTCACCAGTACTTCCTGCTGAATCTTCGGGTTATCGGCGACCACAAAGCCGACACCACTTTCCTCGTAGTAACGACCCACGATGCTTTCGTGGGCACGCTTGATCACTTCCACTATCGCGCCTTCACGACGACCGCGCCGATCCAGCCCGGAAACCCGTGCCAATGCACGGTCACCATCGAACACCAGACGCATTTGCGCAGGGCTCAAGAACAGGTCGTCGCTGCTGTCGTCCGGCACCAGAAAGCCAAACCCGTCACGATGCCCGCTGACGCGACCCAGAATCAGGTCGAGTTTATCTACCGGGGCGTAGGTTCCACGACGGGTATAGATCAGTTGACCATCGCGCTCCATAGCGCGCAGACGGCGGCGCAAAGCTTCCAACTGATCATCAGTTACCAGAGCAAACTCAGCTGCCAGTTCTTCGCGAGCCGCAGGAGAACCGCGCTCATCCAAGTGCTTAAGAATCAGCTCACGGCTTGGAATAGGATTTTCGTATTTTTCCGCTTCTCGAGCGGCCTCGGGATCGAGGGATTGCCAATCGGCCATTAGAGGTAATTCACCTTATCTACACAAATTCGGTTTTCTATGTGCCTATTGAAGCGCGAAACCACTGTCCAGGTCAGCCCGGCACACAGAATAAAATTTTTTAACACCAGGGGTTTACAAGTAAAAACCCGATCCGTATTATGCGCGCCACAGCGACGGCAAACGAAGTTTTTCGCGCTGTAGTTGATCGCAAATACGTTTTTTTTGCAATCAATGCCCAGGTGGTGAAATTGGTAGACACGCCAGCTTCAGGTGCTGGTGACCTTACGGTCGTGGAAGTTCGAGTCTTCTCCTGGGCACCAATTCAAAAAACCGAGTCACTGGCTCGGTTTTTTATTGCCTGTAATTTAGCACAGCAGATCAAGGCAGCCTGGCGGACTCTTACACATTCGGAGCTGCCCTAAACCCGAAACTGGCCCAAACTGGCCTTGAGCTTATTCGCCAAGCCATCCAGCACTTGGCCACTTTTTGCCGTCGCCGCCACAGCCTCCGCCGCACGCTGCGCCTCGACATGAATCACCTCTACGCGCCCACGAACAGCATCTGCACCTTGAGCCTGATGCGTCGCTGCCTCGGTTGCCGTATTGATGGCACCGTGCACCTCCTCCACCGCTGCGCGCACGGACTGCTGCACCCGAGCACTTTCGCGCAACGCCGACAACCCCTGATCAGCCTGCTTGCCAGCCTGAGCAATGGCCTCAACCGCTTCCCGTGCGCCTTGCTGCAGCGCGCCAATATGCGCCTGAATATCGCCTGTGGACTGCTGCGTCTTACTGGCCAAGGCCCGCACCTCATCCGCCACCACGGCAAAACCGCGCCCGCTCTCACCCGCGCGCGCCGCTTCAATTGCCGCATTCAAGGCCAGTAGAT
>JAGGNC010000118.1 GCA_017886405.1 Pseudomonas sp. | reverse complement strand
GAACTACAAAGCCAAAGACGGCGCCTTCGTTCGCGAGCATTTCTTCAACAGCCCCGAGCTGAAAGAGATGGTCAAAGACCTCTCCGATGAGGAAATCTGGAAACTCAACCGCGGCGGCCACGACCCTTACAAGATGTATGCGGCCTATCATCAGGCGGTCAATCACAAAGAACAGCCGACTGTGATCCTGGCCAAAACCGTTAAGGGTTATGGCACTGGGGCTGGCGAAGCGAAGAACACCGCACACAACACCAAGAAGGTCGATGTCGACAGTCTCAAGCAGTTCCGCGACCGTTTCGATATTCCGGTTAAAGACGACGCGCTGGAAAGCCTACCGTTCATCAAGCCGGAAGAAGGCAGCGCCGAAGCCCGCTACCTGAGCGAGCGCCGCGCCGCGCTCGGCGGCTTCGTGCCACAACGCCGCGCCAAGAGCTTCAGCATCCCGACGCCACCACTGGAAACCCTCAAGACGATTCTCGATGGCTCGGGCGACCGTGAAATCTCCACCACCATGGCCTTTGTGCGCATCATCTCGCAGCTGGTCAAAGACAAGGACATCGGTTCACGTATCGTGCCGATCATCCCGGACGAGGCACGTACCTTCGGCATGGAAGGCATGTTCCGTCAGCTCGGGATCTACTCCTCTGTTGGCCAGTTGTACGAGCCGGTGGATAAAGACCAGGTGATGTTCTACCGCGAGGACAAGAAGGGTCAGATTCTTGAAGAAGGCATCAACGAGGCCGGCGCCATGAGCTCGTTTATCGCCGCAGGCACCTCGTACTCCGTCCATAACCAACCGATGCTACCGTTCTACATCTTCTACTCGATGTTTGGCTTCCAGCGTATTGGCGACCTGGCCTGGGCCGCCGGCGACAGCCGCACCCGTGGTTTCCTGATCGGCGGCACCGCCGGACGCACCACGCTAAACGGCGAAGGCTTGCAGCACGAGGACGGTCACAGCCACATACTGGCCGCGACCATCCCCAACTGCCGCACCTATGATCCAACCTATGGCTACGAGCTGGCGGTGATCATCCAGGACGGCATGAAGAAAATGACCGAAGAGCAGCAGGACGTTTTCTACTACATCACCGTGATGAACGAGTCCTACCAGCAGCCCGCCATCCCGGCCGGTGTCGAGGAAGGCATCATCAAGGGCATGTACCTGCTCGAAGAGGACAAGAAGGACGCCGCCCATCACGTGCAGCTGCTCGGCTCCGGCACCATTCTGCGCGAAGTGCGCGAGGCGGCGAAGATCCTGCGTGATGAGTTCAACGTCGCTGCCGACGTATGGAGCGTGACCAGCTTCAACGAACTGCGCCGCGACGGCCTGGCCGTGGAGCGCAGCAACCGCCTGCATCCGGGGCAAAAGCCCAAGCAAACCTATGTCGAAGAGTGCCTAGGCGGGCGCAAGGGCCCGGTGATTGCCTCAACCGACTACATGAAGTTGTTCGCCGAACAGATTCGTCAATGGGTACCGAGCAAGGAATTCAAAGTGCTCGGCACCGACGGCTTCGGCCGCAGCGACAGCCGCAAGAAGCTGCGCCACTTCTTTGAAGTGGACCGCAACTGGGTAGTCCTCGCTGCACTGGAAGCCCTCGCCGACCGGGGTGATATCGAACCTAAGGTGGTGGCTGAAGCCATCGTCAAGTTCGGCATCGACCCGGAAAAACTCAACCCACTGGACTGCTAAGGAGCGAAACGATGAGTGAATTGATTCGCGTACCCGACATCGGCGGCGGTGAGGGTGAAGTAATTGAGCTGATGGTGAAAGTTGGCGACCGCATCGAGGCTGATCAGAGCCTGCTGACGCTGGAGTCGGACAAAGCCAGTATGGAAATTCCCGCGCCGAAAGCCGGCGTGGTGAAAAGCCTGAAAGTGAAGCTCGGTGACACCCTGAAAGAAGGCGACGAGCTGCTTGAGCTGGACGTTGCAGGTGAGCCGCGGCAACACCGGCCAAGGGGCCACTGAGTCCGCCCCGGCGCGCATCAGGCAAAACGAAACGCCCGCCGCCAAGTCGGCGAGCAGCAGGCAGGATATTCACGTACCGGACATTGGCTCGGATGGCAAAGCCATTATTGAATGCTGGTCAAGGTGGCACCGTCTCTGCCGAGCAGTCGCTGATCACCCTGGAGTCCACAAGGCCAGCATGGAAATCCCACGCCAACGGCGGTGGTGAAAGCATCAGTGTGAAACTGGACGATGGTCGGCACCGACCTGATTCTCAAGCTCAAGGTCCGGCGAGACGCCACAGCCGCCCCGACTAAAGCACAAAAAAAGCGATGCACCTGCCCGCGACAACGAACCCACAAGGTACCGGAAGGCGCCAATCCGGCGATTGCTGCCGAAGTCACGCCATCGCATCCTCAGCCGCCGCGGCCACGTAGCGGCTATGGCCAAGCGCGACGGTTATGCATGGGGCCCGGCTTCTTGCTCGCCCGCGAGTTTGGTGTTGAGCTGGCAGCCGCCCGGCAGCGGACCGAAAGGCCGCATTCTTAAAGAAGATGTCCAGGCTTACGTCAAGGCGATGATGCTGAAGGCCAAGGAAGCCCCGGCCGCGGGTGCAACCGGTGGCGCCGGTATCCCGCCGATTCCGATGGTGGACTTCAGCAAGTTTGGTGAAATCGAAGAAGTGGCGATGACCCGCCTGATGCAGGTCGGCGCTAACAACCTGCACCGCAGCTGGCTCAACGTGCCGCACGTGACCCAGTTCGATTCAGCCGACATCACCGAACTGGAGGCCTTCCGCGTTGCGCAAAAAGCGGTGGCAGAAAAGGCTGGGGTCAAACTCACCGTACTGCCATTGCTGCTCAAAGCCTGCGCCTTCCTGCTCAAGGAGCTGCCGGACTTCAACAGTTCGCTGGCGCCGAGCGGCAAAGCGATCATCCGCAAGAAGTACGTGCACATCGGCTTTGCCGTGGACACCCCCGATGGCCTGCTGGTACCGGTGATCAAGAACGTCGATCAGAAGAGCCTGTTGCAGCTCGCTGCCGAAGCCGCCGCATTGGCTGAGAAGGCCCGCACTAAAAAGCTTTCTGCTGACGATATGCAGGGTGCCTGCTTCACCATTTCCAGCCTCGGGCACATTGGCGGCACCGGCTTCACGCCGATCGTCAACGCACCGGAGGTGGCGATTCTGGGCGTGAGCAAAGCAACCATTCAACCGGTCTGGGATGGCAAGACCTTCCAGCCCAAGCTGATGCTGCCGCTCTCGCTGTCCTACGACCACCGGGTGATCAATGGCGCCGCCGCCGCACGCTTTACCAAGCGCCTGGGTGATGTACTGACCGACATTCGCACCCTGCTGCTGTAACGCCTCAACTCCCGAGCAGTGACGCTCGCACCCTCGACCCCGCCCCATTGGCGGGGTTTTTTAGTCCCTAGTGGCCTGTACGGCTAGTTGGTTAACTCAAGTTCGGATGACTGAGGTACTG
>JAGGNC010000027.1 GCA_017886405.1 Pseudomonas sp. | reverse complement strand
GAGCTTGGGTGCAAGGCGAAGATCGTGCTGCAAAAGGAGGCGCTGCTGAATAACCTGCTCTTTAATGGGCGCGATCGGTGATCCCGATTCTGGCAAACCAAACTGTGTAAGGGCAAACCGTGATGAGCCTTATGACGAGTGCTGCAACTGGCGCGCTTTAGTGTGTTGCGCGTCAATGTGCAATCAAGCGTGCTGCTGCCTGTGCACCTTTTGTGGCGTCGGTGCTTGTGCTCGTCGCCTGGGTCGGTAACGGAAGCGTCAGGAGGGCCAGAGCCAGTAGGTTGCTCAACAGCCCAGCGTGGCGGACATAGCGGCGCATGATCGGCATAGCAGTTGCTCTGCTCTTGTTGTTATGCCTAAGGCGAAGCCGAGGATGTGTCAGCTGTCACGGCTGATAGCTGAATAATTGAGCAATTAATGCTCAATCAGGCAGTTTTGTCGCGATTAGGCAGGATCAGGCTAAATATCGCGAGCTTTATGCGGGCACGTTCAGATTAGGGTTTTAGCCAATTGACCTTGCCGAATTTGCCGCTAAAGGTGGCTGGCATCTGCACCACCGTGCCCAGTTTGTAGTTGAAGAATACGAAGCCAGATTTGGCCATGGCGACGAGCGAACTATCGGCGGGACGCGTGATGCGGAAGGTGATGTCGCCGCCATAGGGGTTGAAATCCATCACGCCAACCTCGAAAAGGAGTTGGTCGCGGGCATGGGCTTCGGCGCGGTAGGTGGTGGCCAGGTCAGTGACGATGATGCCGGTGCCGTCTTCCTGGGTTTCCTCGACGCCGAACTCGAATAGAAAACGCGCCCGCGCCTCGGAAATCATCGAAATCATCGAGTCATTGCCCAGGTGGTTGGCCGCATTGATGTCAGTTACGCGCACCGTCAGATGGGTGTTGTAGCAGAACTGGTCTTCGGGGAATTCAAGGGTCAGGCGGGCCATGGACGAGTCTCGTGTGAGGGTGAAGGGCATATGCGGTGGCGGCGCAATTGTACGCGGGCACACGGCCATAAGGTGCCATGTTGCGAGCGAATCACACGGCGTGGCCTGCACGCTTAAGGTTTGTGCTGTTACCCCTTGAGCATGAGGTCGTTGTGGCTACCAGGCCGGTTGGTAATCTAGATCTGCATGATCAGTACCTTGCGCGTATTGCGCGCAAATAACCGGATAGCCAGCCCCGCAACTGACTGTCCGGCTTGGGCTCAGGTTTAGGCCGCTGGGCGCAATTGTTTTTGGTAGAGGAACTCCAGCACAGCGGCGCGGTACTCGTGGTAGCGCGCATCGTGAGCGAGGGCGATGCGTTCACGCGGGCGCTCCAGCAGGACCTCAAGAATCTCGCCGACACCGGCGGCGGGGCCGTTGCTCATCATCACAATGCGGTCGGACAGCAGCACGGCTTCGTCGACATCGTGGGTGATCATGATCACCGTGTTACCGAGCTCGGCATGAATTTCCATCAGCGAGTCCTGCAGGTGCGCACGGGTCAGTGCATCAAGGGCGCCGAAAGGCTCGTCCATCAACAGCACTTTGGGCTGCATGGCCAGGGCGCGGGCGATGCCGATACGTTGTTTCATCCCCCCGGAGATTTCGCTGGGGCGTTTGTCCTTGGCGTGCATCATGTGCACCAGTTGCAGGTTGTGCTCAATCCACTCGCGCATTTCGCGGCGTGTTTTCTTACCCTGAAAAACCTGGCGCACAGCCAGTTCGACGTTCTGATAGCAGGTCAGCCAAGGCAGCAAGCTGTGGTTCTGGAACACCACCGCACGCTCCGGCCCTGGTTCATTTACCTCGTGACCATCGAGTATTACGCCACCAGTGGTGGCCTGATGGAGGCCCGCAACAATATTCAGCACGGTGGATTTACCGCAGCCGGAATGGCCGATCAAGGAGACAAATTCGCCCTTGCCGATCTTCAAGTTGACGTTCTGCAGCGCGCAATACAGGCCCTTGTCGGTGGGGAAGCTGATACCAACGCCGGTTAATTCAAGGTGTGCATTGTTCATGTCAGACTCCTGAGTGTGGCTTAGCGCAGGTCGGCGTTTTTGTCCCAGCTAACACGGCGCTGGAGCATAAGCATAAGGCGGTCGAGGACGAAGCCGATCAGGCCGATGACAACCACCGCGACCATAATCCGACCCAGTGAGTTAGAGCTGCCGTTCTGAAACTCATCCCAGATAAATTTCCCCAGCCCTGGGTTTTGCGCGAGCATTTCAGCCGCGATCAACACCATCCAGCCAGTGGCGAGCGATAACCGCAGACCGGTGAAAATCATCGGAATAGCGGCCGGTAAGACAATCCGGCGAACATGGCGCATCGGGGAGAGGCTCAGCACGCGGCTGACGTTTTGCAGGTCTTTGTCCAGGTTGGCGACCCCGACGGTGGTGTTGATTACCGTTGGCCACAAGCAGCACAACGCGACCGTTACCGCAGAGGTGACGAAGGATTTGGCGAACAGCGGGTCGGTGCTGGTATACACGGCGCTGACCACCATAGTCACCAGGGGTAACCAGGCCAGTGGTGATACCGGCTTAAAAATCTGGATCAACGGGTTGACCGCGTTATAAATAGGCTTGCTCAGGCCGCAGACAATCCCCAAGGGAATCGCTATCAGTGACGCTATAACGAAGCCGGTCATAACGGTGTACAGGCTGGTGAGTATCTGTTTGAAGAAGGTCGGCTTGCCGGTATAAGGGCGAATGCTGACCTTGGCCTCAGGGTTTTTGGCGAGCTTATCGGCGTTTCGCTGTTCTTGGCGCTGGTAGAACGCCTCGGCCTTTAGCTGTTCACGTTGGTGTTCCTTAACCAGGCCGGCGAACTGAGTGGCCACTTGTGTCGGGCCGGGGAACTTGCCGAGGCTGGTGTTGACACTGCCAGCAGCAATCTGCCAGAACAGAAGAAAGACCAGTACACCAATTACCGGCAGCAATAGGTTCGGCAACCAGCGTTTAAGGGCTGCGCGGCTGGCAGATTTAAGGGTGTCTTGAATGGGTTGTGCCGAAGCGGGATTGCTCATTGTCATGTCCTCGATAAAGAGGGGGCGAATGGTTCGCCCCCTAAGGCAATGGCGAATTTAGAGCTCGGTATCGGCTTTCAGACCAATCGTGAACTGGTTGATGTAGTCATTGGGCTTGCGTCCGTTGTAGGTCAGGCCATCGATAAACTCATTGGTCGGCGCACGAAAGCCTTCTTCGTTGGCTGGCGGGAAGTCCGCAGCGTTGGCCTTGCCTTCGGCAATCAGCTCATCCGCAGCACTGCGATACACCGCCGGCAGATAGACCTGCTTGGCAATGTCGAAGTACCAGCTATCCGGTTTGGCATCGCTGACTTGGCCCCAGCGACGCATCTGCGTCAGGTACCAGATGGCGTCGGAGTAGTAGGGGTACGTGGCGTTGTAGCGGAAGAACACGTTGAAGTCCGGTACTTCGCGAATATCGCCTTTTTCATACTC
>JAGGNC010000282.1 GCA_017886405.1 Pseudomonas sp. | reverse complement strand
TTGCCACCTTGTTCAAAGCCAATGGCGTGACGCTACTTGAAGGTCACGGCAAACTGCTGGCGGGTAAGCAGGTTGAAGTCACCGGTTCTGATGGCAAGACGCAGATCATTGATGCTGAGAACGTGATCCTGGCTTCAGGCTCCAAGCCGATCGACATTCCGCCTGCGCCGATTGATCAAGATGTGATCGTTGACTCCACCGGCGCCCTGGAATTTCAGAGCGTACCAAAGAAGCTGTGCGTTATCGGTGCCGGTGTAATCGGTCTGGAACTGGGCTCGGTCTGGGCTCGCCTCGGTGCTGAAGTCACCGTACTGGAAGCACTGGACAAGTTTCTCCCGGCTGCTGATGAGCAAATCGCTAAAGAAGCGCTGAAAACCTTCACCAAGCAGGGTCTGAACATTCGTTTGGGTGCTCGCGTGACCGGTTCGGAAGTAAAGAAGAAGCAAGTCACGGTCAACTTCACAGACGCCGAAGGCGAGCAGAAGCTCGTTTTTGACAAGCTGATCGTTGCCGTAGGCCGTCGCCCGGTGACCACTGACCTGCTGGCTAGCGATAGCGGTGTCGACATGGACGAGCGCGGTTTTATCTTCGTTGATGACCAGTGCGCCACCAGCGTCCCAGGCGTTTACGCCGTGGGTGATGTGGTGCGTGGCGCTATGCTGGCGCACAAAGCGTCAGAAGAAGGCGTTATGGTCGCCGAGCGCATCGCTGGCCACAAAGCTCAGATTAACTATGACCTGATTCCATCGGTTATTTACACCCATCCGGAAATTGCATGGGTTGGTAAGAACGAGCAGCAGCTTAAGACCGAAGGTGTCGCTGTTAATGTTGGCACCTTCCCGTTTGCTGCCAGCGGTCGCGCCATGGCCGCCAACGACACTGGCGGTCTGGTCAAGGTCATTGCTGATGCCAATACCGACCGCGTCCTGGGTGTCCACGTGATTGGCCCAAGTGCTGCTGAATTGGTTCAGCAGGGTGCTATCGGTATGGAATTCGGCACCAGTGCCGAGGATCTCGGAATGATGGTGTTCTCCCATCCGACGCTGTCCGAAGCGCTACACGAAGCCGCTTTGGCGGTTAATGGCCATGCCATTCATATCGCCAACCGTAAGAAGCGTTAACTAACAAAGAAACGCCAATAAAAGCGTTCACGCTCGTCGCGAGATGGTGTCGAGCGACGACCGTGGGTTAGGCACGAGAAGGACCAAGGCTGACTGCCTGCGCAAAGCTTCGGTTACTGCGCGGAACGTCAGCCGGATTGCTCCAGAAGCAGTCACAGGTGGTGCGGCATCATATGTGCAGCACCGTATGCGCAATACCTAAACGAAGACGGTAGACAAGCATGAATCTCCACGAGTATCAGGGTAAGCAGCTGTTCGCTGAATACGGCTTGCCCGTATCCAAGGGCTTCGCGGTAAGCACCCCGGAAGAAGCCTTCGAGGCCTGCGACAAAATCGGTGGTACTGAGTGGGTTGTTAAGGCCCAAGTCCATGCTGGTGGTCGCGGTAAAGCCGGCGGCGTGAAGCTGGTCAAGAGCAAAGAAGACGCTAAAGCCTTCGCCGCCAACTGGTTGGGCAAGCGTTTGGTCACTTACCAAACTGACGCCAATGGTCAGCCAGTTCACCAGATTCTGGTTGAGTCCTGCACCGATATCGCCAAGGAACTGTACCTGGGCGCCGTTGTTGATCGTTCCAGCCGCCGTATCGTGTTCATGGCGTCCACCGAAGGTGGCGTGGACATCGAGAAGATTGCTCACGACACACCTGAGAAGATTCTCAAGGCCACTATCGATCCGCTGGTCGGCGCTCAGCCGTTCCAGGGCCGCGATCTGGCATTCCAGTTAGGTCTGGAAGGTGATCAGGTCAAGCAGTTCACTCAGATATTCGTTGGCCTGGCCAAGCTGTTCCAGGACTACGACCTGGCGCTGCTGGAAGTTAACCCGCTGGTGATCAAGGCTGACGGCAACCTGCATTGTCTAGACGCCAAGATCAACATCGACGCCAACGCCCTGTACCGTCAGCCTAAGCTGCGCGCCATGCACGATCCGTCTCAGGACGATCCGCGTGAAGCTCACGCTGCCAAGTTTGAGCTGAATTACGTTGCCCTTGAAGGCAACATCGGTTGCATGGTCAACGGCGCTGGCCTGGCCATGGGCACCATGGACATCGTCAACCTGCACGGCGGCAAGCCAGCCAACTTCCTCGACGTAGGTGGCGGTGCAACCAAAGAGCGCGTAACCGAAGCTTTCAAAATCATCCTCTCCGACAGCAACGTGGCTGCGGTACTGGTGAACATCTTCGGCGGTATCGTTCGTTGCGACATGATTGCCGAAGGCATCATCGGCGCGGTGAAAGAAGTCGGCGTAAAAATCCCAGTTGTCGTCCGTCTGGAAGGTAACAACGCTGAACTGGGCGCTAAAGTCCTAGCAGAAAGCGGCCTGAATATCATCGCGGCAACCAGCTTGACTGACGCTGCTCAGCAAGTCGTCAAAGCTGCGGAGGGCAAATAATGAGCGTCCTGATCAATAAAGACACCAAAGTTATCTGCCAGGGCTTCACCGGCTCGCAGGGCACCTTCCACTCCGAGCAAGCCATCGCCTACGGCACCAAGATGGTTGGCGGTGTGACGCCGGGTAAAGGCGGCACCACTCACCTGAATCTGCCGGTGTTCAACACCGTGCGTGAAGCAGTTGAGCAGACTGGCGCAACCGCTAGCGTGATCTACGTTCCAGCTCCGTTCTGCAAGGACTCGATCCTTGAAGCGGCCATGAGCGGCATCAAGCTGATCGTCTGCATCACCGAAGGCATCGCGACCATCGACATGCTCGAAGCCAAGGTCAAATGTGACGAGCTGGGCGTGGTCCTGATTGGCCCGAACTGCCCAGGCGTGATCACTCCGGGCGAGTGCAAGATCGGCATCATGCCAGGGCACATTCACTTGCCAGGCAAAGTAGGCATCGTCTCGCGTTCTGGCACCCTGACTTACGAAGCGGTTAAGCAGACCACCGACGCCGGCTTCGGTCAGTCCACCTGCGTTGGCATCGGCGGTGATCCGATCCCGGGCTCCAACTTCATCGACATCCTGAAGCTGTTCCAGGAAGACCCGAAGACCGAAGCGATTGTGATGATCGGTGAGATCGGCGGTTCGGCTGAAGAAGAAGCGGCGGTCTACATCAAGGCACACGTGACCAAGCCTGTGGTCTCTTACATTGCCGGTGTGACTGCACCTGCTGGCAAGCGTATGGGCCATGCCGGTGCAATCATCTCTGGTGGTAAAGGTACCGCGGATGAGAAGTTCGCAGCCCTGCAAGACGCGGGTGTGAAAACCGTGCGTTCCCTGGCTGATATCGGTAAGGCTTTGGCCGAGCTGACTGGTTGGGAAGTCAAAAAAGCCTAAGGCTTTCTGACCTAAGAAAAGGCCACCCTCGGGTGGCCTTTTTGTTGTGTGCTGCAATGGTTGTAGCACGGTGTGTTTTTTGCATTAATAAATTGGCTAAAGATTCAAGAATGCCGTTGCTGCAGTCGATAAGGCAGTGGGTGCTTTACTTAATTGCTACCAGAGGGAGTTATCTATGCGCTGGTTTGCCGATCTGCGAATTGCTTACAAAATCGCCATCGTGCCTGTGGTGCTGTGTTTACTCCTGATCATCTTAGGGGTTGTCTCGTCACTGTCGCTGCGCAATATCGCCGATAGGGTCGAGGTGGTCACTCGCGACCTGGGGCCAAGCATTGAGCGGGTCGCGCAGGTCAGTGACAACATGGCGCGACTGCAGCTGTCTGTCAGCCAGTATGCGCGTAGCGGTGAGACTGGGGCGGAATCGCTGATTGCTGAGCTGGATAAGAACCTTGGAGCAGCCTTGCAGGAGGCCGTAGCGCGCCTGCCCGAGCCTGAACAGCAGCGCCTGCTTGAGTCGATACAACAACTTCATGTGCAATACAGCGATTTGTTCCGCGAGCGCTTGGTGCCCCTAAGTCAGCAACGCCAGGCGTTGCTCAGCGGTGAACTGAGCGAGCATGGCCCGGCTATTGAGCAAGTCCTCTCCGCAGTGCTGACCAATGCTCAGCAAAGTTTCAACCTTGACGCGGTGTTCTATGCCAGTGCTGCTATGCGCAACCTGTTGTTGGGCAGCCAGTATCTGTATCAGTTCTTGCAGGAGAATCAGGACGCGCAGGTTAAGGCCTTTACCCGCGAGCTAGACAATGCGCAAAGCATGATTACGGTGTTGCGCGACCGTAGTAGCAGCGAACGCCTGATTGCACAACTGACCCAAGCCCTCGATAGCCTAGAGCGCTATAAGACGGCCGCTGCTAAGGTGGTGGAGCTGGTTAAGCAACGCAATGACGCCCTTGCCCAAATGGATCGCATAGACCCTCAGATCGCCGAGCTGGCCAGCCGCCTGCAGCAGCGCCTGATGGCAGATATGCAGGAGGCTTCCAGCGCTACTGACAGTACTGTGTTGCAGGTCAATCAGCTGTTATGGGGATTGTTGTTTGCCGCCCTTGTTCTGGGGGCGTTGCTGGCATATGGCGTTGGGCATGCATTGGTGCATGGGCTGCGGCAGATCAACCTGATGTTGCAGGATATGGCCGAAGGTGAGGGCGATCTGACCAAGCGCCTGCCGATTCTCGGCAAGGACGATCTCGGTCTGTTGGCCAGCAGCTTCAATACCTTTGTCGAGAAAATTCGCCAGACGGTCGCTGAGGTGGCGCAGGCCTCACATACCTTGGCGCAGGCTGGCGAAAATCTACAGCAGTCAGCACAGCGCGCTCACCAAGATGTGGAACAACAGCGCGATGAAAGCACGCAGATGGCTTCCGCCATGACCCAAATGTCCGCCAGCGCGCAGGAGATGGCCAATAGCGCAGGGCATGGCCAGCAACTTTCGCACGATACCCGTGAGGCTGCGCATGATGGCTTGCGCTGCGTAGAGAGCAACCGTCAGGCTATGCAGAGCCTGAACGAGAAGGTCGCGCGCCTGTCTGACGTGATCCAAAGCCTAAGTGCTGACAGTGAGCGTATTGGTTCAGTGCTGGTTGTCATCGGCTCGATTGCCCAGCAGACCAATTTGCTGGCCCTCAATGCGGCAATCGAGGCTGCGCGGGCGGGCGAACAAGGGCGAGGCTTTGCTGTAGTAGCGGATGAAGTGCGTAGCCTGGCGCAACGTACCCAGACCTCTACCGCGGAGATCCAGGAAATCATCCAGACCTTGCAACGGCGCAGTCAGGCCTCTATCACGGTAATGGCCGAGAGCCAGCAGGCGGTGACATTAGCAAATGACAGCACCGAGCAGACCAGTGACTCCCTGCAGCGCATCACCCAGGCCGTGGGCGCTATCGATCAAAATATCCAGCTGCTGGTTGCTGCTGCGGCCGAGCAAGCCAAGGTTGCGGAAGATGTTGGTGCGGGTTTGGTACGGGCCAACCAGATCAGCGAAAACGCCTATGTAACGGTCGAGAAAACCCGTGCATCTGCGCAAAGTATTCGCGATCTGGAGAAGAAACTGAGCCGATTGATTGAGCAATTTCAGACCTGATTTTCAAGCAGGTACCAGTCGAAATACAAGACATGCTAAATGCCAGTGCTGCGACGAAATCTACCAAGCTTTTTAGGCCTATCAGATGGTGTAGACGACTTATTTGCCTGACCTATTTAGGCCAGCTGAAAGCCAAGCCCGTCTATAATCGGCGCAACTTATCAAGGAGCTTGCATGCCGATCAGTGAATATTACCTAGCGCACCTGCTTGCAGTTATCTGGTTTGTGGTGTGTTGGGCCGGTTACACCCGCTATGCCCTGGTCAAGGGCCAGACCACTCCCTGTCTTGCCAGTGTGCTGCACCTGTATCGTGAGGACTGGATGCGCCGCATGTTGCTGCGCGACAACCGTATTGCCGACGCCAATGTGATTGGCAACCTAGAGCGCAATGCCTCGTTCTTTGCTTCCAGCACGCTGATCATCCTCGCCGGTATTCTTACCGTGCTGGGCGCGTCTGATCGCGCGGTTTCCCTGCTTGCTGACCTGCCCTTTGTTCAGGTCGCGAGCCGAGAAATGTCGGAGATCAAGTTGCTGTGTCTGGGGGTGGTGTTCGTCAATGCCTTCTTTACCTTCAGCTGGTGTATGCGCCAGTACAATTTCGCTGCGACATTAATAGGTGCTGCACCGATGATTGGTGAGCGGCATGTTACCGAGCAAGAGCGCAAAGCCTTTGCCGAGCGGACTGCGCGGGTTATCTCGATGGCAGCCAACCAGTTCAACCAGGGACTGCGCGCGTATTACTTTGGCATGGCGACACTGTCCTGGTTTATCAACCCGTGGTTTTTTATGCTGGTAAGCACCGGTGTAGTGTTGGTGTTGTACCGCCGTGAGTTTCATTCCGATGTGCTAGAAGTGATGGTCTATACCCAGACCCCAGCGTTTGAATCGCCCAAGGAGAAAAGCGAATGAGCATCCCATTCTGGTGCATCTTTATCAGCGCACTGTTGATATTCATTGCCAAAGCGCCGGTGGCCAAAGCCATGGCAAAGGAGGGCGACGGTCACTATGACAACCATCATCCACGCGCTCAGCAAGGTCGCTTGACCGGTGCTGGCGCGCGCGCGTTGGCCGCTCACATGAACAGTTTTGAAGCGTTTCCGTTGTTTGCCGTTGGGGTGTTGATGGCCCATGCGACCAATACTCACGGCATTCTGGTGGATGTGCTGGCGGTGACGTTCGTGGTGGCGCGAGTGCTGTACTTATTCTGCTACTGGGCTGACCTGCACTGGCAGCGCAGCGTGGTTTGGGGGGTTGGGCTGTTATGCAGCCTGCTGCTGATGCTTACCCCGGCGCTTGGATAGCGCCACAAACAAAGAGGCCCGCAATCTGCGGGCCTCTTTGTTTCAGCTGGAAGGCTTATTGGCCGTCAACAGCATCCTTCATTTCTTCGCCTGCATCTTCCATGGCATCAGCTGCATCATTGGCAGTTTCTTCAATTTGCTCGCCAATGGTTGGCTCAGTACCCATTACTTCATCGGCTTTCTGCTCAATGGCTTCGCCGGCTTTATCAGCAGCATCACCCATGGATTCCATGGCCTCAGCAGCGGACTCCTTGGCTGACTCCATGTTATCTTCTGGGGTTTTATCGCAAGCGGCCAGGCCGAGCATGGCGGCGAGAAGCAGGGCATAGGTGAATGGCTTTTGCACGGGTAGTACTCCTTGAAATGTAGTGATCAATGCGTGGTCGCCCAAGCATAGCCTTGGAAACTACATTTTCGCCGAAGTTCCCTATTAATAACCCGGTAGTTCTTATCAGCAGGCCGCTGCCGTGGTGTCGTGCTTTCTCTCAGCGGTTATCATGCTCATTCTTTGTACAGTGGGTCTGGGGCTAGATGTCATGAGCAATTCTCCTATTGCTGAGCGTGCGCAGCGTTTTCTGTCGGTATTGCGCCATTGCCAGCTGCTCGGCATGAGTGTGCACAGTGCCGAACCGCACGGCTTGATCCTGCGACTGCCCTACAGTGAGCAGATTGTCGGTAACCCGCAAACCGGGGTGATCCACGGCGGCGCCATCACCACGTTGATGGACACCACCTGCGGCATTTCAACCGTGTGTGTGTTGCCCGAGTTTGAAATCTGCCCCACCCTCGACCTGCGCATCGATTATATGCATCCGGCCGAGCCGAATAAGGATGTATTTGGCTTTGCTGAGTGCTACCGGGTGACTGAAAACATCATATTCACGCGCGGTTATGCTTATCAGGACAACCCAGACGAGCCGATTGCCCATGTGGTCGGCGCGTTTATGCGTATGGGTAAACGTGCCCAAAGCGGCAAGGTGGTGACCCGCAGCACTCAAGGGGCTGGTCAATGAGTACCTTGAATCTCAACCAGCTGGTGCGTGAAGCCCATGAGCAGAATAACTACGACCCGCTGATCAGCCTGATCCCCTATGCCAAGTTATTGGGGATTGAATGCCTGCGGTTGGGCGATGATATGGTCTTCCGTTTACCGGCCAACCCGGACTGCATCGGCAATCCGACCTTGCCGGCGCTGCATGGCGGAGTGATTGCTGGCTTTATGGAACATTCGGCCATGCTCCATCTACTGATGTTTATGGGCATCCCACATTTGCCGAAAATCATCGACTTCTCGATAGATTACCTACGCGCTGGCCATTATCGTGACACCTTCGTGCAATGCCAGGTGTGGCGGCAAGGTCGACGGGTCGCCAACGTCGCCATCACCGCCTGGCAAACCCGCCAGACCGAGCCCATTGCCACGGCGCGGGCGCATTTTAAGGTCGATGAGCCTTGAGCACTGGTTGTAGACGCTGATTGTTGATCACCACTTGTTAAACCAACGCTAAGGAACACGCAATGGATGCGCTGCTGATTCTGGGTGGCTTGCTGCTGATACTCGCCGGGCTGGTTTGGCTGGTAATGCGTGCCTTCGCCACCAGCATACTGTGGGGCTGGGCCAGTCTTTTGCCGCCATTCACGTTGCTGTATGTGTTGCGTCACTGGCGTTCGGCACGGCCAGCCTTGGCGCTGGCTGGTTTAGGGGTTATCCCGTTGGTGGTTGGCCTGACCTTATTGGCCAGCCATGATGCCCAGCGGCTCGCAGCCATTCTCAGTCTTGAGTGGCTCAAACCCGAGGTGCAGGCGCCATCGGAGCTGGCCATTGAACTGCGTGGTGAGTTGAATGGCCGGCCATTCGCGCCGCAACAGGCTGAACTGCTGGATGGCGTATTGAGTCTGCGTGAAGGCCAGGATTTCTTTGCGCAGAGCGAGCTGCTGATCCGCTTGCCGAAAGTGCCCCAGGGCCCGGTGCGCGTCGATGTTTTGCCCTCTGATAAAGGTGTCTTGCCGGAAGTTGAAATCAGCTGGTTATTACCTGAGCAGGAATTGCCCGAAGCGCGGCGTTTGAGCCGTGGCTACACCCTGCACTTGGATTTGCAGCCGGTGGCGCCGAACAAGCTGGCGGGGGATTTTCATTTGGTCTTGCCACCGAATTTCAAAACCACGCTTAGTGGCAAGCTTGAGCTGTTTCGCAATGGCCTGCGCTATCAGGGGGGCAACGTAGACAGGCAGTTTGACTCTGTCGACACGGTTACCCACGTCATACAGGACTACTTAGAACGCCGCTTTGCCACCAGTCAGGTACAACTGAAGCCAATTGGTAACCTTAACTTTCCCTTGCAGAGCATTGACCTGAACGTGCAGGCACAGATCAATGGCGAACTGCAGCAGTTACCGATCATGTTGGAGAAACTGGATAAGCGTGGCTGGCAGGTTACTGCCGATAGTTTTCCGCCTTTACCCAGCGCAATTGCGCCGCCTGTTGCCCAGGCTACGCCAGCAGCAGCGGTCGTTCCGGAACGCGTCAGCCGCCCACTAGATCGCCGTGTGCGTTTCAGTCTCGAAGGCTTGTTACGCAGTCCCAGTCGTTATCAGAACCTCAGCATGCGTGTGCTCACTGAGCGTGGTAACACTGCGGAAGGGCGCTTCCAGGGTATTGATCAGGATGGTCGGATCATCCTGCGTCAGCGCATGAGCGGGCCGGGTGAGGTCACCTACACCCTACTGCCTGAAGAAGTGACCCGCATCGAGTTACTCGAACCCTAAGAGCCAAACACTTGAAATCTCACAACATGCCCCCACCTTTGTGACATCTGCCGCACTGCGGCTTCGTCAACAAAGTGGAGTTAGAGACCATGAGTGTGGAAACTCAAAAAGAAACCCTGGGCTTCCAGACAGAAGTGAAGCAGTTGCTTCATCTGATGATCCATTCGCTTTACTCAAACAAGGAAATCTTCCTTCGTGAACTGATTTCCAACGCCTCCGATGCCACCGACAAGCTGCGCTTCGAAGCGCTGGCCAAGCCTGAGCTGCTGGAAGGCGGCGACCCGCTTAAAATCCGTGTCAGCTTCGACAAAGACGCCAAAACCGTCACCCTCGAAGACAACGGCATCGGCATGAGCCGTGAAGACGCGATTACCCACCTGGGCACCATCGCTAAGTCCGGTACTGCCGACTTTATGCAGCACCTGACCGGCGACCAGAAGAAAGACTCGCACCTGATCGGTCAGTTCGGTGTGGGCTTCTACTCGGCCTTTATCGTCGCCGACAAGGTTGACGTATTCAGCCGTCGCGCCGGCAGCCCTACCAGCGAAGGTGTGCATTGGTCGAGCAAAGGCGAGGGCGATTTTGAAGTCGCTACGGTTGAGAAAGCCGAGCGCGGTACGCGCATCGTCCTGCACCTGAAGGCCGCTGAAGACGAATTCGCCGATGGCTGGCGTTTGCGCAATATCATCAAAAAATACTCCGACCATATCGCCCTGCCGATCGAGTTGCCGAAAGAACAAGCGACTGCCGAAGGCGAGGAAACACAGGCCCTGGAGTGGGAAACCGTTAACCGTGCCAGTGCCCTGTGGACCCGTCCGCGTACCGAGATCAAGGACGAGGAATACCAGGAGTTCTACAAGCACATCGGTCACGATTTCGAGAACCCCCTGAGCTGGAGCCACAACAAGGTTGAAGGCAAGCTGGAATACACCTCACTGCTTTACACCCCAGCGCGCGCGCCGTTCGACCTGTATCAGCGTGAAGCACCGCGTGGCCTGAAACTCTACGTACAGCGCGTGTTCGTGATGGACCAGGCTGAGTCGTTCCTGCCGCTGTACCTGCGTTTTATCAAGGGCGTGGTCGACTCCAACGATCTGTCGCTGAACGTCTCCCGCGAAATCCTGCAGAAAGACCCGATCATCGATTCGATGAAGTCGGCGCTGACCAAGCGCGTGCTGGACATGCTGGAGAAACTGGCGAAGAACCAGCCAGAAGAATACAAAAGCTTCTGGAAGAACTTCGGCCAGGTGCTCAAGGAAGGCCCGGCGGAAGATTTCGCCAACAAGGAGAAGATCGGCGGCTTGCTGCGTTTCGCCTCCAGCAAAACTGAAGACGGTGAGCAGAGCGTCGGCTTGGGTGAGTACATCGCGCGCATGCAGGACGGCCAGGACAAGGTCTACTACCTCACTGGCGAATCCTTTGCGCAGGTGAAGAACAGCCCGCACCTGGAAGTGTTCCGCAAGAAAGGCATCGAAGTGCTGCTGCTCACCGACCGCATCGATGAGTGGCTGATGAGTTACCTCACCGAGTTCGACGGTAAGCACTTTGTCGACGTCGCCCGTGGTGACCTGGACCTGGGCAAGTTGGATTCGGAAGAAGACAAGAAAGCTCAAGAAGAAGTCGCTAAAACCAAAGAAGGCTTGGTTGAGCGCCTGAAAACGGCTTTGGGTGAACAGGTTGCCGAGGTGCGTGTATCGCATCGCTTAACCGACTCGCCGGCAATCTTGGCCATTGGTGAACAAGATCTGGGCTTGCAGATGCGCCAGATTCTGGAAGCCAGCGGGCAGAAAGTGCCGGACTCCAAGCCGATCTTCGAATTCAACCCGGCGCATCCGCTGATTGAAAAGCTCGATGCTGAAGCCGATGAAGCGCGTTTTGCTGACCTTAGCCACATCCTCTTCGATCAGGCCGCACTGGCCGCCGGGGATACCCTGAAAGATCCAGCCGGTTACGTTCAGCGCCTGAACAAGCTGCTGGTCGAGCTGTCTGCCTGACACGTGCCGTAAATAATTAAGCCCGCGAAAGCGGGCTTTTTTATGGGTGCAGCGCACACAGGCGCTACTGTTAATGGCTACTCAATCAAGCGAGATTCAGGTCGATGAAAAAGTCACTTTTACCCTTGGCGCTGGCCGGACTGGTTGGCGTCGCCGAGGCCGCAGTAGTGGTAAAACCGGTACCTTATGAGATTGACGGCGAGGCGTTTGAAGGCTTGCTGATCTACGACGACGCAGTAACCACAGCGCGTCCGGGCTTGTTGATGGTGCCTAATTGGCTGGGCGTCACTGATGCATCGGCGAAGAAAGCGGCTCGCGCTGCCAGCGATAAATACGTGGTGTTTATGGCTGACATGTACGGCAAGGCTGTTCGCCCAAGCAATGCGGATGAAGCTAAGGCGGCGGCGACGCTGGTGCGAGGTGACCGGCCGTTGATGCGCAAGCGAGCGCAGGCAGCGGTGGAGGTGCTTAAGGCGCAAACCGCGCAGGTCGCGTTAGACGCGAGCAAACTGGGTGCGATTGGGTTCTGTTTTGGTGGTACGGCAGTACTCGAACTGGCCCGTTCTGGCGCTGACCTGAAAGGTTTTGTGTCTTTCCACGGCAACTTGGATACGCCCAACCCCAGTGATGCGCAGAACATCAAAGCGCCGGTCTTGGTGCTGCATGGCGCGGATGACCCGGTGGTGCCGCAAGCGCAAGTCGATGGTTTTATCGCTGAAATGAAAGCAGCCAAGACCGATTGGCAGTTCGTCAGCTATGGCGGTGCGGTGCATTCCTTTACCAGTCCGGTGGCCAATGTACCGGGGCGCAATGAATATCACCCGGTGGCGGCTGCACGTGCCTTTAAGGCCATGGATGATTTGTTCGCGGAAACCTTCGCCAACTAAGCACCGGAGGAAGGCCGAGCGGCCTTCCTCCGCGCTGCCTAAACCCCGCGATGACATGGCTGGCAGTACCGCGATAACAATGATGTTGCCCGGCAGGCCGGCTACAGTGGCGGTGACTTTCTGAGTGGCGCTGTCGATCGTAAACAGCTGGCCATCGGCCCCCAGGGCCAAGCGTGCGGCGGCGCTAACGGTTCCGGCCACGAGGCTCAGCGTGGCGGTGGTTACCGCAGCGGTCAGTAGCGTTTTTAGCGTATTCATGTGTGTTCTCTCATGGGGTTATCCAGCATCGATGCAAAGCCGAACACCGGTTGCCTTGCAGGTGCCGCGATGAAACACCTGATAGCCATAGCCATGAGTGAGCATCTGGATGTCGCCGACTGAAAATAAAGTCAGCTTTTTTTGTTAACGCCCTCAGTTGACCGACTCGCGGTACTGCCGAGCTGACTGATTAAGCTGTCATTGTCCTGTCACACGGGCGTCATAAGCTCGCGCCATCTAAAAAAAGGAGCGCGACATGCACCACATCCGTTTCAGTGCCCTGACTGCACTTATGTTGATCAGCAGCCTGGCCCAGGCCGAAGTCCGGGTAGAAGGCCCAGTAGAGTTCGGCGTTTTTGCCAGCGATTATCAGGACTTCCAGGCCGGCGAGCGGGTGTTGACCCGCAGCAATCAGCAGATCGAGCCCGGTGATGTGATTCCCGCCAAGCTCGGCACCAAATTTGGCCTGCGCTACAACTTGCTGGGAAAGGTGGCCGATGATTCACCCTTGACCCTGCTGTACCTCACACCCGGGGTGGTGACGCCGGATGGCAAACGCCATGACAAATTCGTTGTCACGCAAAAGCTGGTGCCCGGCGCGCCGCAGGATGTAATGGCATTCGAGTTCACCGAGGTGCATGAAGTGGTGCCGGGTGAGTGGCATTTTTTGGTGTTTCAGGATGACCGTAAGCTGCTGGAGCAGCGCTTTACCGTGCGCTAATTAACCTGAAGGAATGACTGTGAACCCGAGCGTATGCTGGGGTTTTTTTATTTGCGGGGGCGGGGGCTAAAGAAGCCAGCATGCCAGTCGATAGCATGGGTGTACGTTATGGCGTTGGGTTGTAAGACAACTAAACAAAAAGACCTAAGCTGCTGACATCATTCCTGCGACTGTTGAGTACTGCCCCGATGACCCTACGAAACCTCAATATTGCCCCCAGAGCCTCACTCGGCTTCGGCTTGGTGGCATTGTTAGTGTTGCTGCTTGGCGGTATTTCGCTGATGCAGATGGGCGAAATGCGCAAACAATCCGAACTAATAGATGAACGCTGGCTGCCGAGTATCTTGAGCCTGGGTGAGTTGGACCACAATATGTT
>JAGGNC010000076.1 GCA_017886405.1 Pseudomonas sp. | reverse complement strand
TTGAATCAAAGAAGCAAGTTGCAGACCTTGCTCCATTACGCCGTGAGCTTATTCAGGTCAATTATGCCAAAGCTTCTGATATGGCAGCGTTGTTCCAGTCAGTAACAGGTTCGGACGGTGCTGTAGCGGATCGCGGCTCTGTAACTGTTGACGACAGAACCAACAGTATTATTGCCTACCAAACTCAACAGCGACTTGATGAGCTGCGTCGAATTATTGCGCAGCTTGATGTGGCTGTGCGTCAAGTAATGATTGAGGCTCGAATTGTTGAGGCTAACGTCGATTATGATAAGGCGTTAGGTGTTAACTGGCGCGGTGCAAGGGTTGGTGATAACAACTTCGTAGTAGGCGGGAGTGGCGGGAATCGTCCTGGCGCACCCGGTTTCGGACAAAACCCCGGAATACAGAATCCAACTACATCTCTAGGTTCTTTTGTTGATATGGGTGTTAACGGTGCAAGCTCTGGAATAGGTATTGGTTTTATTACAGACAATACAATTCTTGATCTTGAGTTGTCAGCCATGGAGAAAACTGGAAACGGCGAAGTTATTTCTCAGCCTAAGGTGGTCACCTCTGACAAAGAAACTGCGAAAATTCTTAAAGGCTCTGAAATACCTTACCAAGAGGCAAGTTCGAGTGGTGCTACAACTACCTCCTTTAAAGAAGCGGCTTTGTCCCTTGAGGTGACGCCTCAGATCACCCCGGACAATCGAATTATCATGGAAGTTAAGATCACCAAAGATGCGCCCGACTTTGCAAGAGCGCTGAATGGCGTGCCGCCGATAAATAAGAACGAAGTGAATGCTAAGGTTCTCGTAGGCGATGGCGAAACAATCGTGCTGGGTGGTGTTTTCTCAAATACACAAACTAAAGGTGTTGAAAAGGTACCCTTCCTCGGTGATTTGCCATATTTGGGTCGTTTGTTTCGACGCGATATAGTTCAGGATAATAAATCCGAGCTACTGATTTTCCTCACCCCGAGAATCTTGAATACTCAAGCTGTTGCGGTGAGTCGTTGATCTAGTGCGGAACTTGATACTCGTGGGCCCGATGGGGGCTGGTAAAAGTACCATCGGGCGTTTGCTTGCTAAAGAACTTCGGTTGCCGTTCAAGGACTCTGATAAAGAGATTGAACAGCGCACGGGCGCTAATATTCCCTGGATCTTTGATGTGGAAGGTGAGCAGGGTTTTCGCGAACGTGAGCAGGCAGTAATTGCTGAGCTGTGTGATGTTGACGGCATGGTCTTGGCTACCGGTGGTGGTGCGGTAATGCGCAGCGAAAATCGTCTTGCTTTGAGGCGCGGAGGGCATGTGGTCTATCTGCATGCGTCTGTAGCCCAGCAGGTGGATCGTACATCGCGAGATCGCAATCGCCCTCTGCTTCGTTCCGCGGAACCCGGTAAGGTTTTGGCAGAACTGTTGGCAGTTCGTGATCCGCTCTACCGTGAGATTGCCGATATTGTTGTAGAAACCGACGAGCGCCCTCCGCGGTTGGTTGTTCAAGAGATCCTTGAGCGTCTTGAGGTGCTCTCTCCTCGTTAAAGCGCAGGCTGAACTGCGCTATCCTAGGCCCCTTTATGGATTGGGGGCTTTATGCAGACTCTTAATGTCGATCTTGGTGAACGCAGCTACCCGATCTATATCGGGGCCGAGCTGTTAGCGCGAAGTAACGTGCTAGCCAGCCATATCGTTGGTCGACACGTTGCGATAGTGACCAATGAGACGGTCGCCCCTCTTTATCTCGCTCAACTTGAGCGCCTGCTTGAAGGCTATGCAGTTACGTCAGTGGTGCTGCCTGATGGTGAGCGCTACAAAACCTGGGAAACCTTGCAGCTGATTTTTGACGGGCTGCTGGGAGCGCGGCATGACCGGCGCACGACTGTTATCGCATTGGGTGGTGGTGTGATCGGCGATATGGCGGGGTTTGCAGCGTCGTGTTATCAGCGTGGTGTGAACTTTATCCAGGTGCCCACCACGCTGTTGTCGCAGGTTGACTCATCTGTTGGCGGCAAAACTGGCATCAATCATCCGTTGGGCAAGAATATGGTGGGGGCTTTCTATCAGCCACAAGCTGTATTAATTGATACCGCAACGCTTGCTACGTTGCCCGCCCGTGAGCTTTCCGCAGGCCTGGCGGAGGTTATCAAGTACGGTTTGATCTGTGATGAGCCATTCTTGGATTGGCTTGAAGAGCATATGCCTGCATTACGCGCGCTTGACCAGGAAGCGTTGACTGCTGCGATTACTCATTCCTGCTCTGCGAAAGCGCGTGTTGTCGCCGCGGATGAGCGTGAGTCTGGGGTGCGGGCTACCTTGAACCTTGGGCATACCTTTGGACACGCCATCGAGACGCATCAAGGTTATGGCGTCTGGCTGCATGGTGAGGCGGTGGCGGTCGGCACCGTCATGGCTTTAGATATGTCCGAGCGTTTGGGGTGGATTACTGCGGCTGAGCGCGAGCGAGCTGTTAGGCTGTTTATTGCTGCGGGCTTGCCGGTTGTTCCTCCTAAAGATATGACGCCTGAGGATTTTATGGAGCATATGGCGGTCGACAAGAAAGTCCTTGATGGCAAATTGCGTTTGGTTCTGTTGCGCGGCCTGGGTGAGGCGGTTGTCACTGGTGACTTTCCCCGGGAAACTTTAAATGCCACGCTGAGCGCAGACTATGCGGCGCAGCTGGCTCAGCTTAAAAATTAACGAGTGGCCCATGACAAGTTTGCATGCTGACGAGGCGTTTCTCGATCACTACCAGTTTTCTCACGACCCTTTTGCTTCAAGGGTGCCGGGGTTCAAGTTCTTTCCTGCGCAACGCAAGTCGGTGCTTGGGCAGTTGCATCACTTGGCGCGCTATAGCCAGTTGTTGCTGGTGGTGAGTGGTCCTGACGGCAGTGGTAAAACATTGTTACGCCAGGCCTTAGTGGCGAGCACTAATAAGCAGTCTGTGCAAAGTGTGGTTGTGTCTGCCAAAGGTGCTTCAGATCCCGCCAGCATTTTGCGCCAAGTGGCGCAGGGTCTGCAGGTACAGCGTCCTGAGTTACCGGCCATTCTTGCTCAGGTCGGTCAGTTGGCCCTAATCGGGCAAGAGATATATGTGCTGGTTGACGATGCCGAGGATCTAAGCGACGCGGCATTAACGACGTTGCTAAGTTTGGCGGCCGGCAATGCAGAAGGCCGTCCGCATGTATTTATCTTTGCTGAGTCGCAGTTGTTGCCTCGCCTTGAGCACGTTGCTGCTGGCAAAGAGAGTTTTCATATTATTGAGTTGCAACCTTACAGTGAGGACGAAACACGCGAGTACCTGGCTCAGCGTGTTGAGGGGGCCGGGCAAAGTATTGACGTGTTTAGTGATGAGCAGGTTGCGGATATTCATGACCAATCTGCTGGTTGGCCCGGCGTAATCAACCAAGTTGCTCGTGAATCTTTGGTTGATGAGATGCTGGTGCAGCGTGGCGCGGCAACGCGAGGTGGTCTTTCGTTGAATTTACCGCGTAAGCACCTACTGGCCCTTTTCGTTGTCGCTGTCGCTGTCTCGGCTGCTTGGTTTATGCAGGGGCGGGCGTTAGATGGCGGTGATGATCCTGTTACTGCGCAGTTACCACTTGGTGATTCGGCGCCGTCTGCAGGGGTTGCGCAGGCGGCAGTTTCTGCTGCCCCGGCTATCCAGTTCGAAGGTGCTAACCAGAACCTGCCGCTGCCATTGGTGGGTGAGGTGCAACCCGTTATTCGTGAGCCTTTGGCTCAGGCTGCTGGGTTAGGTAGTGAGGAAGAGTCCGATACAGCCGGGGCTTCCGGTGCTGCTGATAGGCCGGCAGACCCCGTTCTGGTTGTATCGGCGACCACTGGGAGCGGCGCAGTAGTGCCTCCGGTTGCTGAGCCGGTAAGGGTCGTACCTCAGGTTGCGCCTGCAGCCAAGCCGGCTTTGCCAGTGGCTGCTGTCGTGCCGCCGCCAGCTAAGCCGCAAGCACCAACTGCGATTGCTAAGCCTGCGGTGGTCGGTGATTGGTATGCCGCTCAACCGGGTGCGCGCTTTACTCTGCAGATACTGGGCGCCCGCGCTGAAACCGCCGCCCAGGATTTTGTAAAAGCCCACGGTGCTGATTATCACTACTTTAAGAAGCAGCATCAGGGTAAGCCTCTTTATGTGGTTACCTATGGTAGTTTTGCGACGCGTGAAGCAGCGCAGTCTGCCTTGCGTGCGCTGCCTGCCAAGGTGCAAGCTGGCAAGCCCTGGCCCCGAAACTATGCGGGTATCCAGCAAGAGATTTCTCAAGCGCGCTAGCTGATACACTCCGACGACTGTGATGACCGGCCGGCCCCTACCACGCCCAGTCGGTCTTAGCGTTCGGTTTTGCGACGTATTTTTTCAAGACGTCGTCGCTAAGGTTTGTGACCGCTTAGGTGGGTATGTACAATGACCGCCCTTTCGCCTGCGCAAAGCTGGAAAATCATCCTGCGCGCATGGTAAGTGGTTGAATTAGAAAGTAATTGCCTTGAATTAGGCCGTCTGGTGAGAGTTCCTATGAAAGCAGGTTTGTACCGTCCTGATGAGTTCAAGGATAACTGCGGCTTCGGCCTTATCGCCCATATGCAGGGTGAGGTTAGCCATCACCTGCTGCAGACCGCGATTGAAGCACTGACATGCATGACCCACCGTGGCGGTATCAACGCCGACGGTAAAACCGGCGACGGTTGTGGTCTGCTGATACAGAAGCCTGATGCTTTCCTGCGGGCCATGGCCAAACAGCACTTTACCGTCGAGCTGCCCAAGCAGTACGCCGTGGGCATGGTGTTTTTCAACCAGGATTCGGTGAAAGCCGAAGCCGCTCGCGACAATATGAATCGCGAGATTCTGGCAGCCGGTCTTAGTCTGGTCGGCTGGCGCAACGTGCCCATCGACACCAGTGTGCTCGGGCGTCTGGCCCTTGAGCGCCTGCCGCAGATCGAGCAGGTATTTATCGGCGGCGAAGGCCTGTCCGATCAGGAGTTTGCGATTAAGTTGTTCAGTGCTCGTCGTCGTTCATCGATGGCCAACACCGCTGACAGCGATCACTACATCTGCAGCTTTTCGCACAAGACCATCATCTATAAAGGCCTGATGATGCCGGCCGATCTGCAGCAGTTCTACCCGGACTTGGGTGACGAGCGTCTGCAGACTGCCATTTGCGTATTCCATCAGCGCTTCTCTACCAACACCCTGCCGAAGTGGCCGCTGGCTCAGCCCTTCCGCTTCCTTGCGCACAATGGTGAGATCAATACCATCACCGGTAACCGCAACTGGGCGCAGGCACGTCGCCCTAAGTTCGCTAACGATCAAATCTTTGATCTTGACGAGCTTGGTCCACTGGTCAATCGCGTGGGTTCCGACTCCTCAAGCATGGATAACATGCTCGAGCTGATGGTCACCGGCGGCATCGATTTGTTCCGTGGCGTGCGCATGCTCATTCCGCCAGCCTGGCAGAACGTTGAAACCATGGACGCCGACCTGCGTGCGTTCTACGAATACAACTCCATGCACATGGAACCTTGGGATGGCCCCGCCGGTGTGGTACTCACCGACGGTCGCCATGCCGTGTGTCTCCTCGACCGTAACGGTCTGCGCCCGGCGCGTTGGGTCACCACCAAGAACGGCTATATCACTTTGGCCTCGGAAATCGGCGTGTGGAACTACGCACCCGAGGACGTATTGGCCAAGGGCCGTGTTGGCCCGGGTCAGATTCTCGCGGTGGATACCGAAACCGGGCAGATCCTCGGCAGTGACGATATCGACAACCGCCTAAAGTCGCGTCACCCCTACAAGCAGTGGATGCGCAAAAGCGCCCAGCGTATTCGGGCGACCCTGGAAGACCGCGATCACGGTTCGGGCTTCTATGATCAGGCGCAGCTCAAGCAGTACATGAAGATGTACCAGGTCACTTTTGAGGAACGTGACCAAGTACTGCGTCCGCTCGGCGAACAAGGCCAGGAAGCGGTCGGTTCGATGGGCGATGACACGCCGATGGCGGTGTTGAGCCAGCGCGTGCGCTCGCCTTACGACTACTTCCGTCAGCAGTTCGCTCAGGTCACCAATCCACCGATCGACCCGCTGCGCGAAGCGATCGTCATGTCGCTGGAGATCTGCCTCGGGGCCGAGCGCAATATCTTCGAAGAGTCGCCTGAGCATGCTGTTCGTGTGATTCTCAGCAGTCCGGTGATTTCACCGGCCAAATGGCGCGCATTGATGAACCTGGATCGCCCAGGCTTCGAGCGTCATCTGATCGACATGAACTATGACGAGTCGATGGGGCTGGAAGCGGCTGTGCGCAACATGGCTGACCAGGCTGAAGAGGCCGTGCGCGCCGGTAAGGTGCTGCTGGTACTTTCTGACAGGAATATCGCGCCTGGTAAGCTGCCCGCTCACGCCTCGCTGGTCACGGGTGCGATCCACCACCGCTTGACCGAAAAAGGCCTGCGTTGCGATTGCAATATTTTGGTTGAGACCGCCACCGCTCGCGATCCGCATCACTATGCGGTGCTGCTCGGCTTCGGCGCATCGGCTGTTTACCCGTACCTTGCCTACGAAGTGCTCGGCGATCTGATCCGCACCGGCGAAGTGCTGGGCGATCTATACGAAGTGTTCAAGTCCTACCGCAAGGGCATCTCCAAGGGCTTGTTGAAGATACTCTCGAAGATGGGTATCTCCACCGTTGCCTCCTACCGCGGCGCGCAATTGTTCGAGGCGGTCGGCCTGGCCGATGATGTCACCGAGCTGTGCTTCCGTGGTGTTGCCAGCCGCATCAAGGGCGCACGTTTCGTTGACATCGAAGCCGAGCAGAAGATGCTCGCGGCCGAGGCCTGGAACAACCGTAAGCCAATCCAGCAAGGTGGCTTGCTCAAGTTTGTCTACGGCGGCGAGTACCACGCGTACAACCCGGATGTAGTGACTACCTTGCAGGCCGCAGTGCAGCAGGGCAGCTACGCGAAGTTTAAGGAATACACCACGCTGGTTGATACGCGCCCCGTGTCGATGTTGCGTGACTTGCTGCAGTTGAAGCTGGCCGATCAACCACTGCCACTGGATCAGGTCGAGCCGCTTGGCGAGATTCTCAAGCGTTTTGACTCTGCCGGTATTTCTCTCGGTGCGTTATCGCCTGAGGCGCACGAAGCCATCGCCGAGGCGATGAACCGTCTGGGTGCGCGTTCCAACTCGGGTGAGGGCGGTGAAGACCCTGCTCGTTATGGCACCGTGCGCAGCTCGAAGATCAAGCAGGTCGCCACTGGTCGCTTTGGCGTGACCCCGGAATACCTGGTCAACGCCGAAGTACTGCAGATCAAAGTAGCTCAGGGCGCCAAGCCCGGCGAGGGTGGCCAACTGCCTGGCGGTAAGGTCAATGGCCTGATTGCCAAGCTGCGTTATGCCGTGCCGGGGGTGACCCTAATTTCGCCACCGCCGCACCATGACATCTATTCCATCGAAGACTTGGCGCAGCTGATTTATGACCTCAAGCAGGTCAATCCGGCGGCACTGGTGTCGGTCAAATTGGTCGCGGAAGCTGGCGTCGGCACCATCGCCGCCGGTGTCGCCAAGGCTTATGCTGACCTGATTACCATCTCCGGTTACGACGGTGGTACGGGCGCATCACCGCTGTCCTCGATTAAGTACGCCGGTGCGCCGTGGGAACTCGGCCTGGCTGAAACCCATCAGACCCTGCGCGGCAATGACCTGCGCGGTAAGGTGCGCGTGCAGACTGACGGCGGTTTGAAGACCGGCCTGGACGTAATCAAGGCTGCCATCCTCGGCGCCGAGAGCTTCGGTTTCGGCACTGCGCCGATGATCGCTCTGGGCTGTAAGTACCTGCGTATCTGTCACCTGAATAACTGCGCCACCGGCGTCGCGACGCAGAACGACAAGCTGCGCAAGGATCACTTTATCGGCACCGTCGAAATGGTGATGAACTTCTTCACCTACCTCGCCGAAGAAACCCGTGAGTGGTTGGCCAAGCTCGGCGTACGCAGCCTGGAAGAGCTGATCGGGCGTACCGATCTGTTGGACATCCTAACGGGTGAAACCGCCAAGCAAAATCATCTGGACCTGACGCCGCTGCTCGGCAGCGACCACATTCCGGCGGACAAGCCGCAGTTCTGTCTGGTTGAGCGCAATCCGTCGTTCGACCTAGGCTTATTGGCCGAAAAGATGGTCGAGTTGGCTAAGCCCGGCATAGATGCTGCCAGCGGCGGTGAGTACGCGTTGGATATCTGCAACTGCGACCGTTCCATTGGTGCCCGTGTTTCTGGCGAAATCGCCCGTGTACATGGCAACCAAGGCATGGCCAAGGCGCCGATCACCTTCCGCTTTAAAGGCACAGCGGGCCAGAGCTTCGGCGTGTGGAACGCTGGCGGTCTGAACCTGTACCTGGAAGGCGATGCTAACGATTACGTTGGCAAGGGTATGACCGGCGGCAAGCTGGTGATCACACCGCCGCAAGGCAGCCCGTTCAAGACCCAGGACAGCGCCATTATCGGCAACACCTGCCTGTATGGTGCCACCGGCGGCAAGCTGTTCGCAGCGGGTACCGCGGGTGAGCGTTTTGCCGTGCGTAACTCCGGTGCCCACACAGTAGTGGAAGGCACAGGCGATCACTGCTGCGAATACATGACCGGCGGCTTTGTCTGCGTGCTGGGGAAGACCGGCTACAACTTCGGTTCCGGCATGACCGGCGGTTTTGCCTACGTGCTTGATCAGGACAATAGCTTCTACGATCGCGTAAACCACGAGCTGGTGGAAATTCAGCGGATCAACAATGAGTCGATGGAGGCTTACCGTAGCCACCTGGAGCGCGTGCTCACTGAGTACGTCCAGGAAACATCGAGTGAGTGGGGTGCGTATCTGTTGGAAAATCTGGACGACTACCTGCGCAAGTTCTGGCTGGTCAAGCCGAAGGCGGCAAGCCTGAAGTCGTTGCTCTCCAGCACCCGTGCCAACCCGCAATAAGAATGCGCCTGAAGTGGTTTGATGAGGTATTGCAATGACTGAACGTCTGAATAACGACTTCCAGTTCATCGAAGTCGGGCGCAAAGACCCGAAGAAGAAACTGTTACGTCAGCGGAAGAAAGAGTTCGTCGAGATTTACGACAACTTCAAGCCGGCCCAGGCCTGCGAGCAGGCGCATCGCTGCCTGGATTGCGGTAATCCCTATTGCGAGTGGAAGTGCCCGGTGCACAACTACATTCCCAATTGGTTGAAGCTGGTGTCCGAGGGCAACATCCTTGCAGCGGCGGAGCTGAGCCACCAGACCAACACCCTGCCGGAAGTCTGCGGCCGCGTGTGCCCGCAGGATCGTCTGTGCGAGGGTGCGTGCACACTCAATGACGGGTTCGGTGCGGTGACCATCGGCTCCGTGGAGAAGTACATCACCGACACGGCGTTTGCCATGGGCTGGCGTCCAGACATGTCTGGCGTAGTCGCCACTGGCAAACGCGTTGCGGTGATCGGCTCTGGCCCAGCTGGCCTGGGCTGCGCCGACGTATTGGCACGCGGCGGCGTGACCCCCGTGGTGTTCGACAAGAACCCGGAAATCGGCGGCCTGCTGACCTTCGGCATTCCTGAGTTCAAGTTGGAAAAAAGCGTGATGACCCATCGCCGTGAAGTCTTCACCGGTATGGGCATCGAGTTTCGCCTGAACACCGAGATCGGCAAGGACGTGACCATGGAGCAGCTGCTCGCTGAATACGATGCCGTATTTATGGGCATGGGCACCTACACCTACATGAAGGGCGGCTTCCCCGGCGAGGATCTTCCAGGCGTGCACGACGCCCTGGATTACCTGATTGCCAGCGTTAATCGCAACCTCGGCTTCGAGAAGCGCGCAGAAGATTTCATCGATACCAAGGGCAAGCGTATCGTTGTGCTTGGGGGTGGCGACACCGCGATGGACTGCAACCGGACCTCGATCCGTCAGGGCGCGAAGAGCGTGACCTGCGCCTATCGCCGCGACGAAGAAAACATGCCGGGCTCACGCAAGGAAGTGAAGAACGCCAAGGAAGAGGGCGTGCGCTTCCTCTTCAACCGCCAGCCCATCGCCATCGTCGGCGAGAACAAGGTCGAAGGCGTCAAGGTGGTCGAGACCCGTCTCGGCGAGCCGGATGCCCGGGGTCGTCGCAGCCCTGAGCCAATTCCGGGCTCCGAGGAAATCATCCCGGCCGACGCTGTGCTGATCGCCTTCGGTTTCCGTCCTAGCCCAGCTGCCTGGTTCACCGACTTCATCATCAACACCGATAGCCAAGGCCGCGTAGTGGCGCCGGAACAGAGCCAGTTCAAGCACCAAACCAGCAACCCGAAGATTTTCGCCGGGGGTGATATGGTCCGCGGTTCTGACTTGGTCGTGACGGCGATCTTCGAAGGCCGTAACGCCGCCGAAGGCATCCTCGACTACCTCGGCGTTTAAGCGCCGAGCAACGAGGCCGTATTAGACAAAGCCAGCCCTAGGGCTGGCTTTGTTGTTATTGCTGGCGGGTAACCCGCGCGCGAATGAGCGATCGAGCCGATTTAGTTGGTTGGCGCGGCGCCAAAACCGAGGGCGCGATCGCGACGGGTGCTCCACACCGCGCCGGCCACCAGCAATACCAGGCAAATTGCCAGTGCTGCGGACGAACCCACCGTGCCAAAGCCCAGGCCGCCTTGATCCAGCGGCTTGCTGAGGAAGTCGCCCAGGGTCGCGCCGAATGGTCGGGTCAGCACAAACGCCAGCCAGAACAGCACGACGTGCGAGATGCGGGTCAGGTATTTAGCCGCCACCACCGCGGCAATCAGGCTGCCGATCAACAATGCACCACCGGCAAAACCCAGGCCTGAATCATCGGCCAGGTAGTCGCCCAGTGCGGTGCCCAGGGTGTTGGAAAACAGAATCGCTACCCAATAGAACAGCTCGCCGCGACGGCTCTCAATATGATCGACCGACAGAGACTTTTCGCTCAGGTACCAAATGGTGAAGATCGCGATCAACAAGGTCACCAGCAATGCGGAACCGGTGGCGTAGCCCAGGCCCAAGGTGCGGTCCATAAAGTCGGAGATGGTCGTGCCGGCGGTGCTGGTGGCCAGAATCACCGTCCAGTAAAGCGCTGGGTTGTAGCTGCGGGTGCGCAGCTGGCCGATCAGGGTGAGGAGAAACAGGCTGATAAGGATTATAGAGCTGAGTGCATAGCCGACATTTAATGTCATAGAGAGCAGATCCCCGGCGGTTTCGCCAAGGGTAGTGGCGCAGATTTTCATCGCCCAGAAGCTCAGGGTGATGGCGGGGAGTTTATTCATCGTAGTTATCCGTCAGGGCAGGAGGATTGAGGCTGCGATGCCTAAATTAGGATGCTGAGTGTGAAAAGCCCGTTAACAATTCATCAGCGCTTCGTCATTTCCCGTGATTTTTTGCGGTTGCTCGGCTTTTGATTTGGCGAGGCAAATCGTCGCAATGCGCAAAAGCCATGACCCTCGCCGTGCCTTTTGCTTGGCGCTCTGCGAAAATGCCCGCACTTTTTACTGATGACTGTCTCCGGGAACTGCCATGAACGCCCTGAAGAACGACCGTTTCCTCCGCGCCCTGCTCAAGCAACCTGTTGATGTCACGCCGGTATGGATGATGCGTCAGGCCGGTCGCTATCTGCCGGAATACCGTGCCACGCGGGCCAAGGCGGGTGATTTCGTCAAGCTGATGAAAAATCCCGAGCTGGCCTGCGAGGTCACCCTGCAGCCGCTGGACCGCTACCCACAGCTGGATGCGGCGATTCTGTTCTCCGACATCCTGACCATCCCTGATGCGATGGGGCAGGGCTTGTACTTTGAAACCGGCGAAGGCCCGCGTTTCAACAAAGTCATCAGCTCGATGGCCGATATCGACGCCCTGCCGATTCCCGATCCGGAAAAGGACCTGGGTTATGTGATGGACGCGGTGCGCACCATTCGCCGCGAGTTGAATGGCCGTGTGCCGCTGATCGGTTTCTCCGGCAGCCCGTGGACCCTGGCCACGTATATGGTGGAAGGCGGTTCGTCCAAGGACTTCCGCAAGTCCAAGGCCATGCTCTACGACAACCCGCAGGCCATGCATGCGCTGCTCGACAAGCTGGCGCAGTCGGTTACCGCTTACCTCAATGGGCAGATCAAGGCCGGCGCGCAAGCGGTGCAGATTTTCGATTCCTGGGGCGGCTCGCTGTCAGCGGCGGCTTATCAGGAATTTTCGCTGGCCTATATGCAGAAGATCGTCGATGGCCTGATCCGCGAACACGACGGCCGCCGTGTGCCGGTGATCCTGTTCACCAAGGGCGGTGGCCAGTGGCTGGAGTCGATGGCGGATAGCGGTGCCGAAGCGTTGGGCCTGGACTGGACCTGCGATATCGGCGGCGCCCGCGCCCGCGTTGGCGACAAAGTGGCCCTGCAGGGCAACATGGACCCTAGCGTGCTCTACGCCAACCCGGCGGCGATCCGCGCCGAAGTAGGGCGCATCTTGGCTGCGTATGGTCATGGCCACGGCCACGTATTCAACCTGGGCCACGGTATCACCCCTGAAGTCGACCCGGCCCATGCCGGTGCGTTCTTCGAGGCGGTGCATGAGTTATCGGCGCAGTACCACGGCCAGTAAATAAATAAGGGCCGCATAAGCGGCCCTTATTGGTTGAGCAGTGCTCGATCAGTTGTAGCGGTATTTCTGATCGACTTTACGCTTGCTCAAGGTGTATTGAGTGATGTCGATCTGCCCGGTCTGGAGTTGTTCGTCCAGGCCATTGATCTCGCGCTCATATTGGCTGTGCAGGTGTGCCTTGGTGGCTTGGTAGTTAATCGATTGGGCGGCGTCGTAACCACTGACCGGGTCCCAAAGGATAGAAAGCGGCCAGAACAGCAAGTTGACGACACCAAAGCCATATTCACGACCATAAAAAGAGCCCCCGCCTGGCAGGATGCCCAAGGCGGCACCGAGCCCTGGGTTTTTCTCTTCGACGGCCTGACCGCGTGCTTCAAAGTGCTTGAGTTCGGCTTGCTGGTGCGAGTTAAGACCTGTTGCACAGCCTGTGCACAGCATGATTATGCCGGCTACTGCAGCGATACGCTTGATACCCATACTGACTCCATGTGTTGGTTGGTTATCCTGCCGCATTAAAGCGGCGGCGGACTTTAGCACGCCAGGATGACTTTTTGCCCCTACGACGGTGTCTTTTGCGTTGGGGTGTGCAAATGTTTATTTTTTCGCCCATAAGGCGGTTTTTTGCCTAGAATTCACGCCTATTTCCGGGTTCAGGGGGTGTTTCATGCGGCGCGTGATCTTCAATCAGAAGGGTGGAGTGGGTAAGTCCAGTATTGCCTGCAACTTGGCCGCGGTCAGCGCCTCTCAGGGCTATCGCACGCTGTTGATCGACCTGGACGCCCAGGCCAACTCGACCCATTACCTCACCGGCCTGACCGGTGATGACATCCCCATGGGGATTGCCGAGTTCTTCAAGAGCACGTTGTCATCGACGCCGTTCGCCAAGAAAGGCCGTGCGGATATCTATGAAACCCCGTTCGACAACCTGCATGTGATCACTGCCACAGTCGAGCTGGCTGACCTGCAGCCCAAGCTTGAGCAGAAACACAAGATCAACAAGCTGCGCAAATTGCTTGATGATCTCAGCGAAGACTACGACCGAATCTACCTGGACACTCCGCCGGCATTGAATTTCTATACCGTTTCGGCGTTGATCGCTGCCGATCGCGTGTTGATACCCTTTGATTGCGACAGCTTTTCGCGCCAGGCGCTGTATGGCCTGCTACGGGAAATCGAGGAGCTCAAGGAAGACCACAACGAGGGCCTAGAAGTTGAAGGTATCGTGGTCAACCAGTTTCAGCCGCGCGCTACACTGCCGCAGCAGCTGCTCGATGAGTTGGTTGCCGAGGGCTTGCCGGTGTTGCCGGTCAATTTGATGAGTTCAGTGAGGATGCGCGAATCGCACCAGGCCTGCATGCCGTTGATCTACCTGGATCGCAATCACAAATTAACCCAACAGTTTGTCGAGCTGCATGACCTGCTAAACGCCAACCCATAGGCGCGCATTGCGGACAACAAAAAAGCTGCCTAGGCAGCTTTTTTATTGTCCGGCAAAACCTACCGTACGACGTAGATATCGCAGGGAGCTTTGTGCAGAAAGTGCTGCGCCAGGCTGCCAAGTAAAGCTTGCGACAACGCGCTGCGGCCGTGGCTGCCGAGTACCAAAAGCTCGGTGCTGTTGTTTTTCAGGTGCGCTTGCAAGCAACGCAAAATACCGCCCTGTTCCACGGAGTGGCTTAGGGTCGGGCCCTTTTCGGGATAGTTCTGTGCTTCATCTTCCAGAAGGTTGGCGATCAGGGTTTTTTGCGTGGTCAATTGTGCCTCGACCTGTTTGGCCGTGCCCTTGTCTGGCTCGAATACATGCAATGCATGCAGTGTCGCGGTTTCTGGCAGCAGCAGATAGGCTTGACCGAGGGCGATACAGGCGCAGAGCGAGAAGTCGATGGCGGCGAGGGCGCGTTCATAAGGACGGGAGTCGTTGCGGGCAACCAGTAAGAGTGGCACTGGGCAGTTACGGGCAATACGGTCGAGGCTGGTACCGGAGAAGAAGTCGTGGCGCTGGTGATGGGCGCCGAGTACCAGCAGGTCGCAACCCAGCTCATTGAGCTGCTGCAGCACTATTTCCGAGGGCTTGACGCCGCTTCGGAGCAACAGCTGAGTACCTGCGGGCGCATGCTTTGTAAGGCTACGATCCAGGGCCAGTTTGGCCGCATCATGCTCCTGGCTACTTTTGCTCGGGTCGAGCACATGCAGGATGGTCAGCTTGGCGTTGAACTGCTTGGCCAGTTGCGCGGCGCGGCACAACGCTATATCGGCGGTGTCGCGAAGGTCATGGGCAATAAGAATGTGGCTGGGCATTTTCGGCGTTCTCCTGCCGATACATGTCGGCACATTGTATTGTGACCTCAAATTTTCGCTGGGCTTTTGCCCTAGAGCAAGGTCATGCGTCAGCGCGCGCGTAACTGATACAGGCCACGACTCTGCGCCACTACTTCACCACTGTCATCAATTAGCTGCAACTCTAAAACGTATTCGGCCTTGCCTTCTTCTGTTGCCTGCTTTTGCAGGCGCTCGATTTCCTCGTTAGCAAGGCTTGCTTCGACCCAGATATCGCCCGTTGCCGGACGACGAAAGCGCAGGTGCATTTCCTTAATGATAGGAAAGAAATGCGCGCTATCGAAACTGGTAAGGAACAATGCACCGCCTGGAATCTCTGCCAGGGTAAACAGCGCACCCGCGTACATACTGCCAATATGGTTCTGGTTGCCGATCAGCGGCATGCGCAATCGTACCCGTCCAGACTCTAGCACTTCGGCCTTGAGGCCGCTGCGCTGGACGAAGGCAATTTGCTCCTCGGTGAGTTGGCGCACAAGTTCAACAGGCATCGACATGGCAGGCTCCATAATTGTTGTGCAGTCAGCTTACTGGTTGTTCGGCGGCGAGGTAATGGCTGTGGTCTCTGTGCGATATTGACCCATCCGTGCAGCGCAGGTTCGCTGGATGGCATCAGATGCCGTACTGCCGTAACCATCCCAGTAATTGCGGCAATGGCAGTGCGCCACTCTGGCGGGCGATCTCCACGCCGCCCTTGAGCAGGATCAGGCTGGGGATCGAGCGGATACCCATCTCGGCGGACAGTTGCGGGTTGGCTTCGCTGTCCAGCTTGCTCAGGCGGCAGCGGCCTTGCAGCTGGCTGGCGGCTTGTTCAAAGATGGGGGCAAAGCTACGGCATGGCCCACACCAGCTGGCCCACACATCTATCAGCAACGGCAGGTCGCCCTTGTTCTGCGCAGCGAAGCTGGCTTGGGTCAGTGCGAAGGGTTTATTGGGTAGTACCTCGGCCTTACAGCGTCCGCAGTGCGGTGCTTCGGCCAGGCGTTCGGCAGGAATACGGTTGAGGCCGTTGCACTGCGGGCAAGGGATCAGCAAGGGGGTGGGCATGGGCGACTCCAGATTCGGCATAGTCCTAATCTGGAGTCGCCGGCGCAGATATCAAGTGCACCTTCGCTTCTTAGATGATTTGCGCGGCCTGCAGCGCCTGGCTCAGGTCAGCCAGAATGTCATCGCTGTGTTCGATGCCGATGGACAGGCGCACCATGTCACGCGGGACCCCAGCACGCTCCAGCTCTAGGTCATTTAGCTGGCGATGGGTGGTCGAGGCCGGGTGGCAGGCCAACGACTTGGCGTCGCCGATATTCACCAGACGTACCACCAGTTTCAGCGCATCGATAAAGCGCGCGCCGGCGTCTTGACCGCCAACAATGCCGAACGACAAAATCGAGGCCGGTTTGCCCGCACAATACTTTTGCGCCAGCGCATGCTCGGGGTGATCAGGCAGGCCCGCGTATTTTACCCAGGCCACCTGCGGATGATCGTGCAGGTAGTTCGCCACCTTCAAGGCGTTCTCGCAATGGCGCTCCATGCGCAGCGCCAGGGTTTCCAAGCCTTGTAGAATCAGGAAGGCATTGAACGGTGAGAGTGCTGCGCCGGTGTTGCGCAGGGGCACCACGCGGCAGCGACCGATAAAGGCGGCAGGGCCGAAGGCTTCGGTGTAGGTCACACCGTGGTAAGACGGGTCGGGGGTGTTAAGCAGCGGGAAGCGCGTCGCGTTGTCGGCCCAGGGGAATTTGCCTGAGTCGACCACAATGCCGCCGATGCTGGTGCCGTGGCCGCCGATGTATTTGGTTAGCGAGTGCACGACGATATCGGCGCCATGTTCGAAGGGTCGGCAGAGCATCGGCGTGGCGACGGTGTTGTCGACGATCAATGGCACGCCGTGGCGGTGCGCAGCCGCGGCCAGGGCGGCCAGGTCGACAATGTTGCCGGCCGGGTTACCGATGGATTCGCAGAACACCGCCTTGGTTTTATCGTCTATCAGCGCTTCTAAAGCGGCAATGTCGTCATGGGCGGCGAAGCGCGTCTGGATGCCGAAACGCGGCAGGGTGTGGGCCAGCAGGTTGTAGGTGCCGCCGTAGAGCTTGGCCACCGAAACGATGTTGTCACCGACTTCAGCCACGGTCTGGATCGCGTAGGTGATAGCCGCCATGCCCGACGCCACGGCCAGCGCACCGACGCCGCCTTCCAGCGCGGCCACCCGTTCTTCAAGTACGGCGTTGGTCGGGTTCATGATCCGCGAATAAATGTTGCCGGCCACCTTCAGGTCGAACAGGTCTGCCCCGTGCTGGGTATCGTCGAAGGCAAAGGAGCTGGTCTGGTAGATCGGCACCGCCACTGCCTTGGTGGTCGGGTCGGGGCTGTAACCGGCGTGAATGGCCAGAGTTTCCAGTTTCATGCGGACGTTCCTTCAGGGCAGATTAAAAGGGTTGCAGCATGGACAAAGCAGCGGGGCCCGGTCAATGCGCTAGCGCAATGAAACGGGCCTTGGCTTGCTGAGTGCCTGCTTTAGACCGGAACCAGGGGCCAGAACCAAGGAATAACAACGCTGGCCACGATCCACAGGATTATATTCAGCGGGATGCCGACCTTCATAAAGTCGGTGAAGCGATAGCCGCCGGCGTTATACACGAAGGTATTGGTCTGGTAGCCAATGGGCGTGGCGAAGCTGGCGCTGGCGGCGAACATCACCGCCACCACGAAGGCGCGCGGGTCGACGCCCAAGTGCTGAGCGACGCCGATGGCGATGGGGGTGACCAGCACGGCCACGGCATTATTCGAGAGCATCTCGGTGAGGATCGAGGTGAACAGGTAAATGAAGGACAGCATCAGCAGCGGCCCGGCCCACGGCATCAGGGTCATGGTGTTTTCCACCAGTAACTTGACTAAACCGACCTTGTCCATAGCGATGCTGATCGCCAGCATGCCGAAGATCAGGCTGAGGATCTTCCAGTCCACGGCCTTGTAGGCGTCTTCCACATCCAGGCAGCGGGTTGCCAGTACGGTGACCGCACCGATAATCGCCAGGCCTTCGATGGGCATCACGCCGAACGCGGCGAGGATCATCACCGAGAGCGTGGCGATAATGGCGATGGGCGCCTTGTCGCGGCGAAAGGCCCGCTCCTGCACGGCGTTGAGGCTGATCAGCTCACCATTGTCGGCGAAGCGCTTAATCTGCGTTGGCGTACCTTCCACCAGCATCACATCACCAAACTGCAGCTCGAAGTCATCCAAGTTGCCCTGGGTATTTTCGTCCTGGCGATGCACGGCGAGCACGGCAATGCCATAGCGTGCGGTGAGGTCGAGGTCGCGCATCGGCCGGTGGCTGTAGCGCGAGTTACGCCCGACGATGGCCTCGGCGAGGATCACATCGTGGCTGCTGATGGTTTCGAACGCGTCAGTGCGGTTAAAAATTAGGTGACCGCTTTCACGCAGCTCGACCACATCTTTGACCTGCCCGTGCAGCACCAGCTGGTCGCCGGCCAGCAGCAGGGTGTCATGCGCAGGCTCGGTTAGTTCTTGCTCAGCCCGGAATATTTTCAGCACCTTTAAGCCGCTGCCGCCGTTGAGATTGGCTTCGTGCAGGGTCTTGCCGATCACCGGCGAGTCATGGGGCACCAGCAGCTCGGTCATAAAGGTGCGGACTAGGTCTGGGCGCAGCTGCTTGGACAGGGTTTCACGCTCGGGTAACAGGTGACGGCCGATGGTCAGTAGATAGAGCATGCCTACCGTAGCCAAAATCAGGCCGGCGCCGGTGATTTCGAACATGCCGAAGGGCTCAAGCCCGGCCTTGCGCGCCACACCATCGACCAAGATGTTGGTCGAGGTGCCGATCATGGTCAGCGTACCGCCGAGGATGGTGGCGTAGGACAGCGGAATCAGCAGTTTGGAGGGCAACGTACCGGCGCGACGCGCCAGGGAGATGGCCACCGGGGTGAGGATGGCCACCACCGGGGTGTTATTCAGAAAGGCCGAGATCACCAGTGCGGTGACAGTCAAACCGGTGAGGACACGGATCGGGCTGGTGCCGACCAGATCACCCAACCAGTTGCCCAGCGCGTCGATACAACCGGTGCGCTCCAGCGCGGCGGAGAGCACGAACATGCAGGCAATGGTCACCGGAGCCGAGTTGCTCAACACGCTGAGCACTTCCGCCGGGGTCAGCAGCTGGCTGATCAACAGCGCCGCCACGGCGATGGCCGCGACGATGTCCGGGCTCCATTTCTCGCGCACGAAGGAATAGAGCAGCCAGACCAGCAGCGCGGAGACAAATAGCAGGGGTAGGGGCAATGAATCCCAGAACATGGACATCCTTAGCGTGCGAATCTCGTGCGAGGTATCGGGCGCGCCAAATCCAGATAGAGCGGCCACGCAGGGCGGAGAAGATAAGGGTTGCTGCTTAGAGAGTCTAAGAATGTTTGGAAAGGTTTATATGCCTTTTCGATTTAATAGATAAGGCTGTACCGACGGCTCTATCGCGCACTGTGTCTGTGCGTCGGCTCATAAGCGGCATAGGCTCAAGGCTTTAATGAAGGAGAGGTGGTATGCGCCAGTTAGGCATCTTGGGCGGCATGAGCTGGGAGTCCACGGCCAGCTATTACCGGCTGCTCAATCAAGGTGTGCGCGAGCGTCTGGGAGGGTTGCACTCGGCACCCGTGCTGCTGCATTCGGTGGATTTTGCCGAGATCGCCGAGCTGCAGCGCCGTGGTGACTGGCAGGTGGCCGCAGCGCTGTTGGCCAGCGCTGCGCAAGGTCTGCAAGGGGCCGGTGCCACGGCCTTGCTGTTGGCCACTAATACCATGCACAAGGTTGCGCCTGCGTTGGAGGCAGCGCTGGATATCCCCTTACTACATATTGGCGATGCGGTCGGCCAAGCGCTGCAGCGCCAGGGGATCAAGCGCGCGGCGTTGCTCGGCACGCGCTTTACCATGCAGGAAGATTTCTATCGGCAGCGCCTGGTTGAGCGCTTCGCGATTGAGGTGATTATCCCGACGCCTACGCAGATGACGGAAATCGACCGGGTGATTTTTGCCGAGCTGTGCCTGGGCCAGTTCCTGGCGCCGGCGCGTGACTTCTACCTGAACTGCCTGCGCACGTTGCAGGCGCAGGGGGCCGAGGTGGCCATTTTAGGATGCACCGAAATTGGCTTGCTGCTCGATGGCCTAGACGCGCCGCTGCCACTGCTCGACAGCACCGATGTGCATGTGGCGATGGGGCTGGAGTGGATGCTGGGTGGCTCGTAGGAAGGTGCTCAGCGGCGACAGTCGCGGCTAAAGCCTCTCCCACAGAGGCGGAAACCCAGCGCCGGCTTTACGACGAGCAGCTAATTTCTAGGTGCTTGCCCCATTCCGGTGGGCGCTGGGCGTAGCGCTCGAAGCCCGGTTGTTCGTCGAAGGGGCGTGACAGCACCTGATGCAGCTCGCGCACCGGGGCGTAATCGCCTTGTTCGGCGGCTTCGATCACCTGCTGCGCCAGGTAGTTGCGCAGGATGTACTTGGGGTTGGCTGCGTGCATGCGCCTGCGCCGCTGCACCTGGTCATCTCCATCCTGGGAGCCGCGTGCGAGATAGTCGGCGGCCCAGGCGTCGAAGCCGGCGAGGTCGGTAAAGTCGTCGCGCAGGCGAGCTAAAGCCTGGGTAGCAGGACTCTCGCCGAGTGCGCGGAAAAACTGGTGGTAGTCCACTGCGCTGCTTTGCATCAAGTGCAGCAAGCGCTGCACCAAGGCGTCGTCGCCATCATCTGCGCTGAGCAAGCCCAGGCGCTTGCGCATCAAGTCGAGGAAGTGCACCTCATATAGCGGCAGAAACACACCAAGGGTTTCGCGTAGGGCGTCTACCTCGACCAGCGGCACCAGCGCCTGGCCGAGTGCGGCGAGGTTCCACTGGGCGATCGGCACTTGGTTGCTAAAGCTATAGCGACCCGTGTCATCGGAATGGTTGCAGATGTGCGTGGCGTCGAAGTCATCGAGGAAGGCATAAGGGCCGTAATCGAAGGTGATGCCAAGGATCGACATGTTGTCGGTGTTCATCACGCCGTGGCAAAAACCGTACGCCTGCCAATAGGCGATCATGCTGGCGTTGCGCTCGATGACCTCGCGGAACATCGCCAGATAAGGCTGCTCCTGCTGCAGGCAGTCGGCGTAGTGGCTGTGTAGCACATGCTCGGCCAGCTGTTTTAGTTGCGCGTGCTGCTGGGTGTAATAGAAGTACTCGAAGTGGCCGAAGCGCACATGGCTGGGTGCAAGGCGCAGCACCATGGCGGCGCGCTCCTGCTTCTCGCGCCACACTGGGGTGCTTGAGCCAGTGACGCAGAGTGCCCGCGAGCTGGGAATGCCGAGGGCATGCAGGTGTTCACTGGCGAGGAACTCACGGATCGATGAGCGCAGCACGGCGCGGCCGTCGCCCATGCGCGAGTAAGGCGTTTGTCCGGCGCCTTTCAGGTGAAGGTCCCAATACTCACCGGAATCATTGACCACTTCGCCGAGCAGCAAGCCACGGCCATCACCCAGGCGTGGGTTGTAGCCGCCGAATTGGTGCCCGGAATAGACCATGGCACGCGGCTCGGCGCTGCTCCACAGCGTGTGCCCGGCGAAAATCTGCGCAAACACCTCGCTGTCGGCCTCGCTCGGGTCGAGATCGAGCAACGCCATGGCCGCCGGGCTGGCCACGACTAAACGCGGCTCAGCAATCGGCTCGGGCAGTACATGGCTGGAAAAAACTTCGCCGAGGCGGGCGAAGCGGTTGTCGAACTGCAGCTCGATGAGCGACTTCACGATCAGGCTCCAGCCGGGCAGGGCGGCCCGGTAGTGGCAGGGTTCAGGCCCGCAAATGCGAACCGGGTCGCTGCGTTACAGCGGATCTATGGCGGGTGCGGGCGGCAGCTGTGCTTGCTTGGTGGCCGCCGCAGCGCCTGCGGTGATCAGCTCGCCGCTACTCAGGTTGAGTTCATGGCCTTGCAGGTTTTTGATCATCACCTCGACCTGATTAAACGCCATTTCCACGTTTTGCTCGCGGAAGGTCAAGGCAATGCGCGTGAGAATTTCGTCGGTAGCGGCGTTACGGTCGGCCAGCTCGCGCACATGGAAACGCAGCTCGTAGTCAAAGGTGCTGGCGCTGATCGTCAGGAAGAACAACAGCGGCGCCGGGTCACGCAGCACCCGGGGGTTTTCCTCGGCGGCCTGCATCATCAGCGTGCGCGCCAACGGCAGGTCAGTGTCATAGGCGACGCCAATCTTCACGATGACGCGGGTGACGGTATCGTTGAGCGACCAGTTGATCAGTTGATCGGTGACGAAGGTCTTGTTCGGTACGATGATTTCTTTGCGGTCGAAATCGGTGATGGTGGTGGCGCGGATGCGGATTTTACTTACCGTACCGGACAGGTTGCCGATGGTCACCACGTCGCCAATACGCACGGGTCGCTCGAACAGGATGATCAGTCCGGAGATAAAGTTAGCGAAGATCTCCTGCAAACCAAAGCCCAGCCCCACCGACAGCGCTGCCACTAACCATTGCAGTTTGTCCCAGCTGACCCCGAGGGTCGACAGGGTGATGACAAAACCGATGGCGACAATGGCATAAGACAGCAGGGTGGTGGTGGCGTAAGCGCTGCCTTGAGCCAGCTTCAACCGTGACAGTACTAGCACTTCAAGCAAGCCGGGTAAGTTGCGCCCCAATGCCACGGTGATACCAATGATGATGAGGGCGCCGAGCACATCGCTGAGGCTGATGGGTACCAAGGTGGCGGCATCGCCACTGCCGCTGCTGTACTCATACAGCGCGATGTTATCCAGGTAGGTGAATACCGAAATCAGGTCTGCCCAGACCCAGTAGAGCCCCGCAATAAAGGTACCGAGCAGCGCTAAACGGATCAGCCGTAGCGACTGCTGGTTGACCTTCTCCATATCCAGGGTCGGCTCCTCGACCATGGTTTCCGTACCTTCGCCACTGTCCTTGGTCTGCGCTTGGCGTTTACTCATAGCGCGTTGATAGGCCAGGCGGCGGGCAGCAACCCCTAGGCCGCGCACGAAGGTGGCTTCGATGATCAGCCAGATCACCACCAGGTAAAGGGTGTTGATCAGGCTATCACTGAGTTTGAGCGCGGTGTAGTAGTAGCCGAAGCCGACCGCGACAATCAGCGCCAGTGGCAGCAGGCTGAGGGCAATACCAATCAGCATGCGCAAGGCCGACGCATGTTCGCGGGCTGGGCCGCTTAGCAGCAGCTTGTGCAGTAACCAGACCATCAGGGCGTAGCCGCTGAGCACCACGCTTAGGCCGATCACGTCATCGCCTAGGCCTGCTGGCTGGTGTTTGGCAAACGTCACCACCGCCACGAGCGCTATCACCACCAAACCCAAGCGACGAACTTGCTTATGCAGAAACGCTACCTGCGAACGACCCCAGCGGAAGTGCAACTCGGCTACGCCGCCATCGGCGAGGATGCGATACAGGGTGTAGAACACCAGCCAAGTCTGGGCCATCTGAAATAGCGCTTCACCTAGGTTGACGTTCTGCCCACGAGCGTCCATCTGCAGGGCAAAGCCGCAAAGCGTCAAGAATAGTGTGCCGGGCAGTGCCAGAAGCATGTTGAGCATGATTGCCATGGGTGTATGCAGCTGGCTATCCCGTTTGAAATGGCCGATGTCCTGGTGCAATTCGCCGAGTTTGCGGTACAGGTAGCCGCGCCGCCACAGCAGCACCGCGATTAGCAGTAGCAATGGTAGAAATAGCAGCGGCCGCTCGGCCAGGCCGGCACCCAGTTGGCGCAGGTTGGTCCCCCAGGGTAGTTCGGCGATCTGCCGTTCGAGCAGGCGCGGTGCTGACTTGAACCACTCCAGGCCCAGGGGTTTGTTGCTGGGGATCCAAAACATCTGCTCATCGAGGGTGTCGCGCAGGGTTTCGGCTGTGGTTTTCAGCAGTTTCTGACTTAGCTGCAGCGTGATTGATTCGTTGAGCAGCGCATTCAGTTCGCGGTTTAGTCGGTCGATCAGTTCGCGGCGGGTATTGATGATGTCCAGCAGGTCGTTGCGCAGTATCTGGTTCTCGACGGAGTTACCTGGAGCAGCGCTTAGCAGTTGGTCGACATACGCGCTGGGGTTGTTAACGTGTTCACGCTGCTGGTTGAGCTCAAACTGATACAGCCGCAGGTCGGCGATCTGGTCGGGCAGGCTGCTGTCGATCTGCAGCGTGGGCAGGGCCTGTTGTTGCTTATATAGGATGCGTGAAAGCAGCAGGCTGCCCTGCAATACACTGATCTGTTCCGCTAGGGCCTGATCACTTTGGTTCAAACTGTCGAGTTGCTGTTTAGTCTGCAGGTTAAGACGGGTCAGTTCATTAAGTCGGTCGGTGGCGCGTAGCAGGTAGTCGGACAGCTTGAGGTTTATAGCGCTTTCGCGAGCCAGTAGGGTGCCACTGCCGGCCTTCTCTGCTTCGCGCGATTGCTCGGCGACGGTTTGCTCAGACACGTCACGGCGCTTGGTATTGATCAGGCTCTGTAGGTCAAACAGTTCCTGTTCAAGGCGTTTTATACGCTCAGCCAGCAGGCTCCGGCGGCTGTTGCCCAGGTCCTGCAGCAGGCTATTGCCGGCCAGCTCCTGGCGACGCAGCTGGGTAAGCGCATCAAGTTTGGCCAGTTCGGCATTCAGCAAGTCACGGCGCTCGTTGCTTATCGGCTTATTGGCTTCTCTGCCGCTTTTTAGAATGACGTTGATTGTCTGGCTGCGGGTCTGATTGCTGCTGATTTCTACCTGAGCGCGTTCTGGACGGGTTTGCGCGGTGATCACCAGGCTGTTGGCCTCAATGATCTGCTTTTGCCAGTCGTTCAGTTGCGTGTTGCGCTCGGCCAATAACTGTTCGAGCACAGGCAGTGCGCTTTTACCGTAGCGCAAATTGACCTGAGTGGTGGTGCTGGTTTTCAGCCGGTCAAAGTCGCGCTGTGCTTCGCCTATCAGGCGCGGAGCACCTTGCAGCTGCTTTTCAAGGTTGCCCAAGCGTTGTTCGCTGGTGTTTTTTTCGTCCAGTAGCGCGAGGGTTCTCTCTAAGGTCTGCTTGACGGCAAGTTGCTCGGCTTCCGGCAGCTTGCGCTCGGCCAGATTATCCAGGCTGCTTTGTACGTCATTACTGCTCGGCAGCCCGGCAGCGTGCACGTGGTGGATGCTCAGGCAAAGTCCAAGGACGACAACGACTAGATAAGTGCGCAGAGAAGGCATAGTGGCAATCGTTGGCTCAAAAAGAGGCTGAGTTTAACAGGCGCTTGGGCAAACGCCTGTAATGCATGACACGGTTTACTAGAGGAAGAGCCCAGGTCCGGGTCGACTGCCTTCGGGGAATCTGACGCCGACTTTGCGAATCTTGTTCCCTTCCATTGCAGCGACTGTCCAAGTCAGGCCTTGCCATTCCACCTGGTCACCGATTACCGGCGAGCCGCCAATTTTATGGGCGATGAAACGGCCGAGGTGTAATTGGCCTTCGGCGCCTTCCAGTTGCAGGCCATAAAGTGCGGCGATGGCCGACAGTTTGGCATCCCCTTCGAGCACGAAATCACCGAAAAAGCGCAGGTCTTGACTCCGTGTTGGGGCCTGGCTGAACAGCTTGCCAAGGCCGGGCAGGTCTTTTTCATGGCCCACCACGCAGAGCAGATCGCCGGCTTCTAGGGTGGTGCTGCCCGAAGGGTGCAGCAACTCCTTGCCACGAAACAGCGCGGCGATGCGCGTGCCTTCGGGCATCTTCAATTCGCGCAGGGCCGCACCGATACACCATTTCTCGGGGCCGAGGCGGTAGATAAACAGCTCCCATTGGCTGGTCGGGTGAACATCCAGCCCCGCCCGCGACACCGGCGCTGGCTCCGGCGGTACGGTAACGCGCAGCAACTTAGCCGCCCAAGGCAGACTGGTGCCTTGCAGGAGCAGCGAGACCAGCACGATAAAGAACGCCACGTTGAAAAACAGTTGGGCATTGGGCAGGCCAGCCATTAACGGGAACACCGCGAGAATGATCGGCACCGCGCCGCGCAGCCCTACCCAGGCGATAAAGATTTTTTCGCGGTCATGGAAGGCGGGGAATGGCAGTAGGCCGAGAAACACCGACAATGGCCGGGCGAACAGAATCATCCACAGGGCTAGGCCCAGCGCCGGCAGGGCAATGGGTAGCAACTCGTGAGGCGTAACCAGCAGACCCAGTACCAGGAACATGCCGATCTGCGCCAGCCAGGCCAGGCCGTCGAGCATATGCAGAATGCCATGCCGTGAGCGGATCGGCCGATTGCCCAGCAGCAGGCCGCAGAGGTAGATGGCCAGAATGCCGCTGCCGCCCGCGGCATTGGTGATGGCAAAAATAATCAGCCCGCCGCTGACCACCAATAACGGATAGAGGCCATTGGCCAGATCCATGCGGTTGACCAAGTTGAGCAGCAGCCAGCCGCCACCTAGGCCAAACAATGCGCCGATACCGAACTGTTGCAGCAGTTGCACCAGCAGGCTCCAGCTCATACCGTCCTGGCCGCTGGCGAGCATGGCGATCAGGGTGACGGTGAGAAACACCGCCATCGGGTCGTTGCTGCCGGATTCTATTTCCAGGGTCGCAGTGACACGTTCGTTGAGGCCGCGCCCACCGAGCAGGCTGAATACGGCGGCAGCATCGGTGGAGCCGACGATGGCGCCGATCAGCAACCCCTCCAGCCATGTCAGCTCGAATAGCCAGGCGGCTGCGACGCCCGTGAGGCCAGCGGTCAGCAGCACGCCTAGGGTGGCCAGCGACAGCGAAGGCCACAAGGCCACGCGAAAGCTCGATACCCGCGTCCGCATGCCGCCGTCGAGCAAGATGATCGCGAGCGCCAGGTTGCCGACCAGGTAGGCCAGCGGGTAATTGTAGAAGACGATCCCGCCCGGGCCGTCGGTGCCTGCGAGCATGCCGACGCCGAGAAAGATCACCAGAATGGGGATGCCGAAGCGCGAGCCGAAGGCGCTGACCAGAATGCTTATGGCCACCAGCAATGCACCGATCAAAAACAGATTATTGATGGTGCTGGCATCCAAGGCGCTTTCTCCGTGCGGGTTGGTGAGCGTGCCGCTGTGCATGGCGCGCGCCACTGATTCTACCCGCTGCCTGGGTCGGTCGCTAAAAAAAACGCCCCGTTTTTAGCGGGGCGTTAGGCTGCGTATGGACTGGCGGGATCAGAACCACGCGTCCTGCATGCCTAAACATGTATCGTCGCGCGCCTCTAGGATGGCCAAGTCATGGTGGCAGCTCGGCACCTCCCAGGTCAGGAAGTAACGCGCGGCCTGCAGCTTGCCTTTATAGAATTCGACATCCGCCGGATTGCCGGCCGCCAGGCCTTGCTCGGCGTGAATCGCTTGTTCCAGCCAGCGCCAGCCGATCACCATATGGCCGAAGACCTTCAAGTACAGCGCCGAGTTGGCCAGGCCTTCGTTCACTTTGCCGCTCATCAGGTCACCCAATAGCGCCAACGTGACCGCCTGTAAACGAACCAGCAGTTGCTCCAGCGGCTGGCGCAGGGCCGTCAGTGAAGCATGCGCTTCGGCGCGCTGGCAGGTGCCGTGGATCAGCTGGAGCAGCTGCTTGAGCGCCGCGCCACCGTTCATCGACACCTTGCGCCCGAGCAGGTCGAGCGACTGGATGCCGTGGGTGCCTTCGTGGATTGGGTTCAAGCGGTTATCGCGGTAATACTGCTCCACCGGGTAATCGCGGGTATAACCGTGGCCACCGAGAATCTGGATCGCCAGCTCGTTGGCCTTGAGGCAGAACTCAGACGGCCAGGATTTGACGATGGGGGTGAGCAGGTCCAACAGCTCCAGGGCCGTCCGGCGCTCTTCTGCAGAGTCTAGGGTCAGGGTGTCATCGAACAGTCGTGCCGCGTAAAGGCCGAGGTCGAAGGCGCCTTCCACATAGGCTTTCTGAGTCAGCAGCATACGCCGCACATCGGCATGCTCGATGATCGCCACCTGGCCTGACGTTGGGTCTTTGCCGTCTGGCAGGCGACCCTGCGGGCGCTGGCGCGCGTAATCGAGCGAGTACAGGTAGCCGGCATAGCCGAGCATCACTGCGCCCATGCCGACGCCGATGCGCGCCTCGTTCATCATCTGGAACATGTAGCTGAGGCCCGCGTGGGGCTTGCCGACTAGGTAACCGACGCAGTCGCCGTTATCGCCGAAGTTCAGCGCGGTTGAGGTGGTGCCACGCCAGCCCATCTTGTGGAACAACCCAGCAAGGATCACGTCATTACGTTTGCCGAGGCTGCCGTCATCGTTGACCATAAATTTCGGCACGATAAACAGGCTGATGCCCTTTACCCCTGACGGAGCGTCCGGCAGCTTGGCCAGCACCATGTGCACGATATTTTCGCTCAGTGGGTGGTCGCCGCCCGAGATAAAGATCTTGTTGCCTTTAAGGCGGTAGGTACCGTCTTCGGCCGGTTCAGCACGGGTGCGGATATCTGACAGCGACGAGCCGGCATGCGGCTCGGTGAGGGCCATGGTGCCAAAGAAGCGGCCATCGATCATCGGCTGCAGGAAGCGCTGCTTTTGCTCGGCGCTGCCGAAATTCTCGATCAAATTAGCCGCGCCCATGGTCAGGAACGGATAAGAGGTGGTTGCCGTATTGGCCGACTGGAAGTGTGCAAAGCAGGCCTGCGACAGCAAGTTAGGTAGCTGCATGCCGCCCACCTCGAACTCGCGGGTGGCATTGAGGAAACCCGCTTCGAGGAAGGCATCCACCGCCGGCTTGACCTCTGGGATCAGCACCGCTTCGCCGTTGACGTACTCCGGCTCATGTTCATCATTCTTGCGGTTGTGGGGGGCGAACAGGTTTTCCGCGATGCTGCGTGCGGTGTCGATGGCGGCATCAAAGGTTTCGCGGCTGTGCTCGGCGAAACGCTCGCGCTGGGTCAAGCCTTCAGCGTCCAGCACTTCGTAAAGCTCGAAGGCCAGGTTGCGGGAACTGAGCAGGGTCTCGGACATGTTTGTACCTCCGGTTGCAATGCACTGATTCTAAGCAGCCACGGACGCGCCTCCCAGCACTATCAATAAGCGTGATAACGGGCTGTAGGGCCGGGTTGCTGCGCCGGCTAGGACTTAGTTGTGTAGGGCGGATGGCGCTTTATCCATCCACCAGACCGCATTGGTGGATGAAAAGGCGTCATCCACCCTACGAGGTTATGCAGTAACGGTCGTGCTTATTGAATAAAACCTAGGGCCAGTTCAGCGGTCAGCTCGGCTGCGCCGATAGCCTTGCATCCGCTGACATTCTGCCCCGCCCAGAGCGGCGAGAAATCGCCGCTGCCCTGGCCCTCTGCCTGGTTGCGCAGCGGTGCGATAGCTGCAGTGGCTAGAGGGAAGGCTGGCGCGAGCAGGCTGATCGGGCCCAGCTCACGCATCACCCGGTTGACGATGCCGCGTGCCGGACGACCGCTGAACAGGTTGGTCAGGGCGGTGTGTTGCGCTGCCGGGCTGTGCAGGGCGGCGCGATGAATAGCGCTGGTGCTGGCCTGCGGGCAACACAGGTAGGCGGTGCCGATCTGCACCCCGTCCGCGCCGAGGGCCATGGCGGCGCGCACACCCTGGGAATCGGCGATACCGCCGGCGGCAATCACCGGCAGGCGCACGGCCTGGACGATTTGCGGCAGCAGGGCAAAGGTGCCGAGCTGGCTGCTCAACTCATCGGTGAGAAACATACCGCGATGGCCGCCGGCCTCTAACCCTTGGGCGATGATTGCATCGGCCCCATGGGCTTCGAGCCACAGCGCTTCCTCGATGGTGGTCGCCGAACTGAGCACCTTGGCGCCACAGGCTTTGACCCGCGCTAGCAGCTCGGCCGAAGGCAGTCCGAAGTGAAAGCTCACCACGGCCGGGCGAAACTCATCCAGCAGCTCAGCCATCTCGGTGCTGAACGGTTGGCGGCCAGGACCGCTGGCGATGTGTGCGGGGTCAATGCCAAGCTCGCTGTAGTAAGGCTTGAGGGCTTCACGCCAGGCCGCCTCGCGCGCGACATCGACGGCTGGCGGGGTGTGGCAAAAGAAGTTCAGGTTGTAGGGCTTGCTGGTTTTACTGGTCAGCGCCTGCAACTCCTGGCGCAACCCCGCCGCGTTGAGCATGGCGCAGGGCAGCGAACCGAGCGCGCCGGCATTCGATACGGCAGCCGCCAAACCGTGCAGCTGCACGCCGGCCATCGGTGCCTGAATCAGCGGAAGGTCGATATTCAGCAGGCGTTGCAGGCGCATTAGGCAATCTCTCTAGAGGTGGAATTCGACTTGCTTGTTCACGGTCCAGCGAACTTGAGTCCTGCCAGGCGCTCCGTTAGTCACAGCCTCCGGCGGGTCAAAACAGGCGAGAAGCGCAGCGCAGCGGAGTAACAGCCAGCAGCTGGCCCGAAGGGTGAGCGCCGCGAATCAAGCTGAGCGTAGGTTTATACATGAGCATTACGCGCTTCACTCGCCCTTCGGGTCGCGCTGAAGCGCGTTAGCACACCACAAGTGGCTTGCCGAACCTGTTTTTAACGCAGCAGGGCCGATGCGCAGCAGATTGTGACCAGGTTTTAGGCCATGCGGTTAAACTGTGCGGCCACAGGAGCCCGCCCAAATGAACTACCGCCACGCCTTCCATGCCGGCAACCATGCCGATGTGCTGAAACACTATGTCTTGAGCCGTCTGATTGCCCTGCTGTCACGCAAGGAGGCACCTTTTGCCTACCTCGACAGCCATGCGGGTATTGGCCTGTATGACCTGCGCGGCGATCAGGCCAGCCGCACCGGCGAATGGCTCGAAGGCATTGCCCGTTTGTGGCAGGCCAAGGACGTGCCGGACCCACTGCAGGATTATCTGGAAGTGATCCGCGCGATGAACCCCAATGGCGAGCTGCGCCATTACCCCGGGTCACCCGAGCTGGCGCGCCTGCTGACCCGCGAACAGGACCACCTGCACCTCAACGAGAAACACCCAGAAGACGGCCGCCTGCTTAAAGAAAACATGCACGGCGACCGCCGCGTGGCCGTGCACCTGGGCGAAGGCTGGCATGTGCCGCGCGCGTTGCTGCCGACGCGCGAGAAGCGCGCACTGCTGCTGATCGATCCACCGTTTGAGCAGGTCGATGAGATGGAACGCTGCGCCCAGTCGCTGAGCGAAGCCATCACGCGCATGCGCCAGGCAGTGGTGATGATCTGGTATCCGATCAAGGACCTGCGGCAGATGCGCCGTTTTTTCAGTGACCTGCAAAAGAGCAAAGCGCCCAAGCTGCTGCGGGTGGAGCTCTATGTGCATTCCACCGATGAGCCGGCGCGCCTCAACGGCTCCGGCCTGATCATCAGCAACCCACCGTGGGGGTTGGAGGATGAGCTTAAGCAGATCTTGCCCTGGCTTTCGCAATTGCTGGGGCAGACACAGGGTGGCTGGCGTATGGACTGGCTGATCGAGGAAAAAGCTGCTTAAGCTCAGCTTCTTGCAGAACAAGCGTTGTTCTGCCGTGCACCACCATCTTGCCTAAGGAGCGTGTATGAGTTTGTCGCTGTTGAATCGCTATGCGTTTTTTGCGTTCTGTGTGCTGTTTACGTTGGGTGGTTTGCCGTTTGTTGCTGGGCATTTTTGGTTGTGGGCGTTGCTGCCCGTCACCGCAGTGCTCAGCGTGGTGGGACTGAATGACCTGTTACAGAGCCGCCATGCCGTGCGGCGCAACTACCCAATACTGGGCAACATTCGCTATCTGGTCGAAGCGATTCGTCCAGAGATCCGCCAATACCTGCTGGAGTCTGACAGCGAACGACTGCCGTTCTCGCGAGCGCAGCGCTCGCTGGTGTACGCGCGGGCCAAGAATCAGAGTGCGGACAAGGCGTTCGGCACGTTGGTGGATGTGTACCAAAGCGGTTTCGAGTTTATTAGCCACTCCATGCTGCCGGCTGCGCATGTCGATCCCCGCGCGTTTCGCGTGAGTATTGGCGGCCCGCAGTGCACACAGCCGTATTCTGCCTCTGTATTCAATATCTCGGCCATGAGCTTTGGCTCGCTCAGTGCCAATGCCATTCGCGCGCTTAACAAGGGCGCTCAGCTCGGCGGCTTTTATCACGATACCGGCGAAGGCAGCATCAGCAACTATCACCGCGAATACGGCGGCGACTTGGTGTGGGAGTTGGGCAGCGGATACTTCGGTTGTCGCCATGACAATGGTCAGTTTGACCCACAGCGTTTTGCCGAACAGGCGAGCAACCCGCAGGTGAAGATGATTGAGATCAAACTCAGTCAAGGCGCTAAACCTGGGCATGGCGGGATTTTGCCTAAACACAAAGTCACTGCCGAAATCTCCCAAACCCGTGGCGTACCGATGGGCGTAGATTGCGTGTCCCCGGCCAGCCACAGTGCGTTCTCCACCCCCATTGAACTGCTGCAGTTTGTGGCGCAGTTGCGTGAGCTGTCAGCGGGCAAGCCGGTAGGCTTTAAGTTCTGTCTGGGTCATCCCTGGGAGTTTATGGGGATTGCCAAGGCCATGCTGGAGACCGGCATTTTGCCGGACTTTATTGTGGTGGATGGCAAAGAAGGCGGCACAGGGGCGGCGCCTGTGGAATTCACCGATCACATCGGCGTACCGCTGCGTGAGGGGCTGCTGTTTGTGCACAACACCTTGGTTGGCATTGGCTTGCGCGACAAAATTCGCATTGGTGCCAGTGGCAAAATTGTCAGTGCCTTTGATATCGCCAGTGTGCTGGCGCTGGGTGCGGACTGGGCCAATTCGGCGCGCGGCTTTATGTTCGCCATTGGCTGTATCCAGAGCCAGTCATGCCATACCAACAAGTGCCCGACCGGTGTCGCTACGCAAGATGCCCTGCGCCAGCGTGCGCTCGTGGTGCCCGACAAAGCCGAGCGCGTGCACAGCTTTCATCGCAACACCCTCAACGCGCTGGCGGAGATGCTCGCGGCGGCTGGCCTTGAGCGCCCCGCGCAAGTCGAGGCCAAACACCTGGTACGGCGCATGTCGGCGAGTGAGATCAAGCTTTTCTCGCAGCTGCATGTGTTCCTCACCCCCGGTGAGTTACTCAGTGGCGAGGTGTCTGGCGAGTTCTATTCGCGGATGTGGCATATGGCGCAGGCCAGCAGCTTCGCGCCGGCATACTGAGGGTTGGTTGAGCCTGCTAGTGGGCTCAGCTGCGATTTAATTCCTGCTCTACCTCCGTCGCCCACGCGAGCCAAGACTGCTCGCCCAAGATGCCGCGGCGCAGGGTGAGGTAGGGCAGGCGCAGGGCTTTGCGTTGCTCATCAGGCAGGGCGAGGTAGTCGCGCTCAATGTGCAGCAGACTGTCTAGGGTCTTGCGGTGCACCGCTCCATGGCGCTGCATTTCCTCGCGCAGGTTGTCCAGCGAGGTGTGGGCGCCGGCATAGAGCTTCACCAGCAGCGCATCGTTGATCGTGTTCGGTTGCACGGGCTCACCTAACCAGCGCAGTAACTCGGTATGTCCGGCGGGTGTGAGGCGGTAGATCTTCTTATCCGGACGCGTTACTTGGGCTTCTGCCTCGAACGCCAGCCAGCCCGCCTCACTGAGCTTTTTCAGCTCCAAGTAAACCTGCTGGTGTTTGGCATTCCAGAAGTATCCCAGGCCATCCTTAAAGCGCTTGAGCAGGTCGTAGCCGCTGCCGGGCTCGCTTTCCAGGAGGATAAGAATGGCGTGCTTGAGTGACATGGACAGGCTTCACCCGCTGAAATGAATGTGCGCGGCAGTATACGGATTATGCAAAAAGTTGCATTACCCCTTGAGTGTCGCCTAATATGCAAAAAATTGCATAAAAAATGGCTCAGGAGTCTATTTATGAAACGTACCGGCACCCGCTTCCGTCCGCGCTTGATGCGTGATGACTACGACGCCATCATCATTGGCTCGGGTATGGGTGGCCTGACCGCCGCCGCGTTGTTGGCCAAGCTCGGCAAGCGGGTGTGCGTGCTGGAACAGCATTACACGGCTGGCGGCTACACCCACAGTTATGAGCGTGAAGGTTACGAATGGGATGTGGGCGTGCACTACATCGGTGAGGTGCATAAACCCTGGTCGGCGATCCGTCGCGTGTTCGATGTGATCAGCGACGGTAAGCTTGAGTGGGCGCCGATGGATGCGCGCTATGACCGCATCGTCTTGGGCGACACGGTTATTGACTACGTGGCCGGGCGCGAAGAATTCAAATCCGAGCTGAAGTTGCACTTCCCGGAAGAGGCATCTGCCATCGACCGCTATGTAGAGCTACTCAGCGAGGTCAGCGCGAAAGTGCCGCGCTTCTTCGCCGGCCAGGCTCTGCCGCGTTCACTGGGTATGCTCTACAGCAAGCTGCGCCGTTGGTGGTTGCCGGACTATTTTTTCAAAACCACCCGCGAAGTACTGGAAGGGCTGACCCAAAATCAGCAGCTGATCGGCGCGCTGACGGCGCAGTGGGGCGACTATGGGCTACCGCCCGCCAAGTCCGCCTTCATCATGCACGCCATGGTCGCCAAGCACTACATCACGGGTGGTAATTACCCGGTGGGCGGCGCAACGAAGATTTCCGAAACCATTATTCCGGTCATCGAAGCGGCGGGTGGCCATGTGTTTACCTACGCCGGCGTCGACAAGATTTTGATTGAGAATGGCCGCGCCGTGGGCGTGCGCATGCTCAAGGATGGCGTTGAGCTGCGTGCCCCGCAGATTGTCAGTTGCGCCGGTCTGGTGCCCACCTACACGCGGTTGCTGGAACCGCAGGTGGCCAATCAGTATGGCCTGCTGAAGCACCTGTCCAAGGTTGATCTGTCGGCAGCCACGCTGTGCTTGTACGCCGGCTTCAAGGGCAGCGCTACTGAGCTGAACTTGCCGAAGACCAATTACTGGGTGTATCCGACCTTTGATCACGACCTCAACGTGAGTGCGTTCCGCGGTGGTCAGACCGAGCAAACGCCACTGACCTATATCTCCTTCCCCTCCGCTAAGGACCCTGCCTGGGACGTCCGCTACCCAAACAAGGCGACGGTTGAGATCGTCGCGTTGGCCTTGCCTGAGTGGTTCGCCCCGTGGAAAGGCACGACTTGGGGCAAGCGTGGAGCCGACTACGAGGCGCTGAAAGCCAAACTCACCGATGGCCTGCTGGAAACCCTCTATACACATCAGCCACAGTTGCGCGGTGCGCTGGACTTCTGCGAGCTGGGCACGCCGTTATCCACCGAGTGGTACCAGTGGAACGAGCAGGGCGAGATCTATGGCATCGACCACACGGTGCAACGCTTTGAGCAGCATTGGATTCACAGCCAGACCCCGATTAAGGGGCTTTACCTAACTGGCGCCGACACGGTTACTGCTGGGGTTGGTGGCGCGCTGATGGCGGGTGTACTGACTGCCTCGCGCATGCTGGGTTGGCGCGGCTACAAGGTTGGCCAGTTGTTAAAAAGCTGGACAGCGGAAACGGCCAAGGCTTGCCGCGCGACCCCAACCGATGTGAGTGGTTAAGCCATTAGGTCGACGCTGTTACCCAGATTAGGTGGGTTGTTCGACGTGCTCACCGGCGCGCTGGACTGAAGCAGGCCGCCGATGCCTGCGGCCTGCAGCTCAAGAGGTTTGCGCAGCAGCAGGAGTGATGCAGTTGCCGATGCCTGCGCTGTTGCCTGGATCGAGACCCGGTTGCTCAGGTTGTTGAGGTCCATAGTGGCCTTCCATTTTGCGATCTGCGTATTTAGGCCCGCTTAGCCTGGCAAGCACGCCCCCGTGCCGCTCAGCCCGCAATAGCCGCCGGGGTTTTTTGCCAGGTATTGCTGGTGGTAAGCCTCAGCGTAATAAAACGGCGGTGCGTTGCGGACTTCGGTGGTGATCGGGCCAAAGCCAGCGGCGTCCAGTTCAGCTTGGAACTGTGCTTGGCTGGCTTGAGCCGCCGCCAGTTGCGCTGCGCCGTAACAGTAGATCGCCGAGCGGTATTGGCTGCCGGTGTCATTACCCTGACGCATACCTTGGGTTGGGTTGTGCACCTCCCAGAAGACTTTCAGCAACGCTTCGTAGCTGGTCAGCTGTGGGTCGAACACCACCAGCACCACTTCGGTGTGGCCGGTCAGCCCGGAGCAGGTTTCATCATAGTTAGGGTTGGGAGTATGGCCGCCGGCATAGCCGGCGGCTGTACTCCATACGCCCGGTTGCTGCCAGAAGCGCCGTTCTGCGCCCCAAAAACAACCCAAGGCGAACACGGCCTGTTCAAGGCCGGCAGGGAACGGTGCCTGCAGTGCGTTGCCATTGACGAAGTGCGCGGCGGGCACTGCTATGGCTTCGCTTCGCCCGGGCAGCGCTTGTTCGGCGGTGGGCAGTTCGAGTTTGTGAGTGAGAATGTGTGAGCGCAGAACCATGAGCCATTTCCTCAGCAGATACATATGTTCATAGACCGTCAACGTGCGGGCTTGTTACAGGCGGATCAGCCGAGGTTTGGATATCGCTTGAGGCTTTCCAGCAAATCACGCCCGGCGATGGGTTTATCGAACAGGTAGCCCTGGCCGATATCGCATTGCTGGCGGCGCAGGAAATTTAGCTGTGCGGCGGTTTCGATACCCTCGGCCACCACCTTGAGTTTCAGCTTATGGGCCATGGCGATCACGGCAGAGGTGATTTCCATATCATCTTGGTTATCCGGAATATCTTTGATAAAACTGCGATCAATCTTGATCACATCGATGGGGAATTTCTTCAGGTAACTGAGCGAAGAGTAGCCGGTACCGAAGTCGTCCATGGCTAAGGTCATGCCTAGGCTCTTCAGGCTGATAAGTTGCTGGCGGGTGTTATCGGTGGCATCCAGCAGCAGGCTTTCGGTCAGCTCAAGTTCCAGCAGGGCTGGGTCGAGTTGCTCTTCCTGCAGAATGGCGGCCATTTCCCCGACCAGATCAGGATCAGAAAACTGTTTGGGCGACAGGTTGATGGCGATCTGCAGCCTTGCATAGCCAACCGCGGTCAGCTGTTTGCTCATCCGGCAGGCCTGGCGCGTGACCCACTTGCCGATGGGAATGATCAGCCCGGTTTCTTCGGCCACGCTGATAAATTGGTCCGGGCTGATCATGCCCTTTTCCGGGTGATGCCAGCGCAGCAGTGCCTCCATACCTAGCAACCTGCCGCTCTTCAGACACAGCTTGGGCTGGTAGAACACTTCCAGTTCGTTCTGCATCAGCGCGCGGCGCAGGTTGCTCTCGATAAACAGCTTGTAGTGCGCTTCGGCATTCAGTGCATGGGTAAACACATGCAGCTGATTTTTACCGTTGGCCTTGGCTTTGTGCAAGGCGAGGCCGGTGTGCTTCATCAGCGTTTGCGGGTCGTCACCATCCTCGGGCGCGCTGGCCAAGCCGATGGAACCCGTGACGTTGATCAGCTGGTTGTCGACGAACAGCGGTTTTCCCATGGTGTTTAGCAGTTTTTGCGCCATCAATAGGCTGTCGGCTTGGTTGGCTTCAAGCAGTACTGCAAATTCGTTGCTGGCAAAGCGGGCCACTACACTGCTGGGCGGCAGGGTGTTGCGCAGGCGCAGCGCCAGGCTGACCAACAGCTTGTCGCCAGTCTGGTGGCCGAGGCTGTCGTTGATCCGCTTGAAGTTGTCGATATCCACCAGCAGCAAGTTAATCGGTTTACCCGGATGCTCGCTGAAGTGATTTTCTAGCGAGCGGATAAAGGCGTAGCGATTGCCGAGCCCAGTGAGGTTGTCGCGAAAGGCTAAGCGCTCGATATGCTGTTGCGCCTGCTTGCTGTCGGTAACGTCCTCGTAGATGCCGATGTAGTGGGTCAGGCGGCCATCGTCGGCATAAACCTTGGACAGCGACAGTTGCCCCCAGTAGGGCTCGAGGTTCTTACGCCGGCTCTTGAATTCGCCCTGCCAGCTGTTGTGTTCAGCCAAGTTGGGACGCGCGTCGAACAGTAGGTCGCTGAGGTTATCCAGGGCGGGTAGTTCTGACAGGCGGCGGCCCTGCACTTCGCTGGCGCTGTATAGGGTAATGGCGGTAAAGCTCGGGTTAACGTACTCCACTAGGCCATCGCGATCGAGCAGGATAAAGGCGCTGGAGCTTTGTTCAACGGCGCGCTGAAACAGGTGCAAGGCAGTGGTTGCGGAGCGGCGCTGCTGGTTGATCAGGACCTGGACATATTGATCGGCCAGCTCGCCGGCAAAGGCAACCTCATCAGCCTGCCAGGTGCGAGGTAAGCCGGTATGTTCCAAGCACAGCACGGCAACCACTTCCCCGCCGATGCGGATGCTGGCGTCGAGCATTGAGGTGACCCCCATAGGCTCCAGATAGTTGAGCGCTAGCTCGCGGGTGCGCGGGTCCAGGTATGCGTTGTGCGCATCCAGGGCGCGGCCGCTGTGCAACGTTTGCAAGTAGACGGGGTAGGCGCTGGCATCAATGTCCGCCTGGGGAATGTGCCGACCCTCATCCTGCTGATAGAAGGCCACTGACTGGAGCATGTGCTCTTTGAGGTTCCAGATGCCGACGCGACTGACGTCATACAGCTCACACGCGCTCTTGGTGATTAGCTCAGCGGCTTCACGCAGCGGCTCTTTGTCGCCGTAATGATGCCGTGCGAGGGCGACAATCAGTGTTTGCTGGGCTTGCGAGCGGCGCTGCTGGAGCTGTTGCTCGTCCTGGCTGCGCTGATACAACTCGACCGCGTGCGGTGATG
>JAGGNC010000134.1 GCA_017886405.1 Pseudomonas sp. | reverse complement strand
AGAAGGAAAGCTTTATGCAAATCCAAGTTCACAGCGATAACCACATCGAAGGCAGTGCCCGGTTGGTTGAGTGGGTAAGCGACAGTGTTGCCAGCAAGCTGGAGCGCTTCGATGATGAATTAACTCGTATTGTTGTCCACCTGCATGACGACAACGGTGCCAAAGCTGGTGCGCATGACAAGCGCTGCCAGATCGAAGCACGGCCAAAAGGCTTGCAGCCGCTCTCTGTTACCCACAAGTCTGAATCTATCGAGCAGTCTATTGATGGTGCCATCGAGAAGATGCACCACGCTCTTGAGCATCTGTTTGGCAAGCTGCGCCAAAAGCGCGCCACCCCGCTGCAGGCTGATGATGGCGCTGATATTCCGACTCAAGATGCCTTGCTGCGTGAAGACTTCCTCGCCGAGGAGCAATTGCGCGCGGTATAGCATGACGACCACAGCCAGCCGATTGGTCTGGCTGCCCTAAACCCTTATCCATGCGCCCCCGCAGCTTTCTGCGGGGGCGCTGTCGTTTTAGCACGGCAATCGCCAGCAGGCTCTATGGGTAGGGTTTTGTAGGGTCAGCACGAATCTCGCGAGCAGGGTTTGGAAATGCTCAGCATGCAGGGCTAGTTTCAGCCTACTGGGTGCGCCAATATCCACACATTACTGTTATCGACACGCCGTAATTGCATCGTCATATCGAGGGATTCTATGGGTCGCAGGTTGTTTATTCGGGCGTTAGTCGCCCTGACGCTGGTGCTGGGTTTCACCAGCGGTGCGCAAGCCGCTGATGAGGTGCAGCTGGTGGTGTTGATCAACAACTACCGCAGCGAGGTGCAGCGCTGCGGTGATCAAGCTTCCGCCGAGTTGCCACCGCTGACTACTGATCCGCGCTTGGTGCAGCCGGTTGGGCGCTCGGAGGACTTGCAGCAAGCGATGAGTGCGGCGGGCTATCCGATGGTCAATGTGCAGGCCATCAGCCTGTCCGGCCCGCGTGACGCGGCAACCGCGCTGAAGGTGCTGCAAGAGAGCTTCTGCAAGATCGTACTGGACCCGCAGTTTGTCGATATCGGGGTTAAGCAGCAGGACCGCGAATGGCGCATTCTGCTGGCTCGGCCGCTAATGGCTGCCCGCCTGGGTGACTGGCAGGCGGAAGGGCAGAAGATGCTCGAACAACTCAACGTCGCCCGCCGCACGGCGCGTCAGTGCGGTAACCAATCCGTTGCAGCGGCCGCACCGTTGACCTGGAATGCAACGCTGGGCAGCACCGCCGAAGCTCACAGCCGAGCCATGGCCAATGGTAATTTCTTCGATCACCAGAACCCAGACGGCCGCACCCCTGGCGACCGTGCCGAACTGGCCGGCTACAGCGGCCAGCGCGTCGGCGAAAACATCGCCGCCGGGTTAGATACCGCGAGCAAGGTGGTCGACGGTTGGCTGGCCAGCCCCGGCCATTGCGCCAACCTGATGAACCCGCACTTCAGCGAGCTGGGCGCGGGCTACGCCAACGACCCGAAAAGCGATGCCGGGATTTACTGGACAGCACTCTTTGGCGCGCCGTAACCCGTCGGCCGTTTATGCCCGCCGTTAGCACCTGCTGAAACCGACCCGCTGTGGCGGACGGGCAATGTGCACAAGCACGCCGTGTGGCCATTTTAATAAGGCAACATTCACGATACGCACAAGGTTGAAGCCGAACCGGCGCGGGCACATGCTGGGCCTTACCCCACTGTAGAGGCTCATTCATGGACGCCCTTCGTACCCCAGACAGCCGTTTTGAAAACCTTCCAGGCTTTGCTTTCGCCCCTCGTTACCTCGCGGTTGATGACAGCGAGGGTGGGCAATTGCGCGTGCATTATTTGGATGAAGGCCCTGCCGATGCGCCGCCGGTGTTACTCCTGCATGGCGAGCCGTCCTGGGGTTATTTGTACCGCAAAATGATCCCGATTCTGGTGGCGGCCGGCCACCGTGTTATTGCCCCCGATTTGGTTGGTTTCGGTCGTTCCGACAAGCCGAGCAAGCGCAGCGATTACACCTACCAACGCCATGTGGACTGGATGCAGGCCGTGCTCGACCAGCTCAGCCTTGAGCGTATCACCTTGGTCTGTCAGGACTGGGGCGGTCTGATTGGCCTGCGTCTGGTGGCAGAAAATCCGCAGCGTTTTGCCCGCGTCGTCGCCGCTAATACCATGTTGCCCACCGGCGATCACAACCCGGGCGAGGCGTTTAAAAGCTGGCAGGACTACTCGCAGAAAGTCCCCGAGTTTCCCGCAGGCAGCATCATCAACCGCGCGACCACCACCGAGCTGTCACAAGCGGTGATCGATGCCTACGACGCGCCTTATCCGGATGAGTCTTACAAAGAAGGCGCACGGCAGTTCCCCCTACTAGTGCCGATCACGCCCACTGACCCCGCCGCCGATAAAAACCGCGCTGCCTGGGCGGTGTTGATGAAGTGGGATAAGCCATTTCTCACTGCCTTCAGCGACGCCGACCCGATCACGGCCGGGGGCGACAAGCTGATGCAGAAGTTGATCCCCGGTACGCAGGGCCAGGCCCACACCACCATTGTCAATGGCGGCCACTTCTTGCAAGAAGACCAAGGCGAGGCATTGGCAGAGGTGGTGAACACGTTCATTGCCGCCAATCCATTAGCAGCAGGCTGATGGCGCAGGGGTTTTGAGGGGAGTAGAGCAGATAACCCGGTGTAGTTGGGCTATCTGCATGTAGCAGAGGGCGTTAGCGGCAACCGTTGACTTGCCTTACACCATCCTCGGCATTGAGGGCGGCGAGCTTGAGTCGTTGCGCTGAATATTCGTCTGGCAGGTTAGCGCGCGAGCTCGGTGCTCATTACGCCCTTCTTACCTTCTGCTTCGGATACTTCCTGCAGCTTTGCTCCGCCTACGAAGACGCCCATCTTGATCGACTGACGTACAAAGTGGTTTTTACCCGCTACAGCATTTAGGTTGATGGTGTTGTCACTGAACTCGGACTCGGTGGCCAAAACGAGTGGGCCTGGGCTTACTACACGATAGAAGTAGGTGTTCATGGCAGTTTCACCGACTACTTCGTTATTGATTTTGACTGTTTTTTTCACGGCCGTGCCGAGCATCGAGTCGCGGAATATATACAGCCCAGCCTGGTTCCCAGGCGGTGCGGGAAATGCCTTGAGGGCCTGGTCTTTTTCTGCCGACTCCATCGGCACAGAGGCACAGCCGGAGAGCAGCGCAATGCCGAGTGCAGCTGCACACATCATTAGTTTCTTAGACATGGATACTCGTTCCTGAGTAAAGAGTTGAGCTGAAGCTGGGCAATTTGCCAGCGGGCGAAACTTTATCGGAACCTTTCTATAAATCAAGTTGTTATAACAAAAAATTGGCAGCGCTGACGGGTTGGGTTAGCCCCAACTGGTTGCTGAGCCAATGCCCGGTTGGCGTCAGTGCAGGGAACCTGAGGCGCGGCGCTCGTGTACCAG
>JAGGNC010000167.1 GCA_017886405.1 Pseudomonas sp. | reverse complement strand
CGAGAACCTTGGCGTTTTTGTCTGAAGCCGGCAACACTGCCGCAACCGCGGTGGCATTGGCAAGAGCATAAAGGTTGAGCACGATTTTGACTGAACTGAAAAGCAAGTGCTCGGCAGCGATCGCGGTGACTCGGTGCGCCTGCCACTCACCAAGGGCATGCAAGACAAATCGACCTACCAGCTTGAACTGCAATACGACGTGGCCGCGGGTAAACAAAGCATGAGCTATCACGTGGTCGACGGCGACGAGGTCGAAACCTATGACTTTCGCGTACTCGGCCCTGAGCGCGTGCGCACCAAAGCCGGCTTAATCGATGCTATCAAGGTAGAGCGAGTGCGCGACCCAACCAAGAGCAGCCGCAAAACTGTACTCTGGTTTGGCAAAGACTGGGATTACCTGTTGGTGCGCCTGCACCAGGTCGAAACCGACGGCAAGGAATACCAGATCATGCTTAAAGACGGCAAAGTTGACGGTAAAACCGTTAGAGGCCAAGCCGAGTAGCCGCCGCAAACCTGCCACACCGGCCTGCAGCGGGATGCTTTACAACCCCCTGCAGGCGCACTCGACTGGCCCGCCACCACGTCAACAATGCCCCCTGCCGGCATTGGCTTGAAGATGAAGTAGCCCTGCGCTACAGCGCATTGCAGTGTGCGTAACAGCAACCCGTCTTCGCATGTTTCCACGCCCTCGGCCACCACACTAAAGTTGAACTGCGGGCAATATCCAGCGCACTTCCCAGCAGGATGCGCAGGTGCAATTTCTGACTGGCGCCATTTACCAAGGCTATCCGGCATGCAGAATGTCAGCGATGCCCATTGAGTAATCCACCTCGGCGATCAACTGGCCTGCCGCTCACTGTCGCGCCACAACCCGTGCATGCTGGGGAAGCCTATTCGCGCTCATCATGCTTGCCACCTCTATCGCCCGTTCATGATCACTCTGGGGATGTCGCCCAAGGCGATGACCTGATCCACGCCACCCAGCTTGATGGCTTCTTTCGGCATACCGAACACCACGCAACTCGCCTCGTCCTGGGCAAAGGTTCGAGCCCCGGCCGCTTGCATCTCCTTCAAACCACGGGCGCCGTCATCGCCCATGCCGGTCATGATGATGCCGGCAGCATTTTTCCCGGCGAACTTGGCCACCGAACGAAAGAGCACATCCACGGAGGGGCGATGGCGATTGACCAGTGGGCCATCCACGACCTCAACGTGGTAGTAGGCTCCGCTGCGCTTGAGCAGCATGTGCTTGCCGCCGGGGGCGATAAGGGCCAGGCCGGGAATCACCCGGTCATTGTTCTTGGCTTCGCGCACCTCTATCTGCGACAGCCCGTTCAAGCGTGCGGCGAATGAGGCGGTGAATTTTTCCGGCATGTGCTGCACGATCACGATGCCCGGGGAAACGCGCGGCAGCGCGGTCAGCACCAGTTCCAGTGCCTGGGTGCCACCGGTGGAGGTGCCGATGGCGACAATCCGCTCGGTGGTTTGCGCCATGGCCTGGCCGCTGGAGGGCGGCAGAATGGCGTCGGCATTCAGTTTGCTGGCCACCGGCGCAAGCGCTCCGGCGCGCCTGACCAGATGTTTGACATTGGCCTGCGCGGCGGCCCTGATCGCACCCACCAGCTCGGCGGCGGATTCTTCCAGGAAATTTTTCAGACCAACCTTGGGCTTGGTGATGATTTCCACTGCCCCGGCTGCCAGCGCCTGCAGCGTGGTTTCCGCGCCTTTTTCCGTGAGCGAGGAGCAGATCACCACCGGGGTCGGCCGCTCGGCCATGATTTTCTTCAGGAAAGTGATGCCGTCCATGCGCGGCATTTCCACGTCCAGCACTATCACGTCCGGCCACTCCTTGGCCATTTTGTCCATGGCGAAGAGGGGGTCGGATGCGGCGCCTATTACCTGAATATCCGGTTCGCGCTCCAGCAGCGCCAGCACTACCTGGCGCACCACGGCGGAGTCGTCGACCAGTAGAACCTTGATTTTCTTCATAGGCGCTTTAGCTCTCGCTTAATTTTTGATGGCGGACCCAGACATGGCCGCTACTGATATCGAAGATCACATTGCGGTGGCCGTTGCGGCCTAAATCCTCGGCGCGCAGCCGCAGATGGTGCTGCTTTACCAGCCTGCGGGCGGCTCTGACATTGCTCAGGGCGATATTGGTTTTCTCGCTGTAGCCTGGGAACATAGTGCCGCCCCCGAACAGCTTGACCTGGTATTCCTCTGGGCGTGTGTGGTGGCGGGCCACCTCCAGCATAAAAAGCGCCATGGCCTCGTCGGCATATTTGCCGTCGAGCGGCCTGCTTGGCGTCTGCCGGCTCGGCAGCATGTAGTGACACATGCCGCCAATCTTGCGCGCCGGGTGCCACATGGTGATGGCAACGCAGGAACCCAACAGGGTACGAATACGTGTGGCAGCACCGCCGAAATAGAACTCCCCGGGCTGTAAGAGAACCTCTGTGCCGGCGATGGGCTTATTCATGGCTTGCGGTAAATCGAGGGTTTGATCATTTCCAGGGCATCGCTGACGCCGTTCAGGCTTTCCGAATGGCTGATGATGAAATAGCCGCCAGGCTTGAGCAGTGGCAGCATGCGCGCGACCACCTGTTGCTTGGTTTGCTGATCGAAATAAATCATTACGTTACGCAAGAAAATCACCTCGAACTCGCCGATATTGGGCAGCGCTTCGTTGAGATTGATCGGCATAAAGTGCACCCGGCTGCGCAGGCTGCGCTCGAGCAGAAAAGTGCCTTCCTGGCTGCCCGTGCCCTTCAGGCAATGCTTGACCAGTAGCGGCTGAGGGATGCTGTGCGCACGCTCCATGGGGTAGTGACCGCTGCGGGCTTTAGCCAGCACCTTAGTGCTGATGTCCGATCCGATGATTTCCCAGGGGGTCGTGCCAAGGCCATCGGCCAGGGTCATGGCCAGGCTATAGGCCTCCTCACCGGAGGAGCTGGCGGCGCTCCACAGACGCAAAGTTCTGCCCGGTTTGACCTTGGGCAATACGTGCTCGCGCAGGAAGTCGAAATGTTTGGGCTCGCGGAAAAAATAGGTTTCGTTGGTGGTGAGCAGATCCAGGGCAATCTGCAATTCTGCAGCGCTCCCATGGCCCATGATCAACTGGAAATAATCGCCGTAGCTGTGCAGTTGATGGTGTTTCAGGCGCTTGAACAGGCGCCCGGCAAGTAGCGCCTTTTTCGCCGGCGTGAGGTTGATGCCGGCGGCGCGATACAGCCAGGCCTGGAACTGCTGAAACTCGCCATCTGTAAGCGCTTGTGCATTCATGATCAAACATCCTTAAGCGCTTGTGTATTCGTGATCAAAAAACCTTATAGGGGCGTTGCAATGAAAGCCAACCCTCAGCGAGGCGCATCGTGCGCCTCGCTGAGGGTCGATTGTCAGCCTGCCGAGCCACTAGCCAGCGCGGCGCCCGCCGGTGTGTCAACCGCAGATAACCTGGCCA
>JAGGNC010000127.1 GCA_017886405.1 Pseudomonas sp. | reverse complement strand
ACGCCATCCTGTGCAACGGTCAAACACCGCCAGGTCGAGCAGAAGCGCTACACTCGGCGGCCCACTGACCGGAGTCGCCCATGTCCCATCCATTCGCCGCACTCACACCCGACCTGGTGCTGGATGCCGTGGAGAGCATCGGCTACCTAAGCGACGCCCGCGTGCTGGCACTCAACAGCTATGAAAACCGCGTCTACCAAGTGGGCATCGAAGATGAGACGCCGCTAATCGCCAAGTTCTATCGCCCAGATCGCTGGACCGATGCAGCAATTCGCGAAGAACACAGCTTCACCTTCGAATTGGCTGAGTGTGAGGTGCCGGTAGTTGCTCCGCTGGCACGCGATGGTGAAACCCTGTTCGAGTACGCCGGTTTTCGTTTCGCCCTGTTCCCGCGCCGTGGCGGCCGGGCGCCGGAGCCTGGCAACCTTGACCAGCTGTATCGCCTCGGCCAGTTGCTTGGGCGCCTGCATGCAGTCGGCTCACTCAAGCCCTTCGCGCACCGCGAAGCCTTGCAGGTCAGTAACTTTGGTCACGCCTCGCTGGCCACCCTGCTCGAAGGCAACTTTATTCCGCGCAGCCTGCTGCCGGCTTACGAGTCGGTCGCGCGCGATGTGCTCAAGCGGCTGGATGCGTTGTTCGCTGCCAATCCGGTGCAAGCTATTCGTCTGCATGGCGACTGCCACCCCGGCAACCTGCTGTGCCGCGACGAGACCTTCCATATGGTCGATCTCGACGACTGCCGCATGGGCCCAGCAGTCCAGGATTTATGGATGATGCTGGCCGGCGAACGCCACGAGCGCCTCGGCCAACTCTCTGAACTGATGGATGGTTATCAGGAGTTCCACGACTTCAACCCGCGCGAACTGCCCTTGATAGAAGGCCTGCGCTCGCTGCGCCTGATGCACTACAGCGCTTGGCTCGCGCGGCGCTGGGACGACCCTGCCTTCCCCATGAGCTTCCCTTGGTTCGGCAGCGAGCGTTACTGGGGCGATCAGATCCTGATCCTGCGCGAACAACTGTCCGCGCTGAATGAAGAGCCACTTAAGTTGTTCTAACGCGCCCAGCGTTGCCCGGAGTGCACCAAGGCTTATTCGGGCAACGCCGCAAGACCGCAATAAACAGAACAGTTGGCCGCCTTGTCGTAACGTCTTTGTTACAGCCAAGTGGCATTTGGCACTGAAGAAAATCCTGTCTATCCAGACAAGCCAGCACCGCGCCAATTAGAATCGCAGGTCTTTAGTTAGCCGCCTGAGCAAGGACCCTGCATGACCACCGTCAACCCGCGTCGCGGGTACATTCTGGGCCTGACCGCCTACATCATCTGGGGTCTGTTTCCGCTCTACTTCAAAGCCATGCAAAGCGTACCGGCGCTGGAAATCATCGTCCATCGAGCGCTCTGGTCGGCCGTGTTCGGTGCCTTGCTGTTGCTGGTGTGGAAGCACCCCGGCTGGCTGCGTGAGTTGCTAGCCAACCCCAAGCGCTTTGCCGTACTGGGCCTCAGCGGCCTGCTGATCGCCAGCAACTGGCTGGTGTATGTGTGGGCAGTCAATGAAGGTCGCATGCTCGAAGCCAGCCTGGGCTACTACATCAACCCGCTGGTCAATGTGCTACTGGGCATGCTGATTCTTGGCGAACGGTTGCGCCGCCTGCAGTGGCTGGCCGTGGCGCTGGCAGCGCTGGGTGTGCTGCAACAGCTGTGGCAGGTTGGCAGCATTCCCTGGGTATCACTGGTGTTGGCCCTGTCTTTTGGCTTCTACGGGCTGATCCGCAAACAGGCGCCCGTTGCGGCACTGCCAGGCCTGGTAGTGGAAACCTGGCTGCTGTTGCCCCTGGCACTCGGCTGGTTGCTCCTGAACCCGACAGCGATCAGTACGCAAACTGAGTTCTGGAGCACCCCACAAGCGCTATGGCTAATCGCTGCGGGGCCAATCACCCTGGTGCCGCTGGTGTGCTTTAACGCTGCGGCCCGACACCTGCCCTACACCACCCTCGGGTTTCTGCAGTACCTGGCCCCGACTCTGGTGATGTTGCAGGCGATATTCTTGTTTGGTGAGCACTTCGACCCGAGCACGCTGCTGGCCTTTAGCTGCATCTGGGCCGGATTGGCGATTTACAGCGTCGATGCCTGGTTGACCCTGCGTAAACGCCAGCCTGTTTATAAAACCCCGAAGCACTAGCGGCCGCACGCCGGGGCGCCTTACGCGGCGCACAGGGCAATCAAATGAAGCGTGGATAACCCTCGGCGTTACTCCTCGACCTGCAGCTTGAGCTCCACCATCAGGTCATCGGCCAGGGTTTCCAGATGCGCCTGCAGCTGCTCCAGGGGCAGACTCTGCGGCACGCCCAGCAACGCTTGGGCTTGGAACAGTAGCTCGCCACTCATGGGCGCCGGCACCACTTCGGTACTCAGGCTTTCTAGATTGACCCCATGACTACTAAGCAAACGGGTGATGTCACGCACGATCCCAGGACGGTCATTGCCGACCAATTCCAAACGAATCGCCTTGCAGACAGCTTCCGGAGCAGCCCCACCAGCGGCGACTTGCACGCGAATACCTTGGGCCTGCAAGGCCTCCAGCGCAGCGAGCAACCCCGCGTGAGCATTTAGCGGCACATCCACCCGCAGAATACCGGCGAACTGCCCGGCCATGCGCGACATGCGACTTTCCAGCCAGTTGCCACCATGCTCGCTGATGCAGCGGGCAACACACTCAACCAGCCCAGGCTGGTCTTTAGCGATAACCGTAAGTACCAGATGATCCATGCTTTGCTCCTTGTTCAGCGGTTGTTCAGTTCACGCCCAGCCAATAGGTAAAGAACACCTCATCGCGCACATACCCCAGGCGCTCGTAGAGGGCTTGTCCTGGCAGATTGCTCTTTGCCGTCTCCAACTGCAAACCGCAGGCGCCGGTGGCCTCAGCATGAGCGCGCGCGGCATTCATCAGGGCCTCGCCAACACCTTGCCTGCGAGCTTGCTCGTTTACATACAGATCACTTAACAACCACGCTGGGCGCAACGCCAGCGAGGAGAAAATCGCATACAGCTGAACAAACCCCAGTGCGCCACCGCCTTCATCACGGGCCAGTAGGATGGTCGAATCGGCCGCGTGCAGGCGGGCGCAGAGAAACGCCTGCACCTGCGCCAGAGGCTTGGGCACCTCATAAAATTGCAAATAAGCACCCAATAATTCGGTCAGATCATCCAGATCCGCCCAGGCAGCTTTCTGTATGTGCATGTGAATCACCCTCCATAAATATAGGTGAGCCGTTAAACGCAGCCTCCAATAAACCGCGCAGCCAACTGCGTAACGTCTCTTTAACTCACAGGCAACGCGCTGAGCACTCAATAGCGGCAACAAGCCATATAAAGTGACTGCAATGGGCCTCTTGGTCACAGAGCGGTGCGCACCCGCTGATTTCCCCCCGATCTTGATGTAGTATGCCGCGCCTCGGACGACATGACGTATTCCCCATGTCCGACGCGGCTATCGCGGTTATTGAGTGAGCTGAGCAGAGTGAGGCAAGTGATGACTGAACGCGTTCAAGTAGGCAGCCTGCAGGTTGCCAAAGTGCTGTTTGACTTCGTCAACAACGAAGCCATCCCCGGTACCGGCATTGCGGCCGATACATTCTGGGCGGGTGCCGAAGCGGTCATCAACGACCTGGCGCCGAAAAACCGTGCCCTGCTCGCCAAGCGCGACGACATTCAGGCGCAGATCGACGCCTGGCACCAGGCCCGCGCAGGCCAGGCCCATGACGCTGTCGCGTACAAGGCTTTCCTGCAAGAAATCGGCTACCTGCTACCAGAGCCGGCTGACTTCCAGGCCACCACCCAGAACGTCGACGAAGAGATCGCGCGCCTGGCGGGTCCACAGCTGGTTGTGCCGGTGATGAACGCACGCTTCGCCCTGAATGCATCCAACGCACGCTGGGGCTCGCTTTACGACGCCCTGTACGGCACCGATGTCATCAGCGAAGAAGGCGGCGCCGAGAAAGGCCGTGGCTACAACAAGGTTCGCGGTGACAAGGTCATCGCCTTCGCCCGCGCCTTCCTCGACGATGCCGCGCCGCTGGCTGCTGGCTCCCACGTCGACTCCACCGGCTACAAGATCGTCGACGGCAAGCTGATCGTCGCACTCAAAGGCGGCAGCAACAGCGGCCTGCGTGACGACGCGCAACTGGTCGGTTTCCAGGGTGCAAGCGATGCGCCACTCGCCGTGCTGCTCAAGCACAACGGCCTGCATTTCGAAATCCAGATTGATGCCAGCACCCCAGTCGGCCAGACCGACGCCGCCGGCGTGAAAGACGTGCTGATGGAAGCGGCGCTGACCACCATCATGGACTGCGAAGACTCCGTGGCTGCCGTCGATGCTGACGACAAAGTGGTGATCTACAAAAATTGGCTCGGCCTGATGAAAGGCGACCTGGCTGAAGACGTCGCCAAAGGCGGCCAGACCTTCACCCGCACCATGAATCCAGACCGCGTTTACACCCAGCCTGACGGTAGCGAGCTGACCCTGCATGGGCGCAGCCTGCTGTTCGTGCGTAACGTCGGCCACCTGATGACCAACCCCGCCATCCTCGACGCCGCTGGCAATGAGGTACCGGAAGGTATCCAAGATGCGCTGTTCACCAGCCTATGCGCGGTGCACAACCTGAATGGCAATACCAGCCGCAAGAACACTCGCACCGGCTCGGTCTACATTGTTAAACCGAAAATGCACGGCCCAGAGGAAGTGGCGTTCACCAGCGAGATTTTCGGCCGCGTTGAAGGCGTTCTCAGCCTGCCGCGCAATACCTTGAAAGTCGGCATCATGGACGAAGAACGCCGTACCACCGTCAACCTTAAAGCGTGCATCAAAGCGGCCAGCGAGCGCGTGGTGTTTATCAATACCGGCTTCCTCGACCGCACCGGCGACGAAATCCACACCTCCATGGAGGCTGGCGCCGTCGTGCGTAAAGCGGCCATGAAAAGCGAGACGTGGATCGGCGCTTACGAGAACAACAACGTCGATGTCGGCCTGGCCACCGGCCTGCAGGGTCGCGCGCAGATTGGTAAAGGCATGTGGGCCATGCCCGACCTGATGGCTGCGATGGTTGAGCAGAAGATCGCTCACCCACTGGCCGGCGCCAACACCGCCTGGGTACCGTCGCCGACCGCCGCCGCGTTGCACGCCATGCATTACCACAAGGTTGACGTGTTCGCCCGTCAGGCCGAACTGGCTAAACGCGAGCGCGCCTCCATCGACGATATCCTGACCATCCCACTGGCCAAGGACACCAACTGGACGCCTGAAGAAGTCCAGAACGAACTGGACAACAACTCCCAGGGCATCCTCGGTTACGTGGTGCGCTGGATTGACCATGGCGTCGGCTGTTCCAAGGTGCCGGACATCAATGACATCGGCCTGATGGAAGACCGCGCCACCCTGCGGATTTCCAGCCAACTGTTGGCCAACTGGCTGCGTCATGGCATCGCCACTGAAGAGCAGATCGTCGCCAGCCTCAAGCGCATGGCGCCGGTCGTCGATCGTCAGAACGCCAGCGACCCACTGTACCGTCCGCTAGCGCCGAACTTCGACAGCAACATCGCCTTCCAGGCTGCCCTGGAACTGGTAGTCGAAGGTACCAAGCAGCCGAACGGCTATACCGAGCCCGTTCTGCACCGCCGCCGCCGCGAGTTCAAGGCCGCCAACGGCCTGTAACGCGGCGCCGTAATAAAAAAACCGCCCTCCGGGGCGGTTTTTTATAGCCGGGGCATAGTGCATCTGGCGATACTTTATCGCGCTGGATCGCCAACGTTTTGTAGCTCGAATTGAACACGCGCGGTCATTCCAACTGCATGCCATAACTTCGATACAACGCCTGCACCCAGCCCTCGACATACATCTGCTGCAACTCCACCTGCAAGCGCTGCAATAGCGCCGGGTCAAGCTGGGGATGGCAGGCGATGTCCTCCATCAGCGTCAAAAAAGGCAAGACCTCACGTGGCGCGGGCTCGACCTGCAGAGCGCTCACCACCGCGGAACTGGTGGCCCACAGGCGGGCGCGTTGGCGCTGCAGCATATGTAGGTTGAGCGACTCTTTATTGGAGTACTGCACGTCGAGCCCGATGGCTTGCAGGTACTCGCCAACCCCAGAGCCTTGGTGGCTGAGGATGCTCAAGCCGCGCGCCTGTTCCAGGCTCAATAGCTGCAGATCGTCAGCGGCGAGGGCATAAAGGCCAAGACGCGAGATCAACACCGGGCCTATCCACACATAACGAGGCTCGCGCTCTTGCTGGCGTTCCACCAGCAATGCACAACTATTGGGCTGCAACTGTACCTGGTGCAACGCCCGCTGCAACGGCATAAAGCGCAGCTGGTAAGGCGTTTTGGCGCGGCGGAACAGCTCATGGGCCAATTCGGCTACCAGGCCCACCGCCTGGCCATCGGCCGTTGGCTGAATCAGAGGCGGGCGCGCCCAGGCGAACAGTTGCACCTCGGCCTGGAGCGGCAGTGGCAGACCTAGCAGTAAAAGCAAGAGGCTAATCCCACGCACGCAGGGCCTCCTCATACGGCAAAGTCCGGCCTGGGGGTCGCTCATCGGTCAGCGCCGGCCAGGGCGCGCCGGCCTGCTTTAGCCAATCAATGGGCGCTCGCGTGGGGTTCAGCTTTGGCGCGCAAGGGTGCTGCTGGCGCTGGCCGACCTGTTGCAGGTGTTGATCAAAAACCTTGGCCAGGTTGTGCAGGGCTTGCGCGGCGCTGAGCTTACCGGCCACCGCCGGGTGTAGCTGGCGCCACCACAGGCTGGCCATGCCGCTGTAGTCCGGAACGTTAGCCCCGGTCGGCGTCCAACGCTGGGCCGCGGGGCTGCGGTAGAACTCAATCAGCCCGCCTAGCCCAGGCGCAGCGGCAAGCAAGGCTGAGGATTCAATATCAGAGCGCCGAATCGGCGTCAGGCCTACCAAGGTCTTACGCAGCGACACACTCTTTGCCACCACGAACTGCGCATACAGCCAAGCGGCCTGACGCTGACGCAAGGGCGTGGCTTTGAGCAGGGTCCAGGCGCCGACATCTTGATAGCCGGACTTCATGCCGTCCTGCCAATAGGCACCACGTGGCGAAGGTGCGACTCGCCATTTCGGCTTACCCTCGGCGTCCACCATCGCACTGCCCGCCTGGGTGTAATCGGCGGTGAACGCGGTGTACCAGAAAATCTGCTGGGCAATATGGCCTTGCGCCGCGACAGTGCCGGCCTGGTTGAAACTCATCTGCTGTGCATCAGCCGGGGCGTAACGCTGCAGCCAGTCGATGTACTGCTGCAGCGCGTAAACCGCTGCCGGGCTGTCCAAGGCACCGCCGCGCGCCATGCTGGCACCCACCGGGCGGCAGTTCTCCACCCGGATCCCCCAGTCGTCGACCGGCAGTCCGTTGGGCAGGCCTTTGTCGCCGACGCCGGCCATGCCCAGCCAAGCATCCGACAAGCGCCAACCCAGCGAGGGGTCGAAGCCACCGTAATCCATGTGACCATAAACGCGTTGGCCGTCTAGCTCCTTAACCTGCTCACTAAAGAACGCGGCGATATCTTCGTAGGCTGACCAGTTCTGCGGCACATCCAACTCGTAGCCATAACGCTGGCGAAAGGCTTGGCGCAATTGCGGCCGAGCGAACCAGTCTTGGCGATACCAATAGAGGTTGGCGAACTGCTGATCGGGCAGTTGATAGAGCTTGCCGTCCGGTGCGGTGACGAAGGGCAGGCCGATAAAGTCCTGGAGGTCGAGGGTCGGCAGGGTGACGCTGGCGCCCTCCCCAGCCATAAAATCGGACAGCACCAACACCTGGTTGTCACGAAAGTGCTGGCCGAGCAGATCACTGTCGCTGACATAGGCGTCATACAGCCGCAAACCGGTTTCCTGCTGGGTGCGCAGCTTGTTGACCACGTCGTCTTCGCCGCTGATTTCGTGGATCACCGTGATGCCGGTGAGCTGGCTAAACAAAGGCGCCAGCACATTGGCTTCATACCGATGGGTCGCGATGCGCTCGGCGATTACCCGCACCTGCACACCCTGAAAAGGTTTGCTGGCCTCAACAAACCAAGCCAACTCGGCACGCTGTTCGCCAATAGTTAATGAACTGGGCTGCAACTCGGCCAAGGCAGCATCCAGCGGGTCTTCGGCATAAGCCGCGGCACTGCACAACAACGCGAGCCAAATCACAACACGCATGCACGTCTCCATCAGGGGTGAAAACAACTTTAGCAGGCCGTTGAAAAATCACCGAACTGCGCGCGCCGCCTCTTGCTGGCGACACCTAGACTTACGTCCAATGGGCAGCCGGCATATCGCGGCCGACCATAAACACCCCGTGAATTTGAGGCTGCATATGAACACGGCAGACGCTTTCACCCAAGCAGGTAAAACAGCGGTGCTGCAGAATATCCGTGGCACCATGGAATTCCTGCAGAAATTTCCGCCATTCAATCAGATGGACACGGCCCACCTGGCCTATCTGGTGGAGAACTGTCAGCTGCGTTTCTACGGCGCAGGTGAAACCATCATTAAGCCCAGCGACGGGCCGGTTGAGTATTTTTTTATTGTTAAACAGGGCCGCGTGCACGGTGAGCGCCCACATTCGGCGCGACGGGGCACAGAAACCACTTTCGAGATCACCACCGGCGAGTGCTTTCCGCTCGCCGCACTGATCGGCGAGCGTGCCACCCGCACCGAGCACCTGGCCGCCGAAGACACCTTCTGCCTGCTGCTGAACAAGCCCGCCTTTATCAAACTGTTTACCCTGTCCAACCCGCTGCGCGACTTTGCCCTGCGCGGGGTTAGTAGCCTGCTCGACCAAGTTAACCAACAGGTGCAGATGCGCGCGGTGGAAACCCTTGGCGCGCAGTATTCGTTGGACACGCGCCTCGGCCAGTTGGCTATGCGTAACCCGATTAGTTGCGCCCCTGATATGCCGCTGCGTGATGCGGTCAAGCTGATGCATGAGCAACAGGTCGGCAGCATCGTTATTGTCGACCCCGCGCTGAAACCGCTGGGTATCTTCACCCTGCGCGACCTGCGACGTGTGGTGGCGGACGGTGTTGATTTGGCCCAGCCCATCGACTGCCTGATGACTCAATCGCCCTTTCACTTACCCCCGGACGCCAGCGCCTTCGACGCCGCTATCGCCATGACCGAGCGCCATATCGCCCACGTCTGCCTGGTGGAACATGAGCAACTCTGCGGGGTGATTTCCGAGCGCGACCTGTTCAGCCTGCAGCGAGTTGATCTGGTGCATCTGGCGCGCACCATTCGCCATGCCGGGCGCGTCGAAACCCTGGCTGCGCTGCGCAGTGACGTGCGCCAACTGGTCGACAGCATGCTCGCGCACGGCGCCAGCTCCACCCAGATCACCCAACTGATTACCCTGCTCAACGACCACACGGTATGCCGGGTGATCGAACTGACGCTGGAGGACTTAGGGGACCCAGGCATCCCCTTCACCTGGCTGGTGTTCGGCAGTGAAGGACGCGGCGAGCAGACCCTGCTCACCGACCAAGACAACGGCATTCTGTTCGAGGCTACTGACGCGGCAGAGGCTGCCGCCATTCGGGGCCGCCTGTTGCCCCTGGCCCAGGCAATCAATCAACGCTTGGCGCAATGCGGCTTCACTTTGTGCAAAGGCAACATCATGGCCGGCAACCCTGAGCTGTGCCTGTCGCGCCAGGAGTGGAGTAAGCGCTTTGACGCCTTTGTGCACGCCACCACCCCAGAAAACCTGCTGGCTTCCAGCATTTACTTTGATCTACGTACCGTATGGGGCGACCCGCAGGGCTGCGAGCAACTGCGCCATAACCTGCTTAAACAGGTGGCGAGCAATACGGTATTCCAACGCATGATGGCTGAGAACGCCCTGCGCCAACGCCCACCGGTAGGTGTGTTTCGCGATTTTGTAGTGGCACGCAAAGGGGCCGAGAAAGACACCCTAGACCTCAAGGTACAAGGCCTCACGCCCTTCGTTGACGGCGCACGCCTACTGGCGCTGGCCCATGGCATCGAGACCTGTAACACCCTGGAGCGCCTGCGCGCGCTGATCAACCAGGGCGTCATCGAGGCGCAGGATGGCGCCGCTTATGAAGAGGCCTACCATTACATCCAACAAGCGCGCATGCAGCAGCATCAGATGCAGGCCCGTAACGACCAGCCCTATTCCAACCGGGTCGATCCCGACCAGCTCAATCATCTGGATAGACGCATCCTGCGTGAGTCTTTTCGTCAGGCCCAGCGCCTGCAAAGCAGCCTGTCTGTGAGGTATCAGCTGTGAGGCCCTTCACCTGGCTGAACGGGCGCAAACCGCTACTCACTCACGCGCAACTGCAGCGCAGCGAAAACCTGGCCACCGCCACTGTGCTCGATGAACGTACGCTGCAACAGCAGCGTTTCGTCGTTGTTGATCTGGAAACCAGCGGTCTGAACATGCGCCGCGATCTGGTGCTGTCGATCGGTGCGGTGGTGATCGACAACTCGGCCATCGACCTCAGCCAGCAATTTGAATGCACCCTGCAACGCGAGGGGCACCAGGCCAGCGCCAGCACCCTTATCCACGGCATTGCACCTAGCGCAATCGCCATGGGCGAAGCGCCTGCTGAGGCGCTGCTGGACTTTATGGAGTTCGTCGGCGACAGCCCATTGCTGGCCTTTCATGCCGAATTTGACCAACGCATGCTGGCGCGCGCACTCAAACAGAGCCTGGGTTTGCGCTTGCAGCATACGTTTATTGATGTCGCAGAAATTGCCCCGCTGCTTTGCCCCAAGGCCAACGTGGGCAATGCCGGTCTCGACGGCTGGAGCCAGCACTTCGGCTTGCAGGTACAGCAGCGCCATCATGCCAGCGCCGACGCGCTGGTCACCGCCGAACTGGCGCTGATCCTACTCAGCAAGGCACGCCAGCAGGGCCTTGATAGCCTGCCAAGGCTGCTGCATCAGCTCAATAGCCGGCGCCGCCAGCTGGCTCACTCGCTCTAATAACGCCGCACACCCCGGATCAATAAACCCGCGTTGCACGGCAACGCAGGTGGCACCGGCCGGGGCTAACCGGTGATGAATAACGGCTCAGGAACAGGCACGCTGGTAGAGCGTATCAGTGCGCTCGATGCGCTTCATCTGCTGCAGCAGCGGTTTCTTCTGCGCATCCAGCGGCAGCAATTCGGCGGTGCTGCAATTGAGCAAATGCGGCTGATGGCTGACCCGATCAACGTGCTGCTTTTCAAAGCGATACAGGTTGAAGGCCACGACGTTGCTAGCCGAGGCGTCTTCACGCAGCAGGCTTTTGCTGTCGAGTACGGTAAACGCGGTGGTCATCGGCCAAAAGAAGGTCCAGGGGCGCCAGAACACCTCGCCGGTTTCACTGGCCACCAGCACGGATTCGGCCGGCTGGCGTTGCAGCTGATGCTCAAACCAGGAGTACTCGTAGTAAATCTGATAGCTGAGCATACCCAGGCCGCCCAACGCCGGGATGATCCACTTCGGTAAGCGGTTGCCCGACAGCTTGCGCAGCAGCATGGCGATACCAGCCGCCCCCAGCCCCGCAATTACGATGGCGAGTATTGTCCACAACATTAATCCACTCCCGAAATAAAACGGGCCTCGTAAAGAGGCCCGCTGATAAGACCCTGATCAGCATGATCAGGCTTGATTATGCTCAGTGGCTCAACGCGCCACCAGCACCTTTGGGAGTCCGTACGCTTTCGACCAGGTCTTGAATTTCCTGGGGCGGCGCAGCCGTTGCCAGCGACACGGAGTAGGCGACCGCGAAGTTGATCAGCGCACCCACAGTACCGATGGACAGCGGCGAGATGCCGAACATCCAGTTATCCGGGGTGTTGGCGAAAGTCGCCGTGCCCGGAATAAAGAACCAGCCCAAGTACAGGAAGATGTAGACGACGGTGAACACCAGACCGACCAGCATGCCGGCAATGGCGCCCTTGTCGTTTACCCGCTTGGAGAAGATCCCCATCATCAACGCCGGGAACAACGTGGCCGCAGCGATACCGAAGGCCAGCGCCACCACCTGCGCGGCAAAGCCTGGCGGATTGAGCCCCAGCCACGTGGCCAACAGGATCGCCACCGCCATGGAGATTCGCGCAGCGCGCATTTCCCCCTTCTCACTGATTTTCGGATTGATCATATTCTTGATCAGGTCATGACTAATCGCCGACGAGATCGCCAGCAACAAACCCGCCGCCGTCGACAATGCCGCCGCAATCGCACCCGCAGCAATCAGGCCAATGACCCAGCTCGGCAGGTTGGCAATTTCCGGGTTAGCCAGTACCAGAATGTCGTTGTTAACCACCAGCTCGTTGCCTTTCCAGCCAAGCGCTTCAGCCGTCGGGGTAAAGGCTGGAGCAGCGTCGTTATACAGCTGGATACGGCCGTCGCTGTTCTTGTCTTCCCACTTGATCAAACCGGTGGTTTCCCAATTCTTGACCCACTCCGGACGCTCTTCATAGGCCAGCGCTGGCGCTTCAGCACCCTGAGGATAAATAGTGGTCAGCAGGTTTAGGCGAGCCATGGACGCCACGGCAGGCGCAGTGAGATACAGCAGGGAGATAAAGATCAGCGTCCAACCAGCAGACCAACGTGCGTCAGCCACTTTCGGTACGGTGAAAAAGCGAATGATTACGTGCGGCAGACCCGCCGTACCAATCATCAGCGACAGGGTGAACAGCACCATATTCAGCTTGCTGCTGATATCCCCGGTGTAAGAGGTGAAGCCCAACTCCATAACCACTTCATTGAGCTTCTGCAGCAGCGGTAAACCTGACTCGGTGTGCTCGCTGAACATGCCGAACATCGGGATCGGATTGCCGGTCAGTTGCAGGGAGATGAACACCGCCGGAATGGTGTAGGCAATGATCAGCACCACGTACTGCGCCACCTGGGTGTAGGTAATGCCCTTCATGCCGCCGAACACCGCGTAGCAGAACACCACGCCAGCCGCGATCCAGATACCGGTCGAGTTGCTCACTTCAAGGAAGCGCGAGAAGGCCACGCCAGCACCGGCCATCTGACCGATTACATAGGTCACACAGATGATGATCAAGCAAACCACTGCAGCCAGGCGTGCGCCGTTGCTGTAGAAGCGATCGCCGATAAAATCTGGCACGGTGAACTTACCGAACTTACGCAGGTAAGGCGCTAGCAACATGGCCAGCAGCACATAGCCGCCGGTCCAGCCCATGAGGAAGGTTGAGTTGGCATAACCACCGGCGGCGATCAGGCCCGCCATGGAAATAAAAGACGCCGCAGACATCCAGTCGGCTGCAGTGGCCATGCCGTTGGTCACGGGGTGAACCCCCCCGCCCGCGACGTAGAACTCCTTGGTCGAGCCGGCGCGTGCCCAGATAGCGATGCCGAAGTAGAGCGCGAAGGAGGCGCCCACAAACAGCATGTTGATTACAAACTGGCTCATGGCTTATTCCTCAACACCGAATTGTTTATCGAGTTTGTTCATTCTCCAGGCGTAAAAGAAAATGATCCCGACAAAGGTGATAATCGAACCTTGCTGGGCGAACCAGAATCCAAGGTCGGTGCCGCCGACAGCGATACCTGCCAGCAGGGGTCGAAGCAGGATGGCAAAGCCGTAAGACACCAGCGCCCAGACAACCAGGCTCCAGGTGATCAGCCGAACATTGGCCTTCCAGTAAGCTGCAGCGTTTGCTTGTTCAGAAGTCATAAACTCCTCCGGTTATTGTTATTCTCGTACACCACCAAACTAGCAGCAGGTCAGCACAAGCCGACAGCTAGACATTGGTAGTAGCTGCCGTACGCTGCATTGCAAGGTGTCTTAAGACCTTAGCAGGCAAGCGCCACACGCT
>JAGGNC010000302.1 GCA_017886405.1 Pseudomonas sp. | reverse complement strand
CGCCGCTTTCGAGCCTTTCAGGTACAGGATGAGCGCGGCGGCGGCTGGATTATGCTCGCCTTTCTTCAGAACCAACGCATCCTGCTTGATCGGCGTATGCAACTCGGCTGGCACCCGCCAGGCCGAACCACTGCTGAGCTGACCATCCTTGAACACTTGCGACAATGCAACAAAGCCCAACTCAGCGTTACCAGTGGCCACAAACTGATGCGCCTGGGTAATGCTCTGCCCCTCGACCAACTTACCCTGTAAGGCCGCGCGCAATCCCAACGTTGCTAGCACCTCGCTGGCCGCCAGCCCATAGGGCGCCGTCTTAGGGTTGGCCAGCGCTAAATGCTTGAACTGATTGGCCTTGAGCACGGCATCAGTGCCATCGATATAGCCCGCTGTAGCCGACCACAACACCAGGCTGCCGACCGCATAAGTAAAACGCGAACCGTTGACGCCCAAGCCTTCGCTGTCGAGCTTTGCCGGGGTGCTGGCATCGGCACTGAGAAACACCTCGAACGGCGCACCGTTGTGAATCTGCGCATAAAACTGCCCGGTGGCCCCGAAAGCTGCGAGTACGCTATGCCCAGTATCCCGCTCAAACTCGGCCGCAATCGCCTGAAACGGCGCAGTAAAGTTAGCCGCCACCGCGACCTTAACCTGCTCAGCCAGCGCGCTGCTGCTGAACGCCGTGGCGGCGAATAGGCTGAACAATGCTCGAGAACTACGGCAATTCATAGGATGACCCCTGGGAGCAGCTGAGGCATTTAGCACGTGCGGCGAAGCGGTTGAACTGCATCTTAGGTTCACCCGCCCGCCTCGGTGTTTGCTCGATAGCAGCGCGGCGATAAAAGTACGTGGGCGATGGTAGCGTTTTTATGCCGCTCATACGGCCGCTAAGACCAGCGCCTATTAAGGGTTAGTCATCGCTTGCCGGTAACGATGGGGAACACTTGATCTGGCTTGTCCAGCAGCGAGAAAAACCGCGCCAAATCGAGCAGGCTGCCGTCTACTTGCATATCCGCTGAGGTCAACAGCTCTTTGATGCCGGCTTGCTGGGTGATGATCTTAACCAGCAATGGTCGGGTGAGGGTAAGGGTCACGCTGGCGTCGCTATCGACTGGCGCTGGGTGGGCCTGCAGCACAGCATTTTCGATGCTCAACACATAGTTTTCTTGCAGGTCGCTAAAGGTGATATTTAAACGCAAATCAACACCCTCGGCTTTCGGGCCATTGAGCGCGACCTGAAACATCTGCATAAACTGAGCACCGCTGGTTTGCGCCAACAAGTCGCTGGCTGCCGCTATATCAATCCCCTGCGTCGGCGCACCGTGGCGCAACTCGTAAGCAGCCGTTAAGTAGGCGTTACGCCAAGCTGACGACTCAGCCCGGTAGCCGAGTTGGTCGTAGCTACGCGCCAACAATGCTTTGGCCGGCGCATTGTCGGGCTCGGCGGAAACCAATTGGTTGAGTACCTCCGCCAGCCAGCGGTATTCACCGTTGTCAAAGGACACCTGCGCCTTCTCCAAGATCGCGGCGCTACCGCCCATATACGCCACGTACTGCTTAGCACCTTCTAGCCGAGGCAGCGGATCAAGGTTGGCGGGGTTAGCGTCGTACCAGCCGAAGTACATTTGGTACACGCCTTTCACGTTGTGCTTGAGCGTGCCGTAGTAGCCACGGTTCCAATAATGACGTTGCAGGGACTTAGGCAGGGTCAGCTGTTCAGCAATCTCACGCGGGCCATAGCCTTGGTTGGCCAGGCGCAGGGTCTGGTCATGGATGTAGCGGAAGGTGTCACGCTGTTCGCGCATCAGTGCGCCAATACGTTCTTGGCCCCAAACCGGCCAATGGTGACTAAAGAACATCACCTCGGCCTGCTGATTGTCCTGGCGGCTGGCGTCGATATACCCGGCCCAAAGGCTGGCGTCACGCACTTTAGCGCCGCGCAACGTGTAGAGGTTATGCAGCGTGCGGCTGAGAATTTCAGCGCCGCCAAAGGCTTTGTGCGCGGGTAGATAGAACGTCATTTCTGCCGGCGCTTCGGCGCCTGGGGTGTATTGGAAAATGAAGTCAACGCCATCAATGACAACCGCTTGTGGCGTGCTGTTAATCAAGTCGGTCGGCTGCAGAATACCCACCGTGCCCATGGCGGGTTCCTTGCCCAAGCCATTGTCGACCTTGCCGCGCTCGCTACGCGGCAGATCGCGGCCATACATATAGATCGCACGACGGCCCATGGCCGGGCCGGCCAATACGTTCTCACTGGTAGCCTCTTGCATAAACCCTTGCGGCGCATAAACGCGCACTTTACCGCTGGCGACATCGGCTACCGAGGCAACGGCCAGCGCACCACCGAAATGGTCGACGTGACTGTGGGTGAATATCACGGCCACCACCGGTTTGTTACCGAGGTTTTTGCGGGCAAAAGCCATGGCGCGGCTGGCGGTTTCTAGGGTGGTCAAGGGGTCGACTACGATCCAGCCGTTCTCGCTTTCGATCAGACTCATCACCGCCAGATCGTAACCACGTAGCTGATAAACGCCCTCCGTAACTTTGTATAAACCATGGTGGTTATTCAGCTGCGCTTGGCGCCACAAGCTGGGGTTTACGCTACCGGGCGCGGCACCTTGGATAAAGCGATAGGCGTCCTGATCGAACAACACGTGACCCTCGGCACCGGCAATGCGCAGCGAATCTTCGCGTGCGATCAGACCACGTTCGGCCTCCTGCAGATCTAACCCATCGTCGACCGGTAGGCTCTTGGCGATCTCCGCTTGCGCGGCCAGTGTGGCGCGGGTCGGTGCGCTAAATCCCGCAGCATCAGCGCCGGCGCTGAGCGGCACGGACTGATCGCAAGCAGCCAGCAACGAAACACAAAACACCTTCAGAACTGCGGGTACTCGCATGGTGACTGCCTAAACCTAAATTTTTTATGCGTGAAGTAGTCGTGATCCGCGCTGAGTTGATCTGAACTTGACGCCCGAGCGCTGGCTTAACTGTTGTTTATTAATCTGCGATGTCTTCAGCGAGCTCAGGCAAACATAACCGATCTTGCCAACGGCTCCATGCCGAACTGGAACAACTAAATAGTTAGTGGCCTGCCTACTAAGCGCCGGCTTATCAAGCACCTGATGCTTCTAGGGGGATTGAATAACTCGCCACTCAGTGAGTATCGGCCCAGCCTCAGCGCTTGCGCCAAACACTGGCCAGCCACGGCTGCTGATCGCGGGGTAAACCGGGTGGGCGGTAGTAATGCGCCAGCTCGACAAAGCCGACGGCAGTCAGCAGGGCGCGCCAGTTAGCCAGGTCGTAATAGGCGCCATAGCGCTCGCCATTCCAGCCCTCTTGGTTATCGCCACGAGGGTTGGAGCTGAACAGCACGCCGCCCGGCTTGAGGGTGGCATGCAGCTGCGTCAGCACGCGGGGCAGTTCCTGGCTGGGAATATGGAATAGCACAGCATTGGCGAACACAC
>JAGGNC010000156.1 GCA_017886405.1 Pseudomonas sp. | reverse complement strand
CTGGCCTTCTATGACCCCCTCACCGGTCTCCCCAACCGCCGCCTGCTGCTCGATCGCCTGCAACACGCCCTGAGCAAACATGCACGGGGCCTACAACAAAGCGCCCTACTGTTTATCGACTTGGATAACTTCAAAGACCTCAACGACACCCAAGGCCATGACACCGGCGACCAGTTGTTGCAGCACGTAGCCGAGCGCCTGCGCAACCATGTGCGCGCCCAAGACACCCTGGCACGCTTGGGTGGTGATGAGTTTGTGCTGATGCTTGAAGGCCTAAGCCTGAACCAGGCAGACGCGGTGGATCAGGTTGCGCAAGTGGGTAAAAAAATCGTCAACGCCCTTGCTACGCCTTATCCGCTGACCACGGGTGATTACGTCAGCACCGCCAGTGTCGGCATCGCCCTGTTCCCCAACAAAGACGGTACGGTTGATGAAGTACTCAAGCGAGCTGACCTAGCGATGTACCAGGCTAAAGCCGCTGGCCGCAATGGTATGTGTTTCTTCGACCCGCAGATGCAGGCCGAGGTCAGCGCTCGCGCCAGCCTGGAAATCGACCTGCGCCAGAGTCTTGTAGGAGGCCACTTCATCCTCCATTACCAAGCACAGGTGGATGAACAGGGGCAGTTGATCGGGGCCGAAGCCCTAGTACGCTGGCAACACCCCACACGCGGGCTCTTGCCACCGGCTGACTTCATTGCCGTGGCGGAGAACTGCGGGTTGATTCTGCCCCTGGGCAGGCTAATCCTGCACCGCGCGTGCAAGCAGCTGGTGGCCTGGGCCACACACCCGCAACTGAGCCAGATAACCCTGAGCGTCAACGTCAGCGCCCGCCAGTTTCGCCACCCGGACTTCGTCGCGGATGTACTCGGCGCCCTAGAGGAAACCGGCGCCAACCCCGCGCGCCTGGAATTGGAGCTGACCGAAAGCCAACTGGTTGAAGACGTGGAGGCAATGATCGTCAAGATGACGCTGCTCAAAGCCCACGGCGTGTGTTTCTCGCTGGACGATTTCGGCACGGGCTACTCATCGCTCAGCTACCTCAAGCGACTACCCCTGGATTGCCTGAAGATCGATCAGTCATTCGTCCGCGACCTACTGATCGCGCCCACCGATATCGCCATAGTGCGCACCATTGTGGCCCTGGGCGCCAACCTGAATCTTCTAGTAATTGCCGAAGGGGTAGAGGATCACGCGCAGCGCGATGCCCTGCTGCAACTGGGCTGCCACAACTTCCAAGGTTACCTGTTCGGTAAACCGGCAACGGCAGAACACCTGGAGCAATGGCCGGTCAGGCAAGTTTGAACACCTTCACTGCCCCGCGCCGACTGCTGTTAAATAGCCAGTAGCCGCAACGTAATTTGAGCCTGGCAGCCAACAGCTGCCAGAACTTAAAATAGCGTAATGTAATTAAACGAACGACCACTAATAACATACAGAACTAATATTAAATTAATGGCTTTACGCCAACTCACTAATAAAGCTGCCATTTACCTACACCCTGAGCCATAACCCTCAAGAACAGACAACCAAGTTGCATTCACCCCCCTCCTTCGCACGACACCAGCAACGCTTTCTGCGCACAGCCAAGCCCCACCAACTGCACGGCCCATGGCGACCTCGGCACAATTAGGCATTCAGCGGGTATCTAGCCAAACATATCAATACGCCAGCACCCAACTCGACAGCAGAGATCGCGAATTCGCTGCTCCGCCACCACCACTCATCGGAATAAAAGTCCCATTTCACCGTTGACGGCCAGCCTGGAATAGCGAAACACAACAAAACATTGACGCCGATTAGTGAGCACATTGGCTAAACAAGCGGTGCGCCTATGCTGGCAAAACGCAACATCCTAGCGGCAGTTTAATATCAACGGCGAATATAACAAAATATTGACGCCGAAGTTACGACGAGCAGCTCTTATCAATTGAAAACAATCTGTTCATTATCCGCACCACTGAGACGCCAACTGCACCGCACTCAAATGCCTCAGCGCCCAAGAACCTTTAACGAAGAACTTTTAGTCCGCGTGTATCTGGCAGGAAATGCCGAGTAAGTAATTACCGATTCACGGATGACCTGTGCCCCGACTGAATTCGTAGTCCTCATATCGAGAGAGATTCAGCCATGCTCAAGTTTGCAACTCGTAACCCCACAGCCATAGAAATCCTCCCGCGCCGGAAAACCGCCCTGATAGCACTAAAGAGCGTGCTTGTTGCAGCGGCAGTCGTAGGCGCCTCCCTGCTTCCCTCAATGGCCTCAGCCCTCAGCCTCAAGCCAAGCACTCCGCCTTTCAGCTTGGGTTCGGCTTCTGCCTACTTCGTCAAAGACGTGGCGTACGGCGCCCACACTCGGCACACGCTGGATATTTTCGCGCCCAAGGCCAACTACTCAAGCAAGAGCAAAACACCTCTGGTGATATTCATTCACGGCGGCGGTTTCTCCTCGGGCAGCAAGGAAAAAGCCTATACCTCCAGCAACCAAAAAATGATCATCGAGTTACTCAAGAAGGGCGTGGCCTTTGCTTCGATCAACTACCCCTTGATGGAAAGAAAAAACGAAACCGAAGGCTTGATCAAATCGCTGAATGGCGCCAAGCGTGCGGTGCAGTTCGTCAAGCACTACCAGAAAAACTTCAATATCGACCCGCAGAAAGTCATCGTCATGGGCAGCTCCGCTGGCGCCAGCACCGGTCTCTGGTTGGCATTCCATGACGACATGGCCAACCTCAACAGCAGCGACCCGGTGGAGCAGCAGTCGACCCGCGTCATGGCGGCTGTTGCTAGCCAAACCCAGTCGACGCTGGACGTGGTGCGCTGGGAGGAGGTGTTTCAGCAGTACAACTTCTCGGTGTCATCCATGGGCAGCAAGGCGACCCAGTTCTATGGTGTCAGCAAGCTGCAGGATCTCTTCACCTCGCGCATCGTTGCCTACCGCCAGGATGTCGACCTGCTTGCTTTGATGGACGGCTCCGACCCGGAAGTCTGGGTAGCCAACGATGGTGTGTCGGTAACCGCCCCCACCAACGTGAGCATCCTTTACCACCACCCCTACCACGCCAAGGCGTTGCTCGATAAGGCCGCGCAAGTGGGTTTGAAGGGCAGCTTCTATATTCCGAAAATGAACATCATGCCGGCCAAGCGGGAAACCGTGACTCAGTTCATTCTGCGCAAGGCTCAGTAAACCAGCCCCCCCGGAGCGAATCGGCCGAACATCCTCCACCCATCCCCGCAGGACGCGGAACCGGTAAGAGAGGCCGAATCGCACCCATGCGGCGCAAGGCAGTGCCGCCTTACAGGCGTTCCCCGATCAAGGTGAACGCCTTTTTTTTCGGCCGCGCATTAACCCGCACACGGCTAACCGGCCACGCTCCAACGGAACCCAAGCCGGGCTCAGGCATGGTGGAGGTTGTTGTGGCTCAATGATTCCGGCTGGCATCCGGGCTACAAGGTGGGCTTTTCTAGGGTGGCCATGGTGAAGCCTGATACACCGCTGGTTGCCCAATGGCGGACAAGTCTCTGGCATATCCGCCCTGCGCGATTGCAGGCCTTGCCGATAAACAGCGGCTCTAGTCTAGAGACTACCGCTGATGCTTAGCTGCACACCGAGTGCAGTGGCCAGGGACAGCGGCAGCAACAGGGTATCGAGCAAGGCGCTGGCCGGTAAATCAACAGCCGGGTAAGTCGGGGCTTCGGCACCGAAGCGGTCAGTGGCACAGCAGCCTCCTTGCAGCGCATACCAATCCAGGCGCGTGCCGGCGTATACCACCGGCGCGCCCGGTTTGGCGGCATCCAGGGTGCGCACGGTGGCGCAGCCGCTGAGGATCAGGCTCACCAACACAGCAGTAATCGCCCGCAACACAGGCTTATTCATCGGGCGTGATCTGATGGTGCTCACCCCAGCGCGGCAGCATGTCTTGCGGCACACCGAGGCAGTTGAGGATGCGCGCCACGACGAAGTCGATCAGGTCATCGATGGTCTGCGGCTGGTGATAGAAACCAGGGGCGGCCGGCAGGATAATCGCACCCATGTTCGACAGCTTGAGCATGTTCTCCAGGTGAATGCTGGAGAACGGTGCCTCACGCGGCACTAGAATCAACTGTCGGCGCTCTTTCAAGACCACATCCGCCGCGCGCTCAATCAGGTTATTGCAGGCGCCATTGGCAATCGCCGACAGCGAGCCAGTGCTGCAAGGCACCACCACCATCGCCGCAGGCGCACCCGAACCGGACGCTGCGGGGGCCATCCAGTCTTCCTTGCCGTACACGCGAATCTGCCCAGGCACAGCGCCGGTGTATTCGTTCAAAAATGCCTGCATGGCTTGTGGCTTGGGCGGCAAGATCACGTCGGTTTCAGTGGCCATCACCAGCTGCGCCGCTTTAGAAATCAGAAAGTGCACCTCGCGGTCTTCCCGCACCAAACAGTCAAGCAGGCGCAAACCGTACTGCGCGCCAGAGGCGCCGGTCATGGCGAGGGTAATACGTTCAGGTCCACTCATACATTCACTCTCAACGCTGTTGCGCTTGCTTATGCTACGCCTATAAGCCCGTAGGATGGGTTGAGGCGCGTAACGCGCGACACCCATCGAATCGGGGCTGATGGGTATCGCTTCGCTCAACCCATCCTACAAGCTTATGCCTCAAGGGCCGCTGCCAGCTTGCCGTGCAAACCGCCAAAACCGCCGTTGCTCATCACCACGATCTGGGTGCCGGGCGCAGCCTCGGCTTTGACTCCGGCAATGATCGCGTCCAGCGAATCGCACACCTGAGTCGGCACCGTCGAAGCGGCCACCGTAGCGGCCAAATCCCAGCCTAGATTCGGCGGTGCATACCAGTACACGGAGTCGGCCTGCACCACGGATTCTGGCAAGCCATCGCGGTGCGCACCGAGCTTCATCGAGTTGGAGCGCGGTTCAACAATAGCGATCAGTTTGGCCGTGCCTATGCGCTTGCGCAGTCCATCCAGCGTGGTGGAAATTGCTGTCGGATGGTGAGCGAAGTCATCGAAAATAGTCACGCCATTCACTTCAGCGACCTTCTCCATACGCCGTTTGGCGTTGATAAAGCTGCACAACGCGGCGATGCCTAGTTCTGGCACCACGCCGACATGTCGCGCGGCTGCCAATACCGCTAGAGCATTGGCGACGTTGTGCTGACCCGTCAGTTGCCAGTCCACCACGCCAGCAGGTTTACCCTCGAAACTCACCTCGAAGCGTGAACCGTCGTCGCTGATTAGCCGCGCCTGCCATTGACCGCCCTCGCCGGTGGTGTTCACCGGGGTCCAGCAACCCATCTCGATCACCCGCTGGAGCGCAGGCTCGGTGGTGGGGTGAATGATCAAGCCCTCCCCTGGAATGGTGCGCACCAGATGATGGAACTGCCGCTCAATGGCCGCCAAATCAGGGAAGATGTCCGCGTGATCGAACTCCAAATTATTCAGAATCGCGGTGCGCGGTCGGTAGTGAACAAACTTGCTGCGTTTGTCGAAGAACGCGCTGTCGTACTCGTCGGCCTCGACCACAAAGAAGGGCGTAGCGCCCAGCCGCGCGGAAATACCGAAGTTCTGCGGCACCCCGCCAATCAAAAAACCCGGGCTCATGCCCGCGTGCTCCAGCACCCAGGCCAACATGCTTGAGCTGCTGGTCTTGCCGTGGGTGCCGGCCACGGCCATCACCCACCGACCTTGCAATACATGATCGGCCAACCATTGCGGCCCGCTGACGTAGGGCAGGCCCTTGTTCAGCACATACTCCACCGCCGGATTGCCGCGCGACAGGGCGTTGCCGATCACCACCATGTCTGGGGTGGGGTCGAGTTGAGCCGCGTCATAACCTTGGGTCAATTCAATACCCTGAGCCTCTAACTGGGTGCTCATAGGGGGGTAAACGTTGGCGTCAGAGCCAGTAACGCGGTGGCCCAGCTCCTTGGCTAGAACGGCCAGCGAGCCCATGAAAGTGCCGCAAATGCCGAGGATGTGGATATGCATGAATAACCTCAAAAACAGACCGGCCAGATGACCAACCAAGACCCGTAAAATATCGCCGCAGATTAGCACAGCGTCTATAGGCAAGGTTTGCACAGCAGGTTGACGGGGTTATCGCTTTTAGATGGCCGCTGAATTTGCGAAGCCAAACGCAGGTATCAGCGTAACAGGGTTTCAACCCAGAACTGCAGAGGGGAAGTCCCTGGGAAATACACGAAGATTTAGAGCTTCAGCTATTTAGCTGAATAAGAACGACCCAGGTGCAATCCTGAGTCGCTCTATTCGATAGGCTTAGCTGGCCTGAGCGAACGCAGGTGGCACTATGCACAGTGAAGAAGGCAGATGGATAATCGTGGTGAAACCACGGAAATCCGCGTTTTCATCACCCGCATCCAACTTAACCTCGATGCTACCGCCTGCGCTCTCAAGGAACTCGCGCACCGCATCCATGCCAACACCGCGCCCAGAAACCTCGGTAACTGTATCGGCCGTGGAGAATCCCGAGGCGAAGACCAAGTTAGCGATCTCTGCAGCCGCTGGTCGCTTCGCTGCTGCCGGATAAAGTCCTAGCTCGACGGCCTTGGCATAGACCTTGCCAAGAGCCATACCGCGACCATCGTCACGCACGCTGAAGCTGACGGCACCATCAAACTCAGTGGCTTCGATCTTGATCTGGCCCTGTTCTGGCTTACCTTTCTCAAGCCGCTCACTCGGCGCCTCGATGCCATGATCCAAGGCGTTACGCAGCACATGCATGAAGATGTTGTTGAGCAGGCCGTGGGACTCCTTGCGCGTGAAGATGTGATTGTCGCTGATCTGGATGTCGGGAGTCGGCTTGCCCAACTCCTCGGCCAACGACTGCACCGACTTGATGACATCGGCGACGACTGCCTCTAGGGGTTCAGATTCAATTGCCGCCAGAGAGTTGTAGGTGTCTCTGACGACATTGACCACATTAGCCGGCAGCTCCATATCAGACAGCGCACTGATGCGATCCATTAGCCGCTTAATTTGCTCGCGGTCGACCCGCGCACCAGCAATGCCTTGTTTGCCGTCGCGGCCTAGTTTATCCCTGAAGATGCCGCTATAGACCTTGATCGCCTGCTCAGCAAACGCCAGTTCGCCGAGCAACTCTTGCGGCTGCCACTGCATCTCGTCGTTCTTACGCAACTGATCATAGGTATTTTCAATACGGTGCACGGTGTCGGTGATGTGCTTAAACCCGTATGTGCGAGCGTTGCCCTTGACCGTGTGAATATTGCGGAACAACTCGGCCAGTTTGCCGAGGTCCTTCTGCTCGGTTTGCTCGATGATGGTGCGGCAGCGATCGACGAAGCCGGATGAACCCTCGATGAAGTCGCTGAATTTTCCGGCGTCTACCGCCAGGATTTCGCCAATCATCATCAACTCTTGACGCTGACCATCGGCCTCAGCTTGCAGGGCTTTCAGAGCGGTGACGTCGCGCACTGTGACCATCAGTTTGGTCACTACATCTTGCTCATCGACGATCGGGTCCCAGTCCAGCTCGATCAGCTTATTCGGCTTATCACTGAACTCCAGCGTCAGCTCACCGACCAGCAGGTGCGAGTTAAATTCGTACATCATCGAGTCTTCGCCGACAATTGAAGCCACCGACGTTGACGCGGCATCTATTACATCGGAGCTTAAGGTCGAATTGCTGAACATGAAGTCGACAAAGTTGCGGTTAGCGATGGCTTTGGTTTCGAAGATGGTTTCCAAGTAAGCCGCATACTCTGGATGAATCAGGCCGCCCTCAACGATGGTAAACAGGCCCTGATGCATGTTGGAAAACATATTGGCAATGTCTTCGTTTTTTTGCTTCAGCGCCGCCGTGCGCTCTTCGACTTTACGTTCGAGGGTACGGTTGTGCTCTTCGATCACCTCGACCATGCGGATGTTTTTGATGGTGGTGACCAGGGAGCGCGCGACTGAAGCAACGAACTCGTAATCGCTGTCGGCGAAAATGACCTTATTTACCTCACCGGAGAAGTTCATCACCCCGATCAAGATGTCCTTATCTACCAGCGGCACGCACAGCAGCGCTTTGGCTTTCTCACCTTCGCCGCCGACATAGGAGCCGTCGCGAGTGGTATCAGGCACGAACAAAGCCTGCTTGGAAGCAGCCGCGCGACCGATAACCCCTTCGCCCATAACAAAGGTAATTGCCGCAGGTGCGCCGTCCATCTGCTTGGGCGGCAGGAATGCCTTGGCTTCCAGCTCGTTATCTTTATTGAACAGGTACACCGAGCCGCGCTCTATACCAATCTTGTCGTACATGGCATGCAGCACCAACTCCAGCGCAGAATCCTGATCGCGAGCAGCCGCCAGGGTGCCGCCAATGCGGTTGAGCTTGGCCAGGTCGATCATCTTCTTGCGGATCGCAAGGCGCATGGAGTTGAAGTTCTGAGTGGCTAGGGCCAGCAGGATGATCAGGATGGCGATGGTGCTTTTGAAGCCGAAACCGACGCTGTCACCAAGCGCGCTTTGCAAACGATTGAACTGGGCATCGGCGGATACCAGCACCTCGTCCAGACCACTCACCGCTTTCTGAACCGCAGCCTTGGATATATTCAGCTGCTCCCACGCGGTTTGCGCCTGGGTCAACTGCTCGCGTTTGTGGTCGACCAGATTGGGCTCGGCCTTTAGCCGCTCGCGCAGCGCCTCAACACTGGTGTAAGCAGTATCCAGCACCCCTTCGCTATCCATAGGCTTGAACAGGGGTACGGCTTTGTCGAACCAAAACATCGAGCCGTTGATGATGAACTCGAAGTCATCCTGGGCACTTTCCAGACGATCCAGCTCACCGCTGTTCTTCAGCTCCTCGGCCGCTTTGGCGACACCGGCCATCAACGAATCCGCCTGATTGGCAAAACCTTGGGCCAGCAACAGGTCCTGCTCCAACGCTTTGCTCGGCGCGCGGGCGTTTACGATCTCCATAAAGCCAAAGCCAACATCGTCGGACAGCTCCATCACATGGGCGACTTCGTCTTCGGCCTGCTGTTTGGCTACCAACACCGCCAGCTTGGCATCGAACATCTGCCGCACAGCTTCGGTGTAAGTCTGGTAATAACTCTTGATCTCGGCGACCAGCTCTTTGCGTTTCGGGTCAGCTTGGGCGAGGTTTTCTAGGCCCTTGTAACCCTCAGCGAATTCCTGGGCACCTTTGTCGAATTCGTCGCGATAGGGGCGAATGTCCTCTTCGCTGAGGGCGTTAAAGCCCAAGGCACTAAGGTTGGCCAGTTTCAGCAGCTGAATTTGTACCTTGTTGACTTCGGTCACCACAGGTACGGCGACTTCTTGGACGCGCTGGTTGGAGCGACTGATGTCACTCAACGTCCACAATGACATACCGCCGGATATCGTCAACAGCACCAGGATAACGGCAAATCCGAGCGCCACTTTCTGGTTGAAGCTCAACTTGAGACTGGGCATACATACACCACTTATTAGATATCTTATTTTTATATTGCAACTGCCAAACGAGGCCTCCAGTGCGACCGGCCCGAGGTCGTTGGGGCGGCTAATGCGCCCCAGATACTCCGATTAGCCGGCAACCAGCTTTTGAATAGCCCCTAATGCACTAGCACCATTAAATGGTTTGACGATCCAGCCCTTTACCCCGGCCGCTTTACCGCGACTTTTCATATTCGGGTCGTTTTCCGTCGTCAGCATAATGATGTTGACGGTCTGATTGCCCAGCTCGCTGCGGATTTTCTCGACCATAGTCAGACCATCCATATTCGGCATGTTGACGTCGGAAATCACCAGCTTGACCGCCGAATCCATCTTCAGCTTACTCAGCCCATCTTTGCCGTCGTCGGCTGTCTGCACGCTAAAGCCGTTGTTTTTGAGGAATGACGCCACTTCATTACGGATTGCAGCGCTGTCATCTACCACGAGTATTTGTGCCATTAATTTCAGCCTTACCTGTTTTTCTGTTGGGCCTGACGCCCGGTTAATAGCCAATCAATATCACAGCTTCTAGAACAATTCCAGAAAACCACTTTCCACCAACTCCTCCACGCTGTTCTCGTCGGCCTGGCGATACTCTTCAGGCGACCAGCGAATGTTGAAGATGAATTTTTGGTAGAGGGTGACCGGGGCCAGTCGACCGTGGATATCACTCAGGGTGTACTTGAAGCACAGCTGAGATCGGTCGGTACCAAATGAAATGTATTCTTTGTACTGATTGACCGTAATTGGCACGCTGATGCGGGTTTCTTCGCCGCTAGTCGCCGGGTGCAGGGCGAGTAAACGCGTGCGCAGCCCCCCCCAGGCAAGGTTAGTGATCTCACTGAGCATGCCCATCACGTCGCGAAAGTCCACATTGGTGCCATCGATAGCCGTACGCCCATCTCTGATCAATTCGACCATCGGCTGTTCTTCGGACTGCACCATCATGTAACCACTGAACCAAGGCGCTTCGACTGGCAGCAGACTGAGGATATCTCCATAAGTCAGCTTGTCTTTGACCAGATAGGGCAACTCATTACTCACCTCGATATCGCGGAACAGCGCGTTAAGAGCGCCATGCGTGATTTCTTCGATACGCCGAATCAACGAGATGGGGTATTCAGTGTCTGCCAGGTACTGATCGATCAGCAGCTTGAAGCTCTCCGGACGATCAATATCGTAAGCGCCCGCGATCCCCTGTCGATCCTCGGCGCTAAGGTCGTCGAGGTCACAGCGCCCTTCACGGCGGATAAAGATTGGCAACTCTCGACGCAGCTTATGAATATGCCGAGCCATGGCAAACCCATCGACAATACCTGCTTGCGCGTCAGCGCAGCTTTCGGAAATGAGTACGGCGCCAAGATCAATAGTGCTTTCCAGCATGGACATCGCCGAATGCTGGGCTTGCTTTAAGCCGATCAATCCATGTTCCGCACACAAGGATTTTAGCTTGGCCTGAGCCGTCGCCTCGTCCTCAAAGATCAACACCCTACTCACCAGCTGCTTGTCAAAACCGATCATTGTTATGCTTCCCCTGCCATGAAAACCGGGTGGACTAAAACAGTTCCAGCTCGCCGGAATTGTCCGTTTCGCTATTAATTTCGCTAATGTGTTGGTAGTGCTGCAGGGGCAAGTCCCCTGCTTCTTTAAGGAGGACCATGGCGCTTGCAGCAAACAATGACGGGGCACCCGCCGCCACTTGTGCACGCACATTTGCACTGTGAGCGAACGGCGCACTTTCACTCCCGTCAAAGCATTGGCGAGCGAGGAGGTTGGGGGTCGACATCCCCATCGGCGGACAGCTGCTCTGCAAATGTCGTTTCAGATTGCCGCAAAAGCTGTTGCTCATTTCCAGCAAGTAATCCCTGTACTCGGACTCTTGCATCTTATCGACAGTACTGCCCAGTGCTTGCGCGACAAACTGGCGATTGGCTGCATCCATAGAAAGGTGCAGGAGGCACATGATCTTGAACTTGAACGACGAGATCGTCACGACGATACACGTTTCAAGCTGCAGCTCGTCAAAACGCTCCACCTTAGACGTGACCCAAGGCACGCCAGAGGAGCAAGACTTGAGCGTTTGCTCCAGCGCCACCTGCATGAGTTTGTAGAGCGTAGAGTCAACTTCGTGATTGGTTTTACGCATGATTTAGTCAGCACCTTCTAGGGTTTTTCCTAGGTTACTGATCTGACTCTGCACGCCATGAATGGCCGTTACGATCATATTGCCGCCGGCCTGCACATCTTGAAACGCCAGCGTGGCGATCAAGGCATTCTTGTTCAGGTTGGTGCGGTAGTCTTCGTTCAGCGTCTCTGCACTGGTCGACAGCTTGCGCACTTCGTCTGCCACCACAGCAAAGCCACGTCCAGATTCACCGGCACGTGCGGCCTCGATGGCGGCGTTAAGCGAGAGAATGGCGATTTGCCCAACAATGCCTTTGAAGTCGACGATCTGCTTCTGCATGATTTTGTTGTGCACCATGATGCCGGTCATGCCTTCATGCCAGCGCTCAATGGTGCTGGTGATATCCAACAATTCCTGCACCGCTGCCTTGATAAGCTGCATCTGGCTGTTCATTTCATGCAAGCGCGTTTTTTGGAACTGCCTTAGCTGATGCATTTCTGCTTCAAGGGCTTGGCGCACGCGCTCATGCTCCTGATGCATTGCATTGCGCTCTTGTTCGGCCTGCTTCTGAGCCTGCTGGAGAGTTTGCTGTAACTCGGCAGTTTGCTTGCGGCTTAGCTGCTGCTGCTGTTCCAGCACGTCAGGTTCAATCAACCCTCTGCATTTCGCTTCGCTGGCAGTCAATGCCTGCTGCAAAACAGCCAATGTTTGGACGTGTTTGCTGCGCATCCACCAAAAGCCAGCACCCACAACCAGCAACAGGAGTAGCAGGTTGATTACGCCAAACAGCGAGCTTTCGCCAGTCACGCTGCTGCCGGTCACTGCAGCAGTACCAAGCAGGCTACCAAGGGTGTTTGAAACGGTGGCGGCTGTACTGAGCGACAACGACATAAATGATCTCGATAAATGCATTCAGTAACGTTTGGCGCAAAAAGCGCCAATCCCAGTCCGGCTGGCCAAGCCCGCGATCAAACGCGATCTACGGGTCGCCAAACCCCATAAAACAAAGCTACGCCAAGTTGCGCTCGGCGCCCCTGTTCAAACTAGGTATCTGCCGTAGGAGGGGAAACTTGAACGCTAAACGGTGGCTTTAAAAATGACGCCAGAAAAAACAGCTATAGCGGAGACTAGCGCTTGGCTTACACAAAATCCACCGAATATCTGGCTATTCGCCAGCACACCTCGAGTATTCATCACACGAGCGAACTCAGATTCAGACAATGCGCGCTAACCCAGGCATGCGCAAATTACGCGGCGGCCTGTTGAGGCGGAGGACCCACTGATCGGCAACACTGAATTGCCCAGGTCATCGCAACCGATGCCACTGCGCGACATCGGCCTACCACTGCGCGCTCCGACTCTAAACCGAACGCACAATTGGCACAGCGGTTGCTCTTCCACCCAGTAACGTTCCCTCTGAATGTTTCTAGACCAAGTCCGGCCTGTGCTGTCGGCGTTTGTTGAGCAATAAGGCCCATGGCAGCAGAACAAATCAGTGCGGTAGGTCTACCGCACGGCACCGATTTAGCGCACATCGATGGCGATTATTTTCAAAGCAGGCGGCCAATTAAAGAGGACGACCGGCTTGGCTCTTCGTTCGGCTATGTCAGCGTATAGGCGGCAAGTCGTATGCAACCAGGTTTTCTTGCGGCCGAAGGTACGCCACTGGCGGCTTATACGGGCTGCGCCAGCGCAGCGTTTTGGAGGCATGCAATGTCAAGTTTTCAGCATACGGTAGGCGGCGAAACCTACCACTTCGAGAGCCTCGCCGACGTAATGGCAAAAGCCAGCCCAGCGCGCTCAGGCGACTTTCTCGCCGGTGTTGCGGCCAGCAATACGCGCGTACGCGTCGCGGCGCAGATGGCCCTGGCCGACATTCCGCTCAAGCAGTTTCTCAACGAAGCACTGATCCCTTATGAAGACGATGAAGTCAGCCGACTGATCATCGACAGCCATGACCTCGCCGCCTTCGCCCCCGTCAGTCACCTGACTGTTGGCGACTTTCGTGACTGGCTACTCGGCGATGCCGCGGATGAAACGAGCCTGCGCGCCCTCGCCCCCGGCCTGACGCCTGAGATGGCCGCCGCTGTGTCGAAGATCATGCGCATTCAGGACTTGGTCCTGGTGGCGCAGAAAATCAGTGTGGTCAGCCGTTTTCGCAACACCGTCGGCCTGCGCGGGCGTATGTCCACCCGCCTGCAGCCCAATCACCCAACCGACGAGCCGTCGGGCATCGCCGCCAGCATTCTCGATGGCCTGCTGTACGGCAATGGCGACGCC
>JAGGNC010000200.1 GCA_017886405.1 Pseudomonas sp. | reverse complement strand
ACTGATCCCATCGATCATGCGTTCCGAGGTCAAGAAGAGTTCGGTGCCTGAAGGCCTTTGGCATAAGTGTCCGTCCTGCGACTCAGTGCTGTACAAGCCCGAACTGGAAAAGACCCTGGATGTTTGCCCCAAGTGCAATCACCACATGCGTATTGATGCCCGCTCGCGGCTAGATATCTTTCTGGATGCTGATGGGCGCGAAGAGTTGGGGGCCGAGCTTGAGCCGGTTGATCGCCTGAAATTTCGCGACAGCAAAAAGTATAAGGATCGCCTTATTGGTGCGCAGAAGCAGACGGGTGAAAAAGATGCCTTGGTGGCCGTTCGAGGCACCCTCGAAGGTATGCCAGTGGTCACCTGTGCATTCGAATTCTCCTTTATGGGCGGTTCGATGGGTGCAATTGTTGGCGAACGTTTTGTGCGCGCCGCCAATGCTGCGTTGGAACAACGCTGCCCGTTGGTGTGTTTCTCCGCATCGGGCGGTGCGCGCATGCAGGAAGCACTGATTTCGCTGATGCAGATGGCCAAGACCTCGGCCGTGCTGGCGCGGTTGCGCGAGGAGGGTGTTCCGTTTATCTCAGTGCTGACCGACCCAGTGTATGGTGGTGTGTCAGCTAGCTTGGCCATGCTCGGTGATGTCATCGTTGCCGAGCCCCGTGCACTGATCGGTTTTGCCGGACCACGCGTGATTGAGCAGACCGTGCGTGAGAAGCTGCCGGAAGGTTTCCAGCGCAGTGAGTTCCTGCTGGAACACGGCGCCATCGATATGATCATTCATCGCGCCGAACTGCGTCCGCGTCTGGCGCGTCTGCTGGCGCAACTGATGGGTCTGCCATCGCCTGTTACCCTGCCTGCTATTGCATGACTGAGCGCTCCCTTGCCGATTGGCTGAGCTACCTGGAACAGCTGCATCCCAGTGCCATTGATATGGGCTTGGAGCGATCCCGCGTGGTTCTGCAGCGCCTGGGTCTGACCAAACTAGCGCCGCGGGTGATTACTGTCGCTGGGACCAATGGTAAGGGCTCGACCTGCGCATTTATAGCTTCGCTGCTGCAAGCGCAGGGTCTCAAGGTCGGCGTTTATAGCTCGCCGCACCTGCTGCGTTATAACGAGCGTGTGCAAATTGTTGGTGCCGAAGCCACCGATGCCATGCTCTGTGAGGCTTTCGCAGTGGTCGAGGCTGCGCGTGGTGAAACCTCACTGACCTATTTTGAGATGGGCACCTTGGCGGCGTTCTGGCTATTCCAGCAGGCCAGGCTGGATGCCCTGGTGCTGGAGGTCGGTTTGGGCGGACGGCTGGATGCGGTGAATCTGCTGGATGCCGACATCTGCGTGGTCACCAGTATCGGTATCGATCATGCCGAGTGGCTGGGTGATACCCGCGAGTTGGTTGCATTCGAGAAAGCTGGCATCTTCCGCGCTGGCAAGCCTGCCTTGTGCGGTGATCTGGAACCGCCGCAGCCCTTGCTCGACCACGTTGCGCTGCTCGATGCCCCATTCTTTCTGCGCGGGCGTGACTATGACCTGAGTGTTGATACGCAGAGCTGGTCTTGGTTCGGGCTCGATCATCGGGGTGAAGTGTTGCATCTAGCGCAGCTTCCGCTACTTGATCTGCCCATGGAGAATGCCGCCCTGGCCTTGCAAGCGTATGCCGTGATGCAGCTGCCCTGGCAGCCTGAGCTGATTCGCGAGGCGCTGCAGCAAACACAGGTGACCGGGCGGCTAGATCGCAGAGTGCTCAATTGGCAGGGCAAGGCACTCACGCTGCTGCTCGATGTTGGGCATAATCCCCATGCCGCTGAGTATCTTGCTCAGCGCCTGGCTAATCGAGGATTGCCAGGCAAGCGTCTTGCCGTATTCGGTTTGCTTGCCGACAAGGACTTGAAAGGTGTGGTGGCTCCTTTGCTTAGCGAAGTGAGTAGTTGGGCGGTGGCGGCCTTGCCGACCAGTCGCACCCGTGAAGCTGTCGAGCTGCAAGCACACCTGCATAACTGTGGCGCGCGTGTGGCGGCCTATGCCAGTGTGCAGGTTGCGCTTGAGGCTCAGTGTGAGCAGGCTTCGGACGGTGATGAAGTGCTGCTGTTTGGATCTTTTTACTGCGTGGCCGAGGCCCTGGATTGGCTGGCCCGTCAGGCCAATGGGGGCGTGCAGGATGGCTTTGCTGGATAAAGTACTGAAGCAGCGCATGGTCGGTGCGCTGGTGTTGCTGGCGCTGGCAGTGATCTTCCTCCCTATGTTGTTAACGCGTGAAGATGAGTTGCGCCAGGTGCGGGTTGATGCCCCGCAGATGCCGACTGCCCCTGAAATGCCGAATGTCGAGCTGCAGCCAGTGGTTGTTCCCGAGGCGCAATTGTTGCCGGATGAGCCGGTTGGTGCTGACGCTGTGCAAGGCCTGGAGTTGGTCGAGGCTCCCGTGCTTGAGCAGCCGGCTACTTCAACACCTGCTGCACCAGTGGCAACGCCTGCGCAGTCTGCGCCGAGCAAGCTGGATGCCAACAGCTTACCGATCAGCTGGTCGGTGCAATTGGCTAGCCTATCCAGCAACGATGGCGCCCAGGTATTGCAAAAGACCCTGCGCAGCCAAGGCTACAACGCCTATATACGCACAGTTGATGCGATGAATCGGGTGTTTGTCGGGCCATTGATCGAGCGTGCTGAGGCCGACCGCCTGCGTGATCAGCTCAATCGTCAGCACAAGCTCAATGGTTTCGTGGTGCGGTTCCAGCCCGAAGCAGGCTGATCAACCGGATCTGCGCGTCTTGCTAAGCCGAACTGCCTGGTCTGCCGATAATCTTGCCGGGCATTTCTGCGGTTGGCGAATCCTTTGCTTACTCCCCGTAAGGTGCTCTGCTAAAATGCAGCGCCTTTCTAGTCGGTAACCTGCATCGTGACATTCACCTGGGTCGATTGGGCGATTATCGCCGTTGTCGCCGTTTCAAGTCTGATCAGTCTGAGCCGAGGCTTCGTCAAGGAAGCCCTGTCATTGCTTACCTGGATCATTGCTGGCGTGGTCGCCTGGATGTTCGGCGGCGCATTGTCGCTGCACCTAGTGGATTTTATCGAAACGCCTTCAGCGCGCGTGATTGCAGGTTGCGCGATCCTGTTTATTGTCACCTTGCTGGTCGGCGCGTTGATCAATTACCTGATCGGTGAATTGATCCGGGTCACCGGCCTTTCGGGAACTGATCGTTTTCTAGGCATGGTTTTCGGTGCGGCTCGCGGCGGCCTGCTGGTGGTGGTGGTGGTGGGCTTGATCAGCCTGGCCCCAGTTCAACAAGACAGCTGGTGGCAACAATCTGCACTTTTGCCGCATTTCCTAATGGTTGCTGATTGGTCGAAAAACTTGATCCTAAGCCTATCCAGTCAATGGCTTGCCAGCGGCATAAGCGCGCCAGTGGAGTTACCGTTTAAAGAGGCACTGCTGCAGCCTAAACTGCCGTAGTGCATTCAGAATTATCTTGTTCCATTGCGTAGGGGTTGCGTTACATGTGCGGCATTGTCGGTATCGTCGGTAAATCGAACGTCAATCAGGCGCTGTATGACGGGCTCACCGTCCTCCAGCACCGCGGCCAGGATGCTGCCGGTATTGTCACCAGCCATGATGGCCGCTTGTTCCTGCGCAAGGACAACGGCCTGGTGCGTGATGTCTTTCATCAGCGTCACATGCAGCGCCTGGTTGGCCATATGGGCATCGGTCATGTGCGTTACCCAACGGCAGGTAGCTCTTCGTCTGCCGAAGCGCAGCCGTTCTATGTCAACTCACCGTACGGCATCACCCTGGCGCACAACGGCAACTTGACCAATGTCGAGCAGTTGGCCAAGGAGATCTACGAGTCCGATCTGCGTCACGTCAACACCAATTCCGACTCAGAAGTGCTGCTCAACGTCTTCGCCCATGAGCTGGCTCAGCGCGGTAAATTGCAGCCGACTGAAGAAGATGTATTCGCCGCCGTGACGGATGTGCACGAGCGATGCGTCGGTGGTTACGCGGTGGTGGCGATGATTACCGGTTACGGCATTGTCGGTTTCCGCGACCCAAATGGCATTCGTCCGATCGTCTTCGGTCAGCGCCACACCGATGAAGGCGTGGAATATATGATCGCCTCGGAAAGTGTGTCCCTGGATGTGCTTGGCTTCACCCTGATTCGTGACGTGGCGCCGGGTGAAGCGGTGTACATCACCGAAGACGGCAAGCTGTATACCCGTCAGTGCGCAAGCAACCCGAAATACGCACCGTGCATCTTCGAGCACGTCTATCTGGCGCGTCCGGATTCGATCATGGATGGCATCTCGGTGTACAAGGCGCGCTTGCGCATGGGTGAGAAGCTCGCCGACAAGATCCTGCGTGAACGCCCAGAGCATGACATCGATGTGGTCATCCCGATTCCTGATACCAGCCGTACCGCTGCGCTGGAACTGGCCAATCACCTGGGTGTGAAGTTCCGCGAAGGCTTCGTTAAGAACCGCTATATCGGCCGCACCTTCATCATGCCGGGCCAGGCGGCGCGCAAGAAATCCGTACGGCAGAAGCTCAACGCCATCGAGCTGGAATTCCGCGGCAAGAACGTTATGCTGGTCGACGATTCCATCGTGCGCGGCACCACCTGCAAGCAGATTATTCAGATGGCCCGCGAGGCGGGGGCGAAGAACGTTTATTTCTGTTCGGCGGCCCCGGCAGTGCGCTACCCGAACGTTTACGGTATCGACATGCCCAGCGCCCATGAGCTGATCGCTCACGGCCGGACCACCGAGGAGGTCTGCGAGCTGATCGGCGCTGACTGGTTGATCTATCAGGATCTGCCGGATTTAATCGAAGCGGTCAGTGGTAGCAAGCAGATCAAGATCGACAATTTCGACTGCGCTGTGTTTGACGGTAAGTACGTTACTGGTGATGTTGACGAGGCCTACCTGAATAAGATCGAACAAGCGCGCAACGACATGTCGAAGGTCAAGTCTCAGGCAGTCAGCGCGATTATCGATTTGTACAACAACTAGAGTGCTGCACGACCCGTTATGGCGGGTCGGTTGAGAGGGTTGGTAATGACCACTGAATGGCAAGCGGGCCGTCTTGATAGTGATCTTGATGGCGTTGGCTTCGATACCCTGGCGGTGCGTGCGGGTCAGCATCGCTCGCCGGAAGGTGAGCACAGTGAGGCGATCTACCCGACCTCCAGCTATGTATTTCGCACCGCTGCCGATGCCGCCGCGCGTTTTGCCGGCGAAGTGCCGGGCAATGTTTATTCGCGCTACACCAACCCAACTGTGCGTGCTTTTGAGGAGCGAATAGCTGCTCTCGAAGGGGCTGAGCAGGCAGTGGCTACGTCTTCGGGCATGTCAGCGATTCTGGCCATGGTCATGAGCCTGTGTAGCGCAGGCGATCATGTGCTGGTGTCACGCAGCGTTTTTGGTTCGACCATCAGCTTGTTTGAGAAGTACTTCAAGCGTTTCGGCGTAGAAGTCGATTATGTGCCGCTGGCCGACCTGGAGGCATGGGCGGCAGCGTTCAAGCCCAACACTAAACTGCTGTTTGTCGAGTCGCCGTCCAACCCCCTGGCCGAACTGGTGGATATCGCCGCATTGGCGGACATCGCCCACAGCAACGGCGCTTTGCTGGCGGTGGATAACTGCTTCTGCACCCCAGCGCTGCAACAGCCGCTTAAGATGGGTGCCGATATTATTATGCACTCAGCGACTAAGTACATCGACGGCCAAGGTCGCAGTATGGGCGGTGTCCTGGCCGGTAGCGCCAAGCTGATGACTGAAGCTGTCGGCTTCCTGCGCACAGCAGGGCCGACACTAAGCCCGTTCAACGCCTGGATCTTCCTCAAGGGTTTAGAAACCCTGCGCATTCGTATGCAGGCGCATTGCAGCAGTTCGTTGCATTTAGCGCAGTGGCTGGAGCAACAACCTGGCATCGAACGTGTGCATTATGCTGGCCTGCCTAGCCATCCGCAGCATGAATTGGCCAAGCGTCAGCAGAGTGCTTTCGGAGCGGTGGTGAGCTTTGAGGTCAAGGGCGGTAAAGAGGCGGCTTGGCGTTTTATCGATGCCACGCGGATGATTTCAATCACCACCAACCTCGGTGACACCAAGACCACCATCGCCCATCCGGCGACCACATCACACGGTCGTTTGAGTCCTGCCGAGCGAGCCAATGCCGGTATTCGCGATAATCTGATCCGCGTGGCGGTTGGCCTGGAAGACGTGGCTGACCTGCAGGTTGATCTGGCTCGAGGGCTGGCGGCGCTCTGAAATGTTGGCGCGTTAATATCAGGCGGATAGAAAAGGCCCTGCTTTTGACTAAGCAGGGCCTTTTTTGATTTATTCGCGCAGATCAACGGCCCCAGGTTCAGCCTTATCGAACAGCTGCACCGGATCGCGCGGCAGAATGCCAGGGCGATAGTCCTCGCGCACATCACCGAGCACGCGGATATCACTGTATTTCTTGCCGGACAACGCTGCCATGCCTGCTGCGTCGCGGATCACCGTAGGACGCAGGAAAACCATCAGGTTGCGCTTAATGCGGGTTTCCTTGGTGGAGCGGAACAGCCGGCCGAGCAACGGGATATCACCCAGCAGCGGCACCTTGGAATCGGCCTGGGTGACGTCATCCTGAATCAACCCGCCGAGCACGATGACCTGGCCGTCTTCGGCAAGGATGGTGCTTTTTATCGAGCGTTTATTGGTGATCAGGTCAACGGCATTAACGCCTTGACTGGTGGGCGCGATGGAGGAGATTTCCTGCTCGATTTCCAAGCGCAGGTTGCCTCCTTCGTTGATATGTGGGGTGACCTTTAGGGTCACACCGATGTCTTGGCGCTCGATGGTGGTGAACGGGTTATCAGCACCGGAAGCGCTGGTGGTGAAGGAACCCGTCTGGAAGGGCACGTTTTGCCCGACCAGGATTTCCGCTTTCTGGTGATCCAAGGTCAGCAGGCTGGGCGTGGACAGCAAGTTACTCTTGCTGTTGGCCGATAGTGCGGTGACTAGCACGCCGAAACTGTCGGTACCTAGGCCAATGATTGCGCCGTCAGGTAGGTTGCTCAGGGTGTTGTTGTCGACATCGTTTTTATTGTCCTGGATGGCTTGTAACACCCGACCCACCGATAACCCGGTACCGCTGAAATTGGTACCGCCTAAGCCGCCGCTGCCGCCACGGGCATCCACGGCCCATTGCACGCCTAGGGCGTCGCTGATATCGCCGGAGACCTCGACAATTGCTGCCTCAACCATGACCTGGGCGCGGGGTACATCGAGTTGGCGCACGATGTCTTCCAGGGTCGCCACCACATCCGGTTCGGCCAGCAGGACCAAGGCGTTGAGGCTCTCGTCGGCGCGAACCAGGATGGTTTGCGGTTTGCTGGTGGTTTCCCCGGTAGCGTCCGGCTTGAGCTTTTCGGAAATCTCACCGAGGGTTTCCGCTAGGCTCTTCGCGTCGCCATGGCGCAGGCGAATAACCCGGGTATTGGCCGAGCGGCTGGTAGGCGTATCCAGCGATTGCGCCAGGGCCACCAGCTTGGCACGCGCGCCCGGTGGCCCGAGAATAATCAGGCGATTGGTGCGGCCGTCGGCGATCACCTGGGTACCGGCCGCCCCTTTGGCCTGGCCGCGATCTGCGGCATTGCGCAGCACCTCGGCAGTATCCATGACCCAGGAATGTTGCAGGTTGAGCACGCTGTAGTCGTTCTGACCTTTCTGATCGAGTTGGCGCAGCAGGTCTTCGATGCGTTCGATATTGGCCGTGCGGTCGCTGATGATGATCGCGTTGGCGCTGCTGATCGCGGCTAGGTGGCCGTATTGCGGCACCAGCGGTCGAATCAGCGGGATCAGTTCGGTGGCCGAGCCGTGCTGTACCTGAATCACTCGGGTTTCTAGGCGGTCCGGCGCACTGCGCCCGGCATCAGCGTCGGCTTTGGCCTCGGCATTGGGCACGATGCGCGCCTGGTCACCTTGGGTCATCACACTGAAACCGTGGGTGGCCATCACCGAGAGAAACAGTTGATAGACCTCAGTCAGCGTCAGCGGATTGTTGGACACTACGCTGACCTGGCCCTTAACCCGTGGGTCGATGACAAACGTCTGTCCACTGATCTGCGCCACCTGTTCGATAAACTCGCGTATATCGGCGCCTTTGAGGTTGATGGTCCAGCTTTCTTCTTGCTGGCTGGCACTGGGTGCGCTGGCCGCAACGGCCGCGCTCAGTGGCAGCGGGCTGCAGACCAGGCCGGCGGCCAGCAGGGCGAAGGTAAGGCGCGCGAGAATCGGAGTCATCGTGTCAGTTGTTTTCCGTGGGCTGTTCGGTGGGTTCTGCAGGGTCGGGCAAGCTGCCGGAGTCTTGCATCTGCTGGCGAAGGGCATCCATACGCTCGCGCAGCTGGCTTAGATCTGCGGATTCCAACTCACTGAGCTGATCAAGCGGATCGGCCATGCTCTGCTGGCTGCTGCTTTGCTGACTGCTGGCAGTGGAGCTGACATGCGGAAAGCTGAGGCTCTCGCGGCGGCCGTTGCGCATCAGTTCGACGCGGTCGGCGGCCACCGAGTGCAGGCTCACGCCACTGCTGATCTCACTGTCGATGCTGTAGCGCTGAGCAGGGCTGCCTTCGCTGCGAATGATGGCGCTGGAACGTTGCGGGTCAGCATGAACAAAGCTGCCGAGCAGGGTCAGGCGTAGGTTGGTGCTGGGGGCAGGCGCATCGCTGGCAATGCTGCTGGTGCCGAATAGTTGGCCGATATTGGTGTTCTGTGCAGTCAACGGTAATTCGTTGGCGCTGTTGCTGCTTGCAACAACTGGCACGCGCAGCAAGCGCAACCAGTCCGCGCTTTGCCAGGCCAGGCTGACGCTCATGGCGGTCACTAGCACGAGTCCCGCCAAGGTGGGGGCCTGACGCTGCAGCCAGCGTTGAGATGCCAAAAGGGGCAAAAGGCGACACTCCCAAGCTTATTGTTAAGTGTTATTAAGTGGCGTGGATCGCGGGCTGATAATAGACACTTGCCAAGCATTTGGCAGCCCCCTGATGGGGTAGTGTGCCGATTGGCTCAATGTGCTAAAGATAGCCTACTGTTTTGATGCGATTTCAGATAACTTAAAATTAATTACCCACAGAACCCCGGCTTATGAGCCTTTTCTTCGCTTTTTAGGACGCCACCTCGGGTTAATGTGCTAAAGGCCTGTTACCAATGAACGCCCTTCATACGCAACTGCCCTCAATACGTCTGCCATTCAGCTTTGCCAAGCGCCATGGTGTGGTGTTGCTGACAACTGATGGTCTGCCGGGCTTGGCCTATCGACCGGGTATCGATCCGGTGGCATTGGCTGAAGCGCAGCGCTTTGCGGGTTTGCAATTACCCTTACAGGCGCTATCGCTAGAGGCCTTTGAGCAGGCCCTGGGCAGGGCCTATCAGCATGATTCGGCGTCCATGCAGCTGGCCGAGGACATCGGCGGAAGCCTCGATCTTGCCGCCTTGGCTGAGCAGGTACCGGAGACCGAGGACCTGCTGGAGCAGGAAGGCGATGCGCCGATCATTCGTCTGATCAACGCCATCCTCGGCGAGGCGATCAAAGAAAATGCATCGGACATTCACCTAGAAACCTTTGAAAAGCGTTTAGTCGTGCGCTTCCGTGTAGACGGCATCCTGCGTGAGGTGCTGGAGCCCAAACGCGAGCTGGCGGCCCTACTGGTGTCACGGATCAAGGTCATGGCGCGCCTGGATATTGCCGAGAAGCGCATTCCTCAAGACGGGCGTATCTCCCTGAAAGTCGGCGGCCGTGAGGTGGATGTGCGGGTTTCCACGCTGCCCTCAGCCAATGGCGAGCGCGTGGTGCTGCGCTTGCTAGACAAACAGGCCGGGCGCTTGAATTTGCAGCATCTGGGCATGAGTGCCCACGACCGCGACCTGATGGAAGCCACCGTGCGCAAGCCCCACGGCATTCTCTTGGTGACCGGCCCCACCGGCTCGGGCAAGACCACCACGCTTTACGCCAGCCTGGTCAGCCTGAATGACCGTACCCGCAATATCCTCACGGTTGAAGACCCCATCGAGTATCACCTCGAAGGCATCGGCCAAACGCAGGTCAACACCAAGGTCGACATGACCTTTGCCCGTGGTCTGCGTGCCATCCTGCGCCAAGACCCGGACGTGGTCATGGTCGGTGAGATTCGCGACAAGGAAACCGCCGAGATCGCCGTGCAGGCCTCACTCACTGGCCACCTAGTGCTCTCGACCTTGCACACCAACAGCGCGATTGGCGCGATTACCCGCCTGGTGGACATGGGCATCGAGCCGTTCCTGCTGTCGTCGTCCTTGCTCGGCGTGCTGGCCCAGCGCTTGGTAAGGGTACTTTGCCCGCATTGCAAGCAGGCCTACCAGGCCGACGAGGCCGAATGCACGCTGCTAGGGGTCGTTGCTGACGTTCCGCCGACCCTCTACCACGCTCGCGGTTGCGTGGAATGCCACCAACAAGGCTATCGCGGCCGAACCGGTATCTATGAACTGGTGGTATTCGATGATCATCTGCGCACCCTGATTCACAACGCCGCCTCCGAGCAGGACATGACCCGTCACGCCCGCAGCTTGGGCCCGAGCATCCGCGAGGATGGCCGGCGTAAGGTGCTGGAAGGTGCGACCACGGTCGAGGAAGTGCTGCGCGTGACACGCGAAGAATGAGCAGGGAAGAATAATGGCTGCCTTCGAATACCTTGCCCTCGACGGCAAAGGTCGCCAGCAGAAAGGCGTACTGGAAGCGGATAGCGCGCGCCAAGTGCGGCAGATTCTGCGTGAGCGGCAACTGGCCCCGCTGGATGTCAAAGCCACCCGCACGCGAGAAAATGCCGGTGCGGGTTCACACTTCAGTTTTACCCGCGGTATTTCGGCCCGTGACTTGGCGTTGATTACTCGCCAGTTGGCGACGTTGGTGCAGGCGGCGCTGCCAATTGAGGAGGCACTGCGGGCGGCTGCGGCGCAGGCCAGTTCGCCGCGCATGCAGAGCATGCTCCTGGCCGTGCGTGCACGTGTGCTGGAAGGCCATGACCTGGCCGGCAGCTTAAAAGAGTTCCCCTCAGCCTTTCCCGAGTTGTACCGCGCCACGGTAGCGGCGGGTGAGCATGCCGGCCATCTGGGCCCGGTACTGGAACAGTTGGCCGACTACACTGAACAACGTCAGCAGTCACGGCAGAAAATCCAACTGGCGTTGCTCTATCCGCTGATTCTGATGTGCACCTCCTTGCTGATCGTTGGTTTTCTCCTCGGCTATGTGGTGCCTGACGTGGTGCGGGTGTTTATCGACTCCGGGCAAACGCTGCCGGCGTTGACCCGTGGCCTGATTGCCCTGAGCGATTGGGTCAAGGGTTGGGGCTGGCTGGCGGTAATTGTCGCGGTACTGGGGGTGTTCGCGCTGCGCTGGGCGTTGCATGATGATGCAGTCAAGGCGCGCTGGCATGGTTTTCTGCTGCGCATCCCGTTGGTGGGGCGCTTGATTCGCGCCACTGACTGCGCGCGGTTTGCCTCGACCTTGGCGATTCTCACTCGCAGCGGTGTCCCACTGGTAGAGGCGCTTGGCATCGGTGCGCAGGTGATCGCCAATCGGGTGATTCGTGCCGACGTGGTGATTGCCGCGCAGAAGGTTCGCGAGGGCGGTAGCCTGACTCGCGCGTTGGAGGCCAGCGGCCAGTTTCCGCCGATGATGTTGCACATGATCGCCAGCGGCGAACGCTCCGGCGAGTTGGACCAGATGCTGGCGCGCACCGCGCGCAATCAGGAAAACGACCTGGGTGCGCAGGTGGCGCTTTTGGTGGGGCTATTCGAGCCCTTTATGCTGGTCTTTATGGGCGCGGTGGTGCTGGTGATCGTACTGGCCATCCTGCTGCCAATTTTGTCTCTCAATCAGTTGGTGGGGTAAGCAGTGAACACGTCACAGAAAGGTTTCACGCTCATCGAAATCATGGTGGTGGTCGTCATCTTGGGAATTTTGGCCGCGCTGGTCGTGCCACAGGTCATGAGCCGGCCCGATCAGGCCAAGGTTACTGTAGCAAAAGGTGATATCAAGGCCGTGGCGGCTGCGCTGGATATGTACAAGCTGGACAACCACGGTTATCCGAGTACCCAGCAGGGCCTGGAAGCGCTGGTGAAGAAGCCTTCCGGCAACCCGCAGCCGAAGAACTGGAACCGAGATGGCTACCTCAAGCGCATGCCGGTCGATCCGTGGGGCAATAACTATCAGTACTTGGCGCCGGGTGCTAAAGGTGCTTTTGACCTCTATTCGCTGGGTGCGGATGGCAAGGACGGCGGCAGCGATAATGATGCTGATATCGGTAACTGGGACCTCTGATTCCCATGCGCCAGCAACCAAACCAGGCCGGGGGCTTTACCCTGATCGAACTGCTGGTGGTGCTGGTGATTCTCGGCAGCCTGATCGGTATTGCGGTGCTCAGCGTGGGCATCGCCGGCCCTGGACGCGAGTTGCACAATGAAGCCGAACGGCTGGCCGGTTTGATTGGCGTGCTGGCCGAGGAAGCGGTGCTGGATAACCAGGAATACGGACTGCTGCTGAGTCGCGAAGCCTATCAGGTGCTGCGCTATGACCCGCTCAAGCAAGAGTGGCAGGCGCTGGCCGGCAAACCCCATCGATTGCCGGTGTGGGCTGAATTAAGCATTGAGCTGGAAGGGGCTGCAATGGAGCTGCCGCTGCCTGAGGGCGAGGAGCGGGCCAAAGGCGCTCTGCTGCCACAACTGTTGCTGTTGTCCAGTGGTGAGATCAGTCCATTTCGTCTGGGCCTGGCCGAGCGTCGTGCCGATGGCTTGCGTCTGCAGTTGGCCAGCGATGGTTTTCAGTTGCCTAGGGTCGAGATCGAGCAGCCAGCGGTGCGCAAGCAATGAAGCGCGCTGGCGGTTTTACCTTGCTTGAGGTGCTGGTCGCCCTGGCGATTTTCGCGCTTGTAGCGGCCAGTGTGCTGACGGCCACTGCACGCAGCCTGCAAACCGCATCCCGGTTGGAAGACAAGACCCTGGCCATGTGGATTGCCGATAACCATCTGGCTGAATTGCAGTTGTCGAAGAGCCCGGTCGCCGATGGCCGCGACCAGGGCGACTTAGCGTTCGCCGGCAGGCGCTGGCAGTGGCAAAGCGAGGTGCAGGCCACCAGCGATGCAGATATGCGTCGCGTCACCCTGTGGGTCGCGCCAATGGAACAGGGGCGTGTTGCTGGAGATTTACGCGAGCAAGCGGTGGTCAGCCTCAATGGCTTTCTCGGGGTGATACAGTGAGGGCGTCGCGCGGATTCACCCTGCTCGAATTGCTGATCGCCATCGCCATCTTTGCGCTGCTAGGACTGGGTACCTACCGCATGCTCGACAGCGTGCTACAAACCGACAAAGTCACCCGCGCCCATGAAATGCAGCTGCGCGAGTTGGTGCGCGCCCTGGCGGCATTCGAGCGCGATGTGCTGCAAGTGCAAGCGAGGCCCACGCGTGATCCCTTTGGCGATCCGCGCGCCGCCTTGCTCGGGGAAGACCTCGAAAGCCCGACTGTGGAGCTGACCCGCAGTGGCTGGCGCAACCCACTAGGCCAGCCCCGTTCCAGTCTGCAGCGGGTGCGCTGGCAACTCAGTGGCGAGCAATTGCAGCGGCGCTATTGGACGGTGCTGGACCAGGCACAGGACAGCCAGCCGCAGGTCCAGCAGGCCCTGGATGGGGTCACCCGGCTGCAATTGCGTTATCTGGATCAGAAGGGGGGCTGGCAGACCAGTTGGCCGCCGCTAGGCAGTAACCCAGACGATGCCCTAAAAATCTTGCCCCAGGCTGTTGAGCTGGTCATTGAGCATCGCCGCTATGGCGAGGTGCGCCGTTTGCTGCGATTGCCTGAAGGCCTGCCTCAGCGCCTCGCGCCAGCGCCTGGGGAGAATCCAGAAGAGCCCGCCGAGCCTGGCGATGCGTTGCCCGTGGAGTCACTGCCA
>JAGGNC010000130.1 GCA_017886405.1 Pseudomonas sp. | reverse complement strand
GTCGAATAGCGCACCCAGGTCGTTAGCCGCCGGTACGGTCTGGAAGCCGCGCACGTACTGGAAACCGTAGTTGTTGCCGCAGATCTTCTTCAGTGCTCGGCTCATGGTACCGTCCTTGGGCACCATCACACTGGGCTCGGTGCGGTAGCTCTTTTTCGTCAGCTCGGCGTAGACGGGGTGCTGCTTCACTGCATCGGCGACGATGCGGGCGGTGACCTGGGCGCCGGTTGGTGTCCAGTGGTGGTCGCGGCGGAAGAAGTAGTCCGGCTGTGGAGGGTTATCCACCAGCGTCAGGATGTCCGGCACCAGCGCGCCGCCGGCGCGCAACTGGTCGAGGAAGGTGGCCAGGTTGCGCCGCGCGCTAGCGAAGTCGAAGCCGTAGGCACTGTCGGCACGGATCTTGTCGCGGTGCATGATGCCACGGGTCGGTTGCACAGCAATCACCACCTGCACGTGCTTGGCGGCGAAGGCCTGGATCAGGCGCTTGAACTGCGGCTGCATGTTGCGGGGGATGCCGAAGTCGTTGCTCAGGTCGACCTCCGAGCGGAACAGCCAGCTATCCTTGCCCGGGGCGATGTGCTTCATCGATTTCATGATGCCTTCGGCATACTGCGAGTCGTCTGCCAGTCCCGGGCAGAGCAGGCAATCAAGGCCGCAGGGCTGCTCGGCCCGCAGCGCAGGAGCGACGAGGAGCAGGAGGCTGGCGAGGAATAGGTAGGGAGTTTTCATGGGCGCCTACTTGATGCTGTCCAGGCCGTTCATCAGGCCGATGGTGCGGTAGCCGCTACCTTGCGCAATCACCACGTAAGAGTAGGAGCGGCCCTTCTTCAGGAACAGTTCGCTGAACTGGGCGACGTTGCGGTCGCCGGCGTAGGCAGCGAAGCCGATCTTGATCTCGTTGACCATGCGGGTGCCGCTCTGGTTGGGCGTCACGCTGTCAACGATGGCGTGTTTGCCGTCTAGGGTTTTTAGGGTCAGCGGCTGGTCGGTGAGGTTGTAGAAGGCGATCTGGGCTTTCTTGGTGTCCTCGACATAATTGTCAGCGATCTGCAGCAGGCTGTTGCCGTCGAAGACCAGGGACAGTGCCGATTTTGCCGGCAGGTTGAGTTCCAGGCTGCTTTGGTTGACCGTCACCTTCTGCGCGCCAGGGGCGACGAACAGGTAGTTGCCAAGCTGGCCGCCATTGATTTTCTGCGCGGCCGTCTTGCCGCTGACCATCAACTCGGCCACGTCTGGCGACAGGTTGAGCACGCGCAGGTAGGCCGAGCCGGCTGGGGCCACGGCGTCGTAGAGCGCGGCATTGCCATCCTGGGCATAGGCTCTGATCGGGCCGAGCAGGACCAGGACGATGGGCAGGCTGTGTAAAGCAATAAGCAAAAAGCGTTTCATGGTGGATGCTCCTCAGAAGAATTGATTGACGGCAACTTGCCAGCCGCTGGTGATTGGTTCCTCGCTGAGCAAGGTGCGCAGTGGGAATTCCCAGATCACCGTGGTGATTGCCGGGTTCTTCAGTTGCTCGCCCTGGAGAAATTGCTGCATGGCGAAATAGGGGCCGCGTGCCTCGACGGCGGTGGTCTGCAGGTCGCTCTTCAGCGACTCCTTGAGGAAACCGGGGAAGTTCCAGTCGTCGATCTTGGTGTAGCTGGAGCCGACCAGCATGATCGGTTGCTCGGCTTCGCCGAACAGGCTGTCGGCGCTGACCTCCTGGTTATCCTTGAGGGTTTCGAACACCGTCAGCGGGCTTGGCTTGAAGTGCTCCGGGGCTAGCCCAGGGGCGAACTGCAGGTAGTTGCTCAGGTCGCCGGCCAGGTTCTTCTCGGCCACCCGGTGCGAGCTGTAGGTGGCGCTGCCGATCAGCTCCGGATGCTGGCGGGCCAGCTCCTGGGCGGCCAGACGGGCACCGAAGGGCGACCAGTGGGTATCGGTTCTGAGAAACAGTGGCTGCCGATCCTTCTGCGCCAGGAACACTTCGCGCAGCGGCGCCGCCTCGATGCGGCTGTGGCCTAGTTGGGCGATGAAGTCGCCGTAGAGCTGCAGCGAGCGGCTGTCCGGTGCGCGTGTGGCGTACTCCGCGTAGACATCCAGTTTCATTGGCAACGGCAGCAGGATCAGGCGCTTGTTGTGTGCCTTGAGGGTTTTCTCCACCTCGGCGATCTTCGCCACGTTGCTGCTCAGCGTCTGCTGATAGGCGTTGGGCAGGCGGTACTCCTCATTGCTGAACAACCAGCCCTCGCGGCCCAGGACTACGCCGCTGCTACCTTCGCGGAACAGCAGGTATTGGCCGCTGGCCCACAGCTCGATGGACGGGTTGCGCAGGAAAAAACCCTTGTCGTAATAGTCCTCGAACTGGCGCAACAACTGGCCGTTGATGAACAGGTCACTGGCATCGGCCCATGATTGGGTCTTGCCGAAGGTCACCACCGTGGGCAGCGAGTAGATCAGCATCACGCCGAGCATCAGGATGAACGCGATGCCATTGAGCTTGTGCGCGGAATTCATTACCGGAAACATGGCAGCCTCCTAGAACTGGAAGTAGAGGAATGGGGAAAAGGAATTAGCGGCCAGGCGGCTCAGCGACAAGCCGAATCCGGCCCACAGCAGCAGCATGCTCAAGCCGCTGACATGCTCCATCCAGTAGCCCTGCTTGTGTCCGGCGTAGTAGCGCAGGTTGATCCGCCCGGCGAGGGCGATCCAGACCAGCGCCAGGCCAGTGAAGGCCACGGTCATGCTTGAGGTCTCGGTGAAGTAGGCGTCCAGCGAACCGATACCGTTCAGGCCGAACATGCCCGCGTGGATCTTCAGCGCGTGATCGATATCGCCGGTGAAGAAGAACGGCATTACTAACAGCAGCACCGCCAGGGCTAGCAGATTGCGATGCAAGCGGTAGGGGCCACCGACCTTGGTAACCAGGTTTAAACGCCGTTCGAGCAGCATGATTACGGCGAAGAACAGGCCGAACATGATGTAAGCGAAGCTCGCCCCGTGCCAGAAGCCGGACAGCAGCATGGTGCAGAACAGCGCTCCTCCAGCTTGCATGGTTCGGGAGTGGATCATGGGCAGGTAGACGTAATCGCGCAGGAAGTCGGCCAGGGTCAGGTGCCAGCGCCGCCAGAACTCGGTCATGCTCTGGCACAGTAGCGGCTGGTTGAAGTTTTCGGCGAAGCGAAAGCCCATCATCATGCCTAGGCCGATGGCCATGTCGCTGTAGCCGGAGAAGTCGAAATACAGCTGCAGCAGAACGATGAACATGCCGAACCAGGCATCCACCAGCTGCGGCTGCGACTCGCCGAGGATCACCGTGCCCAGCGGCGCCAGCGAGTCGGCGATCAACACTTTCTTGACGAAACCGAGCATGAAGCGCGCGGCGCCGAGGCTGAACAGCTCCAGTGAGTGAGTACGCTGCTTGAGCTGCTGGTCGATCAGGCTGTAGCGCAGGATTGGCCCGGCGATCAGCTGCGGGAACAGGGCGATGTAGGCGGCAAAGTCGACGAAGCGCCGGGTCGGTTCGGCATCCTTGCGGTAGATGTCGACGATGTAGCTGACCGCCTGGAACACATAGAAAGAGATGCCCAGCGGCAGGATGATGTGTTCCAGGGTAAAGGTGTTGATGCCCAGCGGCTGCAGCACATCAGCGATCACCTCGACGCCAAAGTTGGCGTATTTGAAGTAACCGAGCGCGGCCAGGTCGCCGATCACACCGACAGTCAGCAGGCGGAACGCGGTCTTGTTGTCGCCACCGTCGATGCGCCGCTTGATCAGCAGGCCGAACCAGTAGTTCCAGTAGGAAATACCGACGAACAATAGGAGGAAATCCGGCCGCCACCAAGCATAGAAGATATAACTGCCGAGCACGATGACATAGGACCGCCAGGAGTCCTTGACCAGGTAATAAACCAGCAGGAAGGCCGGCAGAAACAGGAACAGGAAGATGTTCGATGTGAAAATCATGGCGACACCTCTAGATTAGTAGCGCAGTACGACGCCGAAGGAGACCTGAAAATCGTTGTCGAGGTTGCCGATGGCATCCCCTGCCCGGAAATAGCTGGCGGTGAGCAACGCGTTGATTTGCACGTGTTTGTCTTGAACGGTGTAGGGGAACATTTCCCAGTAGTAATTTAGATCCAGGGTCTGACCGAGTGAGCGGCTGCCGCCGCGCTTGGCCGGCTCGGCCAGGCTGATTGGCAGATCGCCGTCGGCATCGCGCAGGTGCAGGTCGGTCAGGCGCAGGTCTAGGTAGTGACGCGGCTGCGGCCGGGTTTCCAGGGCGATGCCGTAATAGGCCAGGTTGCGCAGGTCGACGCCGATGAAGGCGCTGACCAAGCCGCTGCTGTAGGTCTCCGGATTGGCCACCCGGTCGGACTGGATGGCATTCAGGTAGAAACCGTCGGTGCTTGCGTCCGGTTTGTCGGTGAGGCCGCCATACAGGGCCAGGCGCGGGCTCCAGGGCCGCTCGGTGAAGTGCTTGCCGAGCTCGCCGAGCAGCGCCCAGCCGTTGCGATCCTGCTCTTCGCCGCTGGCCAGCTCGACGCGGCCTTCGAGCAGCGCCAGCTCCAGGCGATAGTCGCTGAGCAACGGTGAGAGGTTCAGGTCGTCGCCGTGGAAAAACAGGCCGACGCGCCCGCCTTTGAAGTCGCTGGGGTCATCCGCGGCGCGCCCGGAGTGGTCCAGTTCCAGCAGCAGGCGCAGCCCCGCCCAATTTTCGCCGCTCCAGCGCAGGGCGTATTCGCCCATGGCGTAGGCGATGTCGCGCTCATTGTCGTCCAGCGATTGGCTGTCAGTGTTGTAGCTGTGTAGCTTCTGGCCCAGCGCGATGAAGCCGCGGGCGAAGGTGTCGTCGAAGCTCAGGCGCAACGACTCCAGGCTATCGTCCCACCAGATGCCGAAATGATCAGAGTAACGCTGGCGACCAAGACTGAGGGCGAAGCGCGGGTCGTCGCCGAGCAGGTTGCGGCGCACATAAAACTCGCGCAGTTCGGCGCTGAAGTCTTCGATCTGTTGGTTGTTCTCCTGCTGCAAGCCGGTGCTGGCCTGGCTGGCACTGGTGTAGTTGAACCAGGCGCGGCTGAAGGCCTGCCATTTCGGCCACTGCGGCTCGCTTGAGCGCCAGCTCAGCGAGGGCTCGTAGCGCACGCCATAGAAGCCCTTGTCTTCGTTACCCAGACGCGAATTTTCTGGGCCGTAACCGCCCTGCAGGGTGAGCTTGTGGTTCAGCTCGACAGCGCTCGGCATGGCGGCGGCCGCCTCGGCAGCGGGCAGACTGGCTGGTTCGCTGACGGCGTTTTCCGCGTGCGTGGTGCTGGCCTGGCTGGCGAGCAGGGCGAGCAGCCAGGGGGCGCAGCGCTGCAGGTAATTCGAGCGTTTCATAGCGCCGACTCGATTTCGCTGATGATTCCATTGCGCGCCTGTAGGGCCTGATTGAGCTGCTGCTGACTGATCTGTTGCGCCAGTTCCTTGAGGTATTTGCGTGCGCCCAGTTCGCCGTTGTCGACGGCGATTTTGGCATAGGCATAAGCCTTGACCTTGTCGTGACAGATGCCCTTGCCGCCGCCGTAGAGGGTGGCGATGCGGTAGAAGGCCGAGGGCACGCCGCGGGCGGCGAGGACGCGGTAGCTGGCGATGGCCTTGGTCTGGTCCACTTGATCCAGGCCACCCATGCTGTAGAGCTCGCCGAGGTTGAGGTAGGCGTTCTGGTAGCCCTCGGCAAGCAGGGCCTGGATGATCGCCTCGGCCTTGAACGGGTCGAGGCTGCGCCAGGTGCGCACCAGATAGGCGGACGCGCGCAGTGCGCGGCCTTCCTGCGGGCGAGTCAGTTCGATCCGCTCGATCAGGGGGAAGACCTCCTCGGCGCTGTAGCTCTGGGGCGCCGACATCATGTAGTTGGCCTTGGACACCAGGGCCTGCTCGGCCTGGCGGGCGATGGCGTTGTCCAGCCACTGGATGACGTCTGGGTCGTGCTCGCGGGGGATGCTGCTGAGCAGGCTGCCGATGGCCAACACCACGGCCACCGGCAGCTTGTCGACTTGCGGCAGCAGGCTTTTCACCCTGGCCGGGAACAGGTCATCCTGCTCCTCACCGAGAAATTGGTAATAGCGCTCCACTGCCCGCGCATCGCTGCGCAGAGCGCTCAGGTAGAGGTTATTCGCCAGCTCGCGCTGGCCCTGTTGCTCGGCCAGACGCGCGCGATACAGCGGGCCGGCGCAGGTTTCGAGGCAGGCGCGCTGGTGCAGGCCGAGCAATGCGCGCACCTGGGCTGGTTGGTACAGCTCGGGGTAGACCAGGAACAGATCGAGGCTGGTATGCACGCTGCTCAGATCCTGGGTCGCGGGGAAGCGTTGCACCGCCTGGCTGAAGAAGGCGCGCTGCTCATCGAGACCGTTGGGCAGGCGTTCGCTTAAATTGGCCAGTGCCACCAGGGCGCCGAGTTGGCCCTGGCCATTGGCGAAGGCCGCTTGGTAGAGGGCAGTGGCCTCCTTGCGTTTACCGCGATCCGCGGAGCCGGCCAGCAGATCAGCCAGCAACTGCATGGAGGCGCGGTCGCCACGGCTGGCGAGCACGCGAAGGTCGGCTTCAACATCGGCCTGGCTGTCCTGATGCAGGCGATACTGGATCTGCTTCAGGCTGGCGGCCTGGGCCGAGCCCGCCGCCAGTGCGCCCAGCAGGCATGCAAGAATAAGGCGTTTCATCATGCGTTTCTCCTGTTGCGGTTCAGTACCCGGAGAATCCGGAAAGCAGCGGCAGACCCTTGAACAGGTCGACCGCCACCGGCTTCTGGTAGGCCGCCAGCGGCAGTGGCTGGTCGGGCTGAATCTGCAGCAGCAGTTGCTGGGTCAACGGGTCGAGCGCCGAGCCGACCACCTGGCCGCTGACCGCGCCGCTGACGCCGAACACTTGCATTTCGACCGAGGCGATGTTGTTCAGGTCCTTGAGCTTGTCGAAAGGGAAGCTGGCCTTGACGAACAGGCTGTTGTCGTCGAACGGAATCAGATGCGCCAACTCGGCGAACTTGTAGCCGTAGCCATCGACCATCGCCTTCGGCAGGTACAGGTAGCAGTCGCACGGGCTGGCGATGGTGGTTTCGATCAGTGAGCGGCCGAGCAGGGCCTGCAGGTCGGTCTGGCTGATTTCGGCCAGCGCCTGCAAGTCGGCTGGGGTGGTGAAGCTGGTGGCCAGCTGGGTGGATACCGTCGCGATCGGCTGGCCGGCCGCGACCCGCTGGGTGCCAGCAGGGACGAGGAATTTCACATAACCGTTCTCCGGCATGCTGATCACGTGGGCGTCAGCACTGACCAAGGCCTGGGTGGCCGCCACCCGGAAGAACAATAGGTAAGCCTTGAACACCAGTACACTGGCGATGGCCAGCCCGGCGAGCAGGTACAGGGCGCTGCCCGCGATGGCCTGCAGGCGCTCGCGCAGGCTGCGCTCGGTGGCGAGCTTGTGCTTGCGCTGCTTGATGTGGTTTTCCCGCTGCATGACGTTGAACAGGCCGTTAACATCGACCAGTTCGCCGGACATGTACGCGCTGATAATGTAGCGCAGAATGTCGCGCTTCTGCCCATCGAGGTCGACGAACTGGGCGCCGATCACCTCGCCGGTTTGCGTGGTCACCTTGATTCGCGCATCAATTTTCAGCACCACCTGGTTTAGGTTGAGCTGAATCGATGCACTGTGCAGGCTGCCGACGGGCAGTTGCTGCGCGGCGCGCAGGCTGAGGCCGCCGAGGGATATATCTTCGATCTGACACGCGACGCTGGCGCCGGCACTTTCCAGGACAACCTGGGCGGGCATCTTGGTGCGCACGTACTGGCGTTCGTCGATCGCTTCATGGACCACGCTTGCTGCTGGAGAGTTAATGGCGCTACTCATGGGCGTTCGCCTCGATCAGGATTGGGAAAGGGTCAGCAGCATGGCCACGGCGCCAAAGAACAGGGCGAAGGATGAGGCCAGCATGGTTTTCGACGACCAGCGATTGAGGGCTAGGTCGAAGCCCAGGGGGCTGCGCTCGAGCGTGGTCTTCTGCCGGGTCCAGCTCTGCTGATCCATGTGGAACAGCGCGTAAACCTTCATCAGCGAGCCGACGATCTGGTTGTAATAGAGCACCAGCGGGTAAAGCGGATCGACCGGGTGCCCGGCGAACACAAGCAGCAGGCTCACCAGGCTGCGCGTCAGCAGTACCCAGAGCAGGTAGACCAGTAGGAACTGGATGCCGAACAGCAGCGCCGCTAGCAGTGAGGCGGTCAGGCCGAGCAGGCTGGTCCACATCGACACGCGTTGGTCATAGAGTACGTACATGGTGAATAGCCCCAGTTGGCGCAAACCCAGCAGGCGGGTGGCGCGAAAGTTCTGTCGCAGCGAATTGCCGTACCAGCGGAACATCAGCTGGCGAGTGGCGCGCAGGAAGCTGCTGTCTGGCGGATGCTCGACGGTCAGGCTGTTGCTGTCGGGCACGTAGAAAGTGTCCCAGCCAGCACGCATCAGGCTGAACCAGGAGGACTTGTCGTCGCCGGTAAGGAACTGGAAGCGTCCCAGGCGCCAGTGATCGAGGAAGTCGGCTTCTACATCTTTGATGAACTCGGGGTCGATCATCACGCTGGCGCGGAAGAACGACAGCCTCCCGGTCATGGTCAACACCCGGCGCGACAGGGCCATGGAGCACATGTTGACGTGCCGTTGGGCGAAGCGTAGCGCGTGCCATTCGCGCATCAATTTGCCGCCTTCGACCTGGCAGAACTCGTTGGTGGTAATACCGCCGACGCTGGGCAGGTAGGCGAAGAACTTCACCGCATTTTCCACGCAGCCGGGTAGCAGCATGGTGTCGCCATCGACCACGCCGACCACCGCATCGTTCCCTGGCATGCGTCGCGACAGCGCGCGGAAGGCGTGGGCCAGGCCGTCGCGCTTACCGGTGCCGCGGGCACGCACGATCAGCAGTTTGATGTCGGGGCGCTCATGCACCTCGCGACGCATGATCTGCTTGATCAGGTCCTCGTCGCCCTTCTCGACGATGGAGGCGATCACCGTGCAGGGTACTGGCAGGCGCTGGATCTCCTGAAATACCGATTGGTAGACCTTGAAGGTGGTCTGCGCGGGGATGCGAAAACTGGTGACGACCATGAACATATGCTCGGGCAACGCCGCAGCGCCCATGCGCTCTACCGCTTTGCGCATGCGCGGGAAGCGCCAGTGCAGGAAGTACATGCCGCGTGTGAAGTGGATCGCCGCATTGCCATAGCGCCACATGGCCAGAGCGCCGATCAGAAAGATAAATTTCTGATGCGACGGGTCCAAGTAACTCGGGTCGATCATCTCAGAGGTGAGTGCGATCAGTGCGATCAGGCAGGCCCAGCCGCACAGCTTGCCGAACGCTGGTGAAGTCTCGAGCCACTTCAGTGTCCCTACAAAAAACCTAAGCATGCGTCATGCGTCCTCAATTGAAGCCGTTTCTACCGCGAGGCGGTGTGCCATGCGGCCCCGGAACAGGGCCTTGATTAGTTGACCCTGGTGTCAGCTCGGCCGTAGACATCATCGAAGCGCTCAATGTCGTCTTCGCCCAGATAGCTGCCGGACTGAACCTCGATGATTTCCAGGGGAATCTTGCCGGGGTTGGACAGGCGATGAATGGCGGCTATCGGGATGTAGGTCGATTGGTTTTCCCAGAGCAGGAAAGACTTCTCATCACAGGTCACCCGGGCGGTTCCGGATACCACGATCCAGTGCTCAGCGCGGTGATGGTGCTTCTGCAGCGATAAGCTGGCGCCCGGTTTGACGACGATGCGTTTGACCTGAAAACGATTGCCGCTGTCGACTGAGTCGTAACTGCCCCACGGGCGATAGACCTGGCAATGATTCTGCGCTTCCGGACGGCCCTGGGCGGTCAGGGTGTTGACCAGCTGTTTGACGTCTTGCACGCGATCCTTGTGTGCAATCATCACCGCATCCTTGGTCTCCACCACCACCACGTCATTCAGGCCGACCAGCGTTACCAGCTTGCTCTGGCTGTGCACCAGGCAATTGTGGCTGTCATGTACCACTACGTCACCGGTGTGACAGTTGCCGTTGCTGTCTTTGACTTGCACGTCCCACAGTGCTGACCAGGAACCGACATCGTTCCAGCCGGCGGTGAGCGGCACCATGCAGGCGCGTTCGGTCTTTTCCATCACGGCATAGTCGATTGAGTTGTCCGGGCAGCATTCAAAGGAGCCGGGATCGATGCGAATGAACTCCAAGTCGACCTTGCTGCGGCTTAGTGCCAGTTGGCAGGTGTCGTAGATGTCGGGGTCATGCTTTTTCAGTTCTTCCAGGTAGCGGCTGCAGCGGAACAAGAATATTCCGCTGTTCCAGAAGTAATCGCCCTGTGCGACAAACTCTGATGCCGTTGCCAGGTCGGGCTTTTCGATAAAGCGTTCAACCTGCAGCACGCCGGCCGCCAACTGGCTGTCACTGTGATGTGTCTTGATGTAGCCATAGCCAGTTTCGGCGCGTTTAGCAGGAACTCCGAACAGCACCATCTCACCTTGCTCTGCCGCCTTGCGGGCCACGCCGAGTGCCGTATGGAACACTTGCAGGTCATCAATCACGTGGTCGGCGGGCAGTACCAGCAGCAACTCGTCACGGCCTTCGGCGAGTAGATGCATCGCCGCTATTGCCACAGCGGGTGCTGTATTGCGGCCGAAAGGCTCGAGCAGAATAGTTTGTGCACGGCAGTTGATCGCGTCGAGTTGCTCGCTGACGATAAAACGGTGTTCTTCGTTACACACCACGATGGGCTGGGCCACACCTTCAAGTGCCAGACGTTTTAGTGTCTGTTGGAACATCGTTACATTGCTGGTCAGGGCCAGAAACTGTTTTGGGTACAGCTTGCGCGACAGCGGCCAGAGCCGGGATCCACTGCCGCCGGATAAAATCAGAGGCACCATGTTGTCACTCCTTGTGAGCATCGATTCGGGTCGTATTGGCACACGCATTGGCTATGCGCCGCAGTCGAAGCGGCTGCACCTGGCCGGGTGCCGCCTCTACGTTGTTATCTGCTGTTGGCTTACCAGCAGATGCCTTCCCTGGTCGCACTGGTGGTGTGTTCCATAAAACCGACCAGATCGACGATCTGTTTGTCGTCACCGATGTTTTGCAGTGCCTCAGCAAAACGGGCATCGCCGTTGCCGATGATCAGCACGTCGGATGCCGACACCACCTCGTCAAGTTCCTTGCAGAGCAGCGAGGAAACGTGCGGGATCTTCGATTCGATGTATTCCTTGTTTGCCCCAAAAACCCTGGCGTACTCGACGTTGCTGTCGAAAATACGCAGCTCATAGCCCTTGCCGATCAATATCTCGGCCAGTTCGACCAGTGGGCTTTCACGCAGGTCATCGGTGCCAGCCTTGAAGCTCAAACCGAGCAGGCCGATTTTGCGTTTATCGCAGTTGGCGACCATGTCATAGGCGCGCTTTACCTGGACCCGGTTGCTCGGCATGATGGCTGCGAGTAGCGGGTGCTCGACATCCATCTGGCCGGCGCGGTAGGTAAGTGCGCGCACGTCTTTGGGCAGGCAGGAACCGCCGAAGGCGAAGCCGGGCTTCATGTAGTACTTGGACAGGTTGAGCTTGTGGTCCTGGCAGATCACCTCCATTACCTCGCGGCCGTCGACACCGGCGGCCTTGGCGATGTTGCCGATCTCGTTGGCAAAGGTCACTTTGGTCGCGTGCCAGACGTTGCAGGTGTACTTGATCATCTCCGCGACTTCGATTGTTTTGCGGATGATCGGCGCGTCCAGTTCGCTGTACAGCTCTTGCAGCAAGTCGCCGGACTCCACGTCCAGCTCACCGATGACGGTCATGGCCGGGAAGTCGTAATCCTGGATAGCGGTGCTTTCGCGCAGGAACTCGGGGTTGGTCGCTACACCAAAGTCGACACCGGCCTTTTTGCCTGAGGCGGCTTCGATTAGTGGGATCACTACATTCTTAACCGTGCCCGGCAAAACGGTGCTGCGCACGACAACGGTGTGACGGTCTGGCTTGTTGCGCAGTGCTTTACCGATTTGTGTACACACCAGTTCAATGTAGCCAAGATCGAGGTCACCGTTGCGCTTGCTCGGTGTGCCGACGGCAATAAAGGAGAGTTCGCTGGCCATCACTGCTGCGCCCACGTCGGTGGTGCCGCGCAGCATGCCAGCGTTGACGCCTGCCTGGAGGAGTTCGGCAAGGCCGGGCTCGACAATAGGCGATTTGCCTTGGTTGATCAGGTCAATCTTCGTCTGCGAAACGTCGACCCCAATCACTTCATGTCCGCGTGTCGATAAGCAACCGGCGCAGACTGCCCCCACGTAACCCAAGCCAAAAATACTGATTCTCATAAAGATCCCTCTTAGTAAGTACGAAGCTGGCTAAAAGTCGTGCCAACTTACACATCCATGTAGTACGTCAAAATTTCGTAATCATGACGAAGTCGAATTACTGGGCGGCGATACCGTAGTCGGAGTGGATACTCACTTGGCTTCTTGCGGTCTTCTAAATAACTTGAGCAAATTAACTATATTCGGATCTTCTTGTCGGTGTTATATATTTTTGCTATATAAAAACAATTTTTAATTAGTATTTTTTTCTAATGCTGCAGAAAATAGTTGTGCATGCGTGTGATGTAATTTTGGCGTCATTTAATTAGCGATATTTGTGCGCGGTTTTATTGCGCGGGTACGGCGATATGCCAAAAAGTTGGGCGTTTTAACCTAAGGAAACTCTGATAAAGACTTCCTGATTTTGGCAAAATACCCGGATTCCACCCGCTGAGTTTCCCCGATGAAGCAGATGACCTTCGCTGACGCCGAATACGCGGATAAGCGCAAACAGACCCGCAAGGAACTGTTTCTGATCGAGATGCATCAGGTGGTGCCGTGGAAAGGCTGCAGGTTATTTTTGGTTTGTCTGGGGTGACGGGTAAAGAAAGTGTTCCGATTTTTCAGAATATACCCTGCACCAAGGGTTAGAGCAGCAGGCTCAAGACATGGGGTCGACTTAAGGTTAAGCCTCAAAGGGTGACGCCTAATGACCTTTCAGATCGTACTGCAGAAGAATTTTATTATATTCACCACTATCTTTTAATTTTTGGATGCCATCTGAAATAACATTAGCCAGCTCTCTGGCCCGTGGATTTTTTAAATTAAAACCTACAGTTATTTTCTCTGGGTTATTCAGGTCGCCGGCAACTTTGAACTTGTCAGATAAGCCCATTTTCTTGGCGGCGAACCAAAATACAGAAGCGTCCTCCAAGGTGGCATCGATTCGGCCTAGTGCTAGTTTTTGCATAAGTCTATTGAGTGTATCTGTTCCGGAGACAACTTGAATAAAGTTTCTGTCTTGCTTATTCATCAAGATATAGGCGTCAATGTTGTTTTCATCTTCGCTGGGTTGACCGCCAGAAAACTCATACCCATTAATAACGCCCAGCGTAATGCTTTAAGTGATGGTGTGCCGCGATATTGCCACGTGCTGTCCTTTGCTACAAAGAATGAAGTTTGTGATGTGCCAAAGGAGTTTTCTGTGTAGATATAACCAGGGCGGCCTGGCGATACGGCCAGCAAGCCATCGTATTGCCCATTCTCTAGACCTAAGAGTGCACGTTTAAAGGGGATATTTATATATTTTGCTATGTATCCCGCATCTTCGAGTATTTTGATCACCCTCTCCGTCACGTATGCCTTGGTGTCGGCTTCATTCATTACCTAGGGCGGGAAGGGGTCAGGGATTAGTTTTACAGCGTTGGTTTGCGCGAGAACAGGTTGAAATGAAAGGATGAACAAAAGCAGAAAAGCTAACCGCTGGCACAATTTGTTAGGCGCAGAGAGCTTTTTAGATACATTCATTTTATATTTCCGCCGCGGTGAGCGAGCTACATATTCGTCCCCATACGGCGAGTCAGCATGCGCAGCAAACACCTCCCCGCAGAGCATGCATACTGCCTG
>JAGGNC010000224.1 GCA_017886405.1 Pseudomonas sp. | reverse complement strand
TTCTAACGCTGCTTAGCCACCCGCCGCCGGAAAGCAGAGTAGTTCACTTAGAACTGCACGATATCCAGAGCACCGGCCGGACCTGACTCGCCAGCCCGCCCCGCCTGCCCAGGCTTGCCGTCGCGAGCACCGTCGGTACTGTACAACCAGCAACCCTTACTCATGCCGCCTTGGCCACCCGCGCCTGGAACGCCGGATTGACCGCCGCTACCGCCCTCCAACCGTACTTGCAACTGTTCAACTGGGAAGTCCTGCGGTACTTCCAAGCGTACCTGCGCACCTGCAGCACCAGACTGGCCATCGCCTCCGTCCAAGCCATCATGGCCACGACTGGCTTCACCCCACATGCAGCCACCCGGCTTGCCATCGGCACCGGCGAGACCGGCATAACCAGGGGCACCTGAACCGCCGCGGGCATCGAGTATGAGGTTTTCTAAGGTCACGGCCTGCAAACGCACACTCAGATCACGCCCTGGCAGAGCTGGTTTCTCAGCACGGCCCTGGGCGCCACGCGCACTGATCTGTGCGCCATTAGCGATCTCGGCATCGGCCACTTCGAGGCGCAGCACCTTTTCACCTGGCGCAATCGCCAAACGCGCTTCGCGCCCCAGGCGCAGCTGCGTCACGCGTATCTCAGTCAACCCTGAAGGAATCAACAAGGTGCCGTGATCGGCAATTTCCAGACGATCGAGCAATAACACGCTGACATTGCTCGGCAAACGCATAAATGCGTTGGATTCAACCTCGATAACCGCCTCGGCCAATACCAGAGGACTAAAGAGCGCGGCAAGGGCTAACCAGTTACGCATTTTCGGCCTCCAACTGCATCTCTTTCTGAGGCTGTTCTAGGGCTTGGAAAGTGCGTTCGGCAGGCATACCAAGCAGCTGAAAAACGCCGAAAAGCATGACTTTAACCCGTTCCTGAACGGGCTTAGCGCAAGCTGCAATGCGCTTGTTAAACAGCCATAATTCCAGGGCGTGGACCAGCAAAATGAAGGCACCCGCGGCATTCAGCAGCAGCGCAAAAGGTTGTGCGAAAGGCTGCAGCAGGTTCGCCAGCACGACGCCCCAGAACAATGCCGTCAACACCTTACCCACAGTCAGAAATGTCTTCATACCCGCCCCCAGCAGTGAAATATCGCTGCACCTTATCTGCTTTGGGGGTGTGCTGCCAGAAGACCAGCAAAACCCATGGAGGACTAATGCCTTCATAGCTTTTACTGGGTTGAAGCTTCTGGGGCGTTACATCAACTATGGCTGTGCCTCGACCTCCGCTTCAACACGCCGATTGATGGCTCGTCCGGAATCGCTGCCATTATCAGCAACCGGTCGCGACTCGCTATATCCGACAGAAGATACCCTTACGCTGTCGATGCCATGCTGATTGACCAGTACATCACGCACCGCGTTAGCACGACGCTCGGATAATCCTTGGTTATACGCATCACTGCCTATGGCGTCGGTATGCCCTTCAACGGTGGTGGTGCTTTGTGGATGCTGTTTCATAAAGTCGGCAAGGCTCTTGATATCGGCCTGACTACCTTCTTTAACATCGGATTTGTTGAAGTCGAACTTCACATCCAGCTCAACCCGAACCGAATCAACCTCGATGGGCTCTAACTGGGCAGGCGTGCTGACATATTCCTTGAGCGGACAGCCGTTATGATGCACAGGCATATTAGGGGGGGTTGCGGGGCAACGGTCACGACGATCAAATACACCGTCGTCGTCGGCATCACCATCCTGGGCGAAGCAAATCAGCGTACCAATGACCGCACCGGCCACGGCTCCGCCTGCTGCCCATGTAGAACTTTCGATTGCGCCCAGACCAGCACCGGTCAGACCGCCAATTGCCGTGCACAGGGGCCAGTTGCCTTGGTTGAGCGGCGCATCTCCCGTGCTGGAAGTTGTGACACAACCTGAAAGAACACTACTGACCAAGAGAATGGGGGCTATCCCCATCATGGATCTAAGTCTCATGGTAGAAATCTCCTGATTGCCGGCTACTGCCGGTAACTTAGGAGTAAAGACCTACCTTTAGAACTGCACAAGCCAGACCGTTTAAGGCCTGGCTTGTTTTCTACAGAAAGCCTGGAGTCAAGCGATCAAGGACGCGCTTCTACTTCAGCTTCTACGCGGCGGTTGACGGCACGGCCATCAGCACTGGCGTTGTCCGCAACTGGGCGAGTTTCGCCATAGCCCGCAGCGTTTACGCGATCACTGCCCACGCCGTACTGATTAACCAGTACATCACGCACCGCATTGGCACGACGCTCGGACAGAGTCTGATTGTAGGCATCACTACCGACGGAGTCAGTGTGACCTTCAACCACAGTGGTGGTTTGCGGGTATTGAGTCAGGAAGTCGGCCAGGTTTTTGATATCACCATAGCTCTCTGGTTTGACCTGGGCCTTATCGAAGTCGAACTTGACGTCCAACTCTACACGCACTGCTTCGGCTGGTTCGGCTACAACGACCTCTTCAGCCACTTCTTCAACCATAACAACCTGCTCATCGCCGGCACCATGCACCCAGCAATACGCAGCTGCCATACCAGCGCCGACTACTGCTCCGCCACCTGCCCAAGACGAGCTTTCAATGGCGCCCAGAGCAGCACCGCCCACACCGCCAATCGCGGCGCAGGTTGGCCAATCAGTTTTCTGCAGCCCTGCACAACCGGTCAAAAAGGTACTCGCGATAATCAGGGGTAATGCTTTCCTGGTGATACTCATAAGTGCGTCTCCTAAGTACGTTGTAAATCGGCCAAAACCGATACTGACTAATTAAAGACGTCTGTCACAAAATATGCCAGAGAATATTCAAATCCATTACTAGATCGATTCGTACTAGGCCGCATTGCAGTTGCACGTTAGTCTTTCTGAACATTAGCGAGGACTTTTCATGCCTGTAACCCTTTCATCCCGCACACCCCAGCAAGCCCTTGCAGCTCTTCTGGCCCGTTACACACCAGAACGCCTTCTGTTGATTGGTAGCCATGGGCTACCCGCCATTGAAGCTTTTACCGCAGCCCATCCTGGCTGCCATATCTCCCAGGCAGATGCAGGCATGCTACCCCCGGAACTGGCCGCTCAGCGCTTTGATCTAGCGGTGGTTGTCGACTGTCTGGAACATATAGAGAAGTCTGTGGGCCTGCAGTTGCTTGGCGGCATCCGCAATTTGAATGCCAGTCGCATCGCAGTCCTAGTAGACCTGCATGCTTGCAACTGGCAAGAAACTGATTTTTTCGCCTTGGCTCTGCAGGCCAGCGAACGCTTCCAACGCGATGAGCAGACACTCCACCTATTCACCTACGATCTGCTCGATTACAAGCAGGTGCCTGACTGGCTGAATGCGCAGTTTTGGGCCAACCCGGAAAATTTTGGCAAGTACTGGTGGTAAACCATGAGCAGCAAAGCCTGCCCATGCGGTAACCAACAATCACTCAGGCACTGTTGTGGCCGCTTCCATGATGGTGCTGCCGCTCCCAGCGCTGAGGCTTTGATGCGCTCACGCTACAGCGCATATGCACTGGGGCTGGTCGATTATTTGGTACGCAGCACACTGCCCGCCCAGCAAATCGGGCTTGATCAACAGGCCATTCAGTCTTGGAGTCAGGGCAGCACCTGGCTTGGGCTTGAGCTTGAGCAGGCGCTACTGGCCGAGGGCGACCCCCAGCACGCCTATGTCACCTTTACCGCACACTGGCTTGACGATAACGGCGAGCACAGCCACCGCGAGCGCTCTGCATTCGTGCGCAATAACGGCAACTGGTACTTCATTGACCCTACTGTCGAGCTGAAGCTCGGCCGCAATGACCCTTGCCCCTGCGCCAGCGGGCTGAAATTCAAGAAATGCTGTGCGCGCTATTTTTGACTGCAGAAGAGACTTTCGCGCAGAGAGCAACTAGAAGCTGCCCTTGCGCTGCGCTGACTAATCCTGCAGTTTCAGATGAGAGATATCAGGCGGCGGCCCAGCCGGAGCTTTTTTCACCTCGCCCATGTCACTTCCTGCCGGTGCCAGGCTGAAGTGCGATAAATCCAATGCGGGTGCCGGTGCCTCTGGCTTGCCATCCTGTACATCATCACCCAGGGGCGCAATGCCGAAATCCGGAGCATCCACTTCAGCAAACGCGGCCATGTATTGATCACGCGGCGCGACCTTCAAACGCCCCGCAGACTTGCCGGCAGCCGCTGCCTGAATAGGCGCGGTAACCGGAGCGGCGACAGGGGCTGAGACCTCAGCCGCAGCAGGCGGAGCGGCCAATTCAATTTCTTCGATCTCTTCGTCGATGCAGGTTACTTCAGCAACTGCCCCGGCGCGCTCCAAGGTCGAGCGGTACTTCTCGGCCCCGACCGCATCCAAGTTGCTTTTAATCACTATGCGCCGCCCGGAAAACAGCAACGCCAAACGTTGCTCATCGGCTTGAAACAGCTTGGCCAGGTTGGCTTTCACCCACTCCAACTGGGCACCCGGAACCAATTGCGCACTAAAGGCAATTTCGTAGCGAGCCATGGTCATACTCCTGTCCTATTCGTTGCTCAGTATGGCGCAGGTTTTTTTACCGTCACAACAGGTTGCAGCCAAGCACTTGATTGTTACACTGGCGCGTCATTCGGAGTATGCAATGTTTTATCAGGCGCAAACGATAAGAACGCTCAGCCTATTTATTTTTTTTGGCCTTTTTACTGGCCTCGGCGGTTGTTCAATTTGGTCATCAGGCGACTTTAAAGACCCTGAAGTTCGATTGGTTAAAGTCGATGTGGTCAAAGCAAAACTGCTGGAGCAGCACTTCACCCTGCGCTTTCGCATTGATAACCCCAACAACTTCAGCCTGCCAATTCGCGGAATGGATTACGTGGTGAACCTGAACCACGTCAAACTGGCAGAGGGGGAATCAAACGTCTCGTTCACGGTGCCTGCTCACGGCCATCATAATTTTTCCATACCCGTGCGCACCAACCTCTGGCGACACCTACGGCAAATCGTCAAAGCCTTGGATAAACCCGACGAACCTATCCCCTATCGACTGCAAGGTGCGGTGAAAACCGGCTGGTTGTTCGGACGGAGCGTGCACATGTCGCGTAATGGCGAGATAATTCCCGGTAATTACGTCCCGGAGTAACGCGCATGACCCAGCAAGAACACGTCCATGGCCCTGACTGCAATCATGACCATGACCACTCTCACAGCAACGATCATGACCATGACCATGACCATGACCATGACCATGGTCACGTTCATGGGCCAGATTGCAATCACGGCCACCAGGAACCTGCGCGCAACGCCCTAAAAGACGTTGGCCGCAACGACCCCTGCCCTTGCGGCAGCCAGAAGAAATTCAAAAAATGCCACGGTGCATAATCCTGCAATGAATAACCTCACACTGCTTGCCCTGACCGTAAGCGCCGTGCTGATTGCTGCACTGGCGCTGTACGCCCTGCTTTTATGGCGCCGCGTCTGGGCCAAGGATAAAGCGCACGCCGAGGCGCTCAAAACCCAGCGCGAACGCATTTCTGGTGATTTGCACATCCTCGCCAGCAGCTTGCTCGATGGTCAGCTAGCGCTGATCGAGGGTGCGATTCGGATCAAGGTGCTGCTGGATAACTACGACAGCAGTCTTAGTCAGAATCAGCACTGTGAGGTTTTTCACCTGTTGTTTGCGGCAACCGCCCAGGTGCCTACCCACGCCGAGTGGAAGGCCCTGGAGAAAAGCGTGCGCCGCCAGCATGAGCAGCACTTCAGCGAACTGGAGCTGCAGCACAAGGCGGCGGCTCGCGCTGCTGCCCGCTGGCTGCTTGATGAAGCGCTGCCGCCATTGCGCCAAAGCGTCTGATTTGCCCACCATGCGCCTTGTCAGGCGCACGGCCGCTGGCTAACGTTGTACGTCCAAACCTGCGCGCCGCCTAATAACTTGAGCGCACTTGCCAGAAAAGCCCACACCCCGACTGTTTTCCATCCGCAAGGAGCCAGCTGCATGCTAGCGCGCGCTTTACGCCCTATGGCCCATCTCAGCCTCGCAGCCGTCCTGACGGCAGCCATTGTGCTCAGTGGCTGCCAATCATTCTTCGACAGCCGCTACAGCGACAGCGTGCATCCGGACCAGGGCATCGTTCGAGTCAAGGGCCTGGCGCAAAGCGTGGTGATCCGTCGTAACCCTTTGGGTATGCCGCTGATCGAAACGACCACCTTCCATGACGCCCTGTTCGCCCTGGGATATGTCCACGCCAGCGACCGCCTCAGTCAGATGGTGGGCATGCGCTTGATGGCAGAAGGTCGCCTGGCCGAGATGGCCGGCCCCGGCGTACTAGAAATGGATCGCTTTATGCGTGCGGTCAACCTGAAGAAAAGCGCCGAGGTGCTTTACAGCAACGCCTCGCCGCGGATCAAACGCTTCTTCGAGGTGTATGCGCGAGGGGTCAATGCCTATCTGTTCCGCTACCGCGACAAACTGCCGATGGACCTGGCCGAATCTGGCTATCGCCCTGCCTACTGGAAAGCCGAAGACTCGGTGCTGGTGTTCTGCCTGTTGAACTTCGGCCTAGCGGTCAATCTGCAAGAAGAAATCGCCGCACTGGTACTCGCCCAGAAAGTCGGCAGCGAGCAACTCGCCTGGCTGTTGCCGACCTATCCAGACGAGCCACTTCCGTTTGAAGAGTCCGCCAAGCTCAAAGGGCTGGACCTCAACGGCCAGCTTGTAGGGCTGGGTGACGTCAGTGCGGCCGTTAGCCAATTTGCCGATGCCCATATGCTCGGCGTAGCCGCCTCCAACAACTGGGCGTTCGCCCCCCAGCGCACGCGCAGCGGCAAGAGCTTGCTGGCCAACGACACCCATTTGCCGTTGTCGATGCCATCCGTCTGGAATTTCGTGCAGATCCGCTCACCCAAATACCAGGCCGCCGGCGTCTCGATTGCTGGCGTACCCGCGGTGATTGCTGGTTTTAACGGCAAGCTGGGCTGGGGCATGACCATGGTCATGGGTGACAACCAGGACCTGTTTCTCGAACAAGTCAGGCAACAGGGTGGTCGCCTACACTACCTGGCAGACGGTAAGTGGCTGCCCGCTCAACAGCGTCAGGAGACCTTCTTTATCAAGGGCCAACGGCCGATCCGCGAAACCATCTACGAAACCCGTCACGGCCCGCTGCTGAATTCAGTTCTGGGTGAACGCAAGCACGCACTGCAGCCCTTGCAGCTCTCCAGCCGCTTCGGCCTGGCGCTGAAAACCACCCAGTTTGAAGCAGACAAGACCCTGGATGCCTTCTTCGATCTGTCACGCGCCCAGTCGGTCGAGCAGGCCTTTGAGGCCACTCGCGAAGTACGCGCCATGCCATTGAACATTGTGTTTGCTGATGCCCAGCATATCGGCTGGCAAGTCACCGGACGCTTTCCTAATCGTCGTGCCGGCCTGGGCCTGATGCCCTCTCCTGGCTGGGACAGCCAGTACGAGTGGGACGGTTTTGCCGACCCGATGCTGCATCCCTATGACCAAGACCCACCGCAAGGCTGGCTGGGCACCGCCAATCACCGCACCGTACCGCGCGGCTACGGCATGCAACTGTCCAACTCCTGGTACTACCCCGAGCGCGCCGAGCGCATTGCCGCGCTCGCAGGGACTGGCAAGCATGACACCCAGAGCACGATTGCCATGCAGTACGACCAGACCTCACCTTTTGTCGCCAAGCTGCAGACCATGTTCAGCGCTCCCGGCATGGCCGAAAGCCTGCAAGCCGCCATCGACGCCCTGCCAATAGCTGAGCGCAGCAAAGCCCGTGAGGCGCACAACCGGCTGATGAAATTCGACGGCAACATGGCCGCCACCTCGGCAGACGCTGCGCTTTACAGCGCCTTCCTTTACCAGAGTGCGCGGGACACGTTCCTTGACGAACTGGGCCCGCAAAATACACCTGCTTGGAAGGCTCTGGTCGACACTGCCAGCAGCTCCTACTCCGCCCAGGCGGATCACCTGCTCGGACGTGAAGACAGCCCATTCTGGAATGACCTCAGCACCGCGCAGCAGGAAGACAAACCGACCATCCTCGCGCGAAGCCTTGCAGGCGCAGTCACCCTACTGGAAAGCAAGCTGGGCAGTGAGCGCAGCGCCTGGCAGTGGGGCAAGCTACATACCTACAACTGGACCAGCGAAACCAGCCAGCTGGCGCAATATATGAGCCCCAGCCAACGCGCCAGCATCAGTGCCCTCAAGGGTTATCTGGACCGGGGGCCCTACCCGGCAGGCGGCGATCACAGCACATTGAACGTCGCGGCCTATAACTGGGGTGAGGACTTCGATACTTGGCTGATTCCAGCCATGCGCATCGTGGTTGACTTCGGCCGCGAGGAGCCATTGATCGGCCTCAATAGCTCCGGGCAATCCGGCAACCCAGCCAGCAAGCACTATGCTGACGGCATCGATGCCTGGCTCAAGGGCAGCTATATGAGCTTCCCCTTTCAGTCGCAGAATCTCGACAAGGTGTACGGCAATACCCGACTGCTGCTAATGCCGGCAAACTGAAACGGCGCAAGGTTTTCACTACCGCTCGTCGGCAGCCACTGAACCTATCTGCTGGCTGTCACTCACACCTATGTTGACTTACTCCATAGATCATCACTTTAGGGCGCTTTTAGCGCCCTTTCTTTTGTCTGCAGTCCATGGCGGCCACCCCTACCGGCTATCGTTATGCGACGTTAAAAATACCTCCCACATATTTTTGGACGGCCATTTAGCGCAAGGGACACATTCGTTAGCGTATCCATACACCGCTAGCGTGCACTTCGCAGCCAGTTCAACGTAAGCTTTGACCTTGTGCTAGCGCTTGATGCCATGTAGCCAGGCATTTCTGCCACGCGACAGGTATAAGCCATGTGTTCTGCTCCCTGTGAGGACTTTGAAATGAGCAACCGCCAAGCCGAAATTGCCGCCGCTCTTGATGTGGTTCCCCCTTTCGCTGACGAGGCTGCGCTGATCGAGCAGATTGAGCGCCGCAAGACCTTTATCAAAAGCTGCCTGAAAAACGCAGGGCTCAAGGTACTGGTACTGGGCATCAGTGGCGGCGTCGATTCACTAACCGCTGGCCGCCTGGCGCAGCTCTCGGTGGAAGAACTGCGTGCAGAGACTGGCGATACGGCCTATCGCTTTATCGCCTTACGCCTGCCCCACGGTACCCAGCACGACGAGCATGATGCTCAGGCCTCCCTACAATTTATCCGCGCCGATGAAGAAGACACGGTGAACATTGAAGCCAGCGTGCAAGGCCTGGGTGAGCAAGTCACTCACCTGCAAAAGCTCAGTGACGCCCGTCGCGATTTTGTGATGGGTAACGTCAAGGCGCGAATCCGCATGGTCACTCAGTTCGCCATCGCTAATGCCAACAACGGCCTGGTAATAGGCACCGACCACGCCGCCGAAGCATTAATGGGCTTTTTCACCAAGTTCGGTGATGGCGCCTGCGACTTGGCACCGCTGTCCGGTTTAGTCAAAGGCCAGGTACGCGCCATTGCCAACTACCTGGGCGCGCCGAAAAACTTGGTACTTAAGGTACCCACTGCTGATCTGGAAGCGCTGCGCCCAGGCAAGCCGGACGAGGAAGCGCATGGCGTCAGCTATGCGGAAATCGATGCCTTTCTGCACGGCCAGGCGGTACGCGAGGAAGCCTACGCCATCATCGTGCGGGCCTTTGATACCACCCGACATAAACGCGAGCTGCCGCTTGTCCCATAAATAAAGCGCGCTCAAAAAAGCCGGGCAATGCCCGGCTTTTTCTTACTTTTAGGCGCTACGCACGCGGCAACGTCACGCCGAGTTGACCCTGATATTTGCCCCCACGATCCTTGTAAGAAACCTCACAAGGCTCATCGGACTGGAAAAACAACATCTGCGCCACACCTTCATTGGCATAAATCTTCGCCGGCAAGGTAGTGGTATTAGAGAACTCCAGCGTCACATGACCTTCCCACTCCGGCTCAAGCGGGGTGACGTTGACGATGATGCCGCAGCGCGCGTAGGTGCTTTTACCCAGGCAGATGGTCAACACATCACGGGGAATACGGAAAAATTCCACGGTGCGCGCCAGGGCGAAGGAGTTCGGCGGAATAATACAGACCGGGCCTTTGACATCAACAAAGCTCTTCTCATCGAAGTTCTTGGGGTCGACGGTGACCGAGTGGATATTGGTGAACACCTTAAATTCGTCAGCACAACGCACATCGTAGCCATAGCTGGAAACCCCATAAGAGATCAGCTTCTCAGCACCTTCGTTGCGCACCTGGCGCTCTACGAAAGGCTCGATCATGCCGTGCTCTTGAGCCATGCGGCGAATCCACTTATCCGATTTGATGCTCATGGCGGGTATCCTGTTCTAGGCGATAGATGAAAAAGTGGACGCATAGTACCGGGCTGGCAGCAGGGTTCAAAGGTTCTTAAGTACGCACAGGCCGCAAAACGGCAGCCCATCTATCTCTGGCCTAATAGCAAAAACATGCACAGAGCATTCGCGCTTAGCGTTAAAAGCGGGTAATGTGTCGCCCACTGTGCTGCATGTGTCACCGCGAATCGCTACCTGATGCCTAGATTTCGATCCAAACATCGTCCGACTCCTAGTACTCGTTGCACTCAGTCCCGGCCTGGGCTTTTCCAGGGCTGTTATTAAAATTGTTAGGAGACATAACATGTCGAATCGTCAAAATGGCACCGTCAAGTGGTTCAACGATGAGAAAGGCTACGGCTTTATCACTCCGCAATCCGGTGACGATCTGTTCGTACACTTCAAAGCTATCCAGAGCGATGGCTTCAAGAGCCTGAAAGAAGGTCAAGCAGTGACTTTCGTGGCCACTCGTGGTCAGAAAGGCATGCAAGCTGAGGAAGTTCAGGTTGCATAACCTGTTCTGAATCAAAAAAACCCGCTCTCGAGCGGGTTTTTTTATGCCGGAAATTTATCCATAAAAGCCCCCAAAACACTTAAGCAACGCTAGTATTCCACTGCAGCCGCACCAAACTGCCTGCAACCCGTACGTCTCCCCAATACAGGAAACGAACATGTCGCTAAATAGCATCAATGAGACAAAGCTTGCTCGTGGATTACTTGATGTACTGATCCGCGCAGGCCTGATTGCCGCGCTGGTTGTATATAGCTCCAAAGTGTTCCAGCCCTTCTTGGGTCTGATGCTCTGGTCATTGATCCTGGCGATTACCCTCTACCCGCTGCACGGCATGCTCAAAAGCAAAATGGGCAACCGCGATGGCCGGGCCGCAACACTGATCGTATTGGTCGCCATCGGCATCCTGCTGGTTCCGGTGTATCTGCTCGGCAACTCCCTGACGGTATCCGTGCAGGCGGCCATGCAACTGGTCAAAGAAGGCGGCCTGCATATACCTCCACCTGCAGACTCTATTGCTGAGTGGCCGATCATCGGCGCAAAACTGCATGATTTCTGGCTCGAAGCCGCCACCAATCTGACGAGCGTGGCGCAGAAACTGGCGCCGCACCTGAAAGGTATCAGTTTGACCTTGCTCGGCCAGATCGCCGGAGTCGGCGTGGGCCTGCTGGTGTTCATCGGTGCCCTGATCATCGGCGGCATCATCATGGCCTTCGGCGAAAACGGCGAGCGCAGTGCGATCAAGATTGCCAGCCGCATCTCCGGTGCAGATAAGGGCAAGGAGATCACCAAACTGTGTACAGCGACCATCCGTGCGGTAGCGCAAGGCGTCGTCGGCATTGCATTTATCCAGATGTTTCTGATCGGTCTGGGATTCGTGGTGTATGGCATCCCGGGAGCGGGCTTGCTGGCCATGCTTGTGTTGATCATCGGCATCATGCAATTACCGGCCACGCTGATCACCGTCCCGATCATCGCTTATGTGCTGGGCACCGAAGGCGCCAGCGCGGCCAGCATCTCCTTTGCCGTCTATACCTTCGTTGCCGGCATGGCGGATAACGTACTCAAGCCCTTGCTGCTCGGACGTGGCGTAGAAGTGCCGATGCCGGTCATCCTGATTGGCGCTCTGGGCGGCATGGTAACCGGCGGGATCATTGGCCTGTTTATCGGCCCGGTCATTCTGGCTGTCGCCTACCAGCTGTTCTGGCAGTGGGTCGATGACCAGCCGGAATCCGCAGAAGCCTCATCCCAGGATCAGGTCTGAATCGCCTCCAACGGGGCCTGCGGGCTCCGCTTCCGGGATGTCATATGCCGCACTTTTCCAGCCGCTCGCTTGCACTCCTGCTGGCAGCCCTTGGCCTGAACGGTTGCGTTCAGTTGGGGCCGGATTTCACCCCGCAGAAGCCTGGATGGCTTGACCAATGGAACAGCCCCGCCCTGCAACAGGCCAGCCTGCAAAAAACGCAACCCAATACGCTGCAATGGTGGACGATCTTCAATGATCCCGCGCTTGATCGTCTGATTGCTGAGGCGGACGCCCATAACCCCAGCCTGCAGATTGCCGGCTTGCGTGTACTGGAGGCGCGCGCGGCACTGGGTATTGCCCAAAGCGGCTTGTATCCGCAGGTGCAACAGGCCACCGCTGACAGCATTTACCTGGACCGTAATCAGTCCGGTGGCACCTTCCCGCGTGACAGCAGCGCCTGGCAGTACGGCGCTGGTTTCAACCTGGGTTGGGAGCTGGATTTCTGGGGTCGCTTCAGTCGCGCCATCGAAGCCTCGGATGCCACGTATCTAGCCACCCAGGCCAACTATGAAGATGTGCTGGTGCTCCTGCGCGCCCAAGTCGCTGACAGCTATTTCGCCCTGCGCACTGCCGAAGCCCGCCTGGCCATCGCCCGCGAAAACGCCGAATTGCAAAAACGTAGCTACGAAATCACCGAGCGCCTGTTCAACAGCGGCAATAGTGCCGAACTGGATCTGCAACAGGCCAAAACCCAGTATCTGGGAACGCTCAGTACCGTACCGGAGCTTGAAGCGCTGGTTCTGCGCACTCGCAACGCGCTGGCTGTATTGATCGGCCAGCCGCCTGGAAAACTCCAGCAACTAGCCGTGAACGAAGGCCTGATTCCACTGGTGGATGCCGCAGTACTGCAAGATGTACCGACCAGTCTGTTGCTGCGGCGTCCTGACGTGCGCGCCGCCGAATTGCTGGCAGCAGCCCAATCGGCACGCATTGGCGTGGCTGAAACGGAGTTCTACCCTTCGCTCACCCTGCTCGGCAGCATCGGCTGGTCAGCCACCACCCTAGATGGTGCATCGGATAACCGCGACCTCGCAGCCGGCCCGAGCCTGACCTGGAACCTGTTTGACCATGGCCGTATCAGCAACAATGTGCGGGTCCAGGACGCGCGCCTGCAGCAACTGATCGAAGCTTACCGTGACAGTGTGCGCCAGGCCGCCCGCGAAGCTGACGATGCCGCAACCGGTCTGATCAAGTCTCTGGAGCGCGAACGTATCCTGCGCGAGGCGTCTATCTCGGCCAAGCGCTCGACGAGCCTGGCAAGCGCGCAATACCGCGAAGGCTATTCCGACTTCCAGCGTGTACTGGATGCCCAGCGCGCCTTGTTTCTGCAGCAGGACGCTTATCTGCTTGCCCGCAGCAATGCTGTGAGCAACTTGATCGCCCTGTACAGGTCGCTCGGCGGTGGCTGGCATAACGACTTGCCACTGATCGACCCCGCCACCCGCGACCAGATGCTGCAACGGAGCGACTGGGGCAATTTGCTTGATGATGTGCGTACCCCTGCAACCAACCGCTTACCCGTCAAGGCCAGCCAGAATGACTGACAATTCCAAGCAGCCAGCCGCTGCCAAACCGGCACCCGGCAAAGAGAAAGATCCGAGCAAACGCGGCATCAGGATCGTTTTGCTGGTAATCGTGACGAGTCTGATCTGGTATCTGCTGGCCGAACGCTTTACGCCCTACACCCAGCAAGCGCGAGTACAGGCCTATATCGTACCCGTCGCAGCCGAAGTGGCCGGGCGCGTGACAGCGGTGCAGGTCCGCAACAATCAGCAGG
>JAGGNC010000024.1 GCA_017886405.1 Pseudomonas sp. | reverse complement strand
CTTTTGATATGGCTGTCGATGCTGCGCTCGTAGCCGACATCCGCGGCGACGCCCAGGTCATTGAGCAACTGCTCGCGGGAGAACACCCGTTCGGGCTGCGCCAGCAGGCTTTGCAGCAGGCGGAATTCATGGCGAGTCAGGCTCAGCAGTTGGCCGCGGTAGTGAATCTGCACCCGCTCGCTATCCAGCTGGAATGGCCCGCTGCCAGGGCTGGCAGCCAGTGTTTCACGCGGCACTATGCGCTTGAGGATGGCTTTCACCCGCGCCGCCACTTCGCGCGGGCTGAAGGGTTTGACCACGTAATCGTCGGCCCCAATTTCCAGGCCCACCACGCGGTCGATCTCCTCGCTGCGCGCGGTGAGGAAAATCACCGGCACCTCGGAGAAACGCCGCAAGCGCTTGCAGGCTTCGAAGCCGCTGATATCCGGCAGACCCACATCGAGAATCAATAGATCAGCGGGATTACGCTGCTGCTCAGCCAAGGCCTGCTCGGCCAGGCTCAGCCACGTGGTGGTAAAGCCTTCGCTTTGCAGGGCGAAGATCAGGGTGTCGGCAATTGCGGCTTCGTCTTCGACAATCAGAATATGCGGCATGGCGTCCTGCTCGTGGCAACTCGGCGAAGAGCCTGCGGCAGGCCGACCGCCAGCGTCAAGGGCGAGTCGAGAGCCGTAGGGTGGGTTAGCGGCGCAGGACAGCAGGCCCAAGAACACCTCCGCCTTCTGCGCGCCGCGTAACCCACCGAAGCGATCGCCATGTCGTGCGCGATGGTGGGTTACGACGCCCCATATCAACGCAACCTTGCAACACCCGGGCTTGCGCCTAACCCACCCTACGAAATCGCTGTATTACCCCATCAATCCAGCTTGAAGCGCGAGGTGTTTTGCTGCAACACCTGACTACCCTGACGCAACTGTTCGGCGGCGTTGCTCACCGCCTGCGCACCTTCGAGCAGAGCACTGGCAGCCTGATCGACCTGCTGAATATTATCGCTGACTTCATCGGCGGTAGCGGCCTGTTGCTCGGCCGCCGTAGCGATTTGCGCCAGGCGATCAGTCACCCGCTGCACCGATTCGACGATGGCACTCAGGTCTTCGCCCATGGCCAGCACGCTGCCGACATCGCCTTCGGCCTGGCGCACGGCGTCTTCCATTTGCGTGACCGACTGGCCCACCACGCGGTGCAGGTTGGCCACGGTTTCAGCAATCTCTGCCGTCGAGTTCTGCGTACGCTGTGACAGCGAGCGCACCTCGTCAGCGACCACGGCAAAGCCGCGCCCCTGATCACCTGCGCGCGCGGCCTCGATGGCAGCATTTAGCGCCAGCAGGTTGGTTTGCTCGGCGATGCCCTTGATCACATCCACCACGCGGGTGATCTGCTCAGTTTGGGTGCGTAATTGTTGCAGGGTGCTGGCGCTGTCACCCAGACGACTGCTGAGCTGACGCATGCTCTGGCTGGTGCGCGCGCTGCGCTGGTTACTCTGGTTAGCGATCTCGCGGGTTTGGTTGGCTTGCACTGCTGCCTGCTCGCAGCTTTGCGCCACGCTTTGCGCGGTGGCGGCCATTTGCGTGGCGGCGGCAGCAATCTGGCTCATCTGTTCCTGTTGTTGCTCGACCGACTGCAAGGCAGTGCGCGCTTCGCCGTTGAGCATCTGTACCGTACCGCCCAATTGCTGGCTCTGCTGATTGACCCCCTGCATAGACTCACGCATCTGGCCAACGGCTGTATTCAAGGCAAAGGCAATGCTGGCCAGATCATCGTGGCCATACACCTCCATGCGCACGCGTAAATCACCATCACGCATGCCTTCAGCAGCCTTGATAATCCCAGCCGTGCTGCGACGAATCGATGCGTTCAGGCAAAACAGCACATACAGCGCTAATAGCGTCAGCAGGCTGAATACGCCGACCGTATTGATCAGGCCGCTCAGCGCAGTCTGCCGATACTCGCCAAGGCTGGCAGCAAACTGCTGGTACAACGCCGCTTGTAAGGCTTGTAACTGACTCTGCAGAGCCTCGATCCGCTGCACGAATTGCTCAGGTGTTAAGGCCATCGGGCTGGCTTCAAACATGTCACGGTCAATGCCGGCCAAGAACGCTTCGTAGCCCTTCAGGGCCTCAGTGTATGGTTCTTGCAACTTCTGCATGGCCTGCGGCGCTTCTTGGCTGAGGGTCGATTGCGCCTTGAGCAACTGGCTGCGCGACTCATCCAGACCACGGCGCAGATCGCGGATCAGCACCCGGCTCTGCAAGGTGAAATGTTGCGACACCACCGCGCCATACCCCTGGCTGGCAAAGCTGCCCAAATTTTCGAGCAGGCGCGGCAAGGTGTAGGTCAGCTGCTCCATCATCAGGTAGGTATCGAGCTGCGGATCGAGGATCAGGCCACTGTCGGTGGCCACCTGTTCGCGCAGGGCGAGCAGGCCCAGTAGATTCTGTTGGTAACGCTCAAGGGCATCGGGCAAAGCCAGCTTACCCAGGGTATCAATACTCAGCTCGGCCTGCCCGGCTTGGAGGCCCTGCAAGTGTTCACGGGCCTGATCACTGAGCAGCGCAGACTTGAGCGGTTGATCCAGCGCTTGCAAGGCCGACGCTAGATCGTCAGCGCGCTCACGCAACCACGCTTCAGCGGCTTTTTCGGTGCCCTTCCAGCGCGACAGCAACGTGCGTTGCTCTATCAGTGTCCGCTGCACAACGGTCATGGTCGCTAGGGCGCGGATACCTTCCAGCTCATGGTCGATGGCGCTGAGTCGGTCAAGAGAATTACTGCTGATCACCCACAACGAAAAACCCAGCGGCAGGGCAAACAACACAAACACCAGCTGAAACTTGCGCGCGAAGCTGAATCGTTCCAGCAGCCGCACACCCGGTTTGAGTACGCCGATCATATACACCTCAACCTGTGAAGCGCGCCAACTTCAAGGGCGCACCAAAGCAAAGCATTATGCAATAGCCGCGCCCAAGCAGCGCGCCTGCAATCCGCAATGTGCAGTGAGCAGTGAGCAGTGAGCAGTGAGCATAGATGAGTGACCGGGCAGCGGCCCGAAGTGGAAGACGGGGCATAAACCCACTTGATTCAGTTTGAACTTAGAGACCCGTCCAAAGGGTATCGATATTACGAAAGCCCCATTCCTCAGCGGACTCACGAGCGACGATCTTGTCACGCCCGACCAGCTTGCTCAGGTCGAGCACTTCCTGCTCAATCGGGGCTTTTGACTTAGCCGAAAAAAACACCTTGACCCTCGGCGCGAGCAAGGACTTGGCCTGTTGCTCCATCACCACACCAATACGCCCACTTTCCAAACGCACTAAGGATCCCACTGGGTAGATACCCACGGTTTTAATAAAGGCCTGAAATACTACGGGATCAAAATGACCCTTCCATTCGGCCATCTTGCGAATTGACTCAGCAGGATCCCAACCTTTTTTGTATGGCCGATTGGAGGTGATGGCGTCATACACATCACACACCGCGCCCATACGCGCATACAGGCTGATCTGCTCACCGGCGAGTTTATGTGGATAGCCACTGCCATCGATTTTTTCATGGTGATGCAAACACACATCCAGCACCAGCGCGCTGACCTGCTTGCTCTCAATCAGCATGCGCGAGCCCGCCTCTGGGTGTTCACGTACCGTGGCGAACTCGCTGTCGGTCAATTTTCCTGGTTTATTTAGCACCTCATTGGGAATCGCCATCTTACCAATGTCATGCAGCAAACCGGCCAGCCCAACCTCGCGCACCTGGCCCTCGTTAAGGCCCAGATTACGGGCCAGAGCGATCATCAGCGCGCAAACAGCCACTGAGTGCATATAGGTGTATTCATCGGCATTTTTCAGCCGTGCCAGACTGATCAGTGCGCTGGGGTGGCGCATGACCGAGTCGGAGATCGACTCCACCAACTCACAGGCCTCTTCAAACTTTAATGCCTGGCCCATACGCGCATCGCTGAACATGCTGATGACAGCTGCCTTGGCATTGGCGCACAGTTTGACTGCGCGGCGCAGCTCATCATCCATCGACACTGTCAGAATGGCAGAGGGTTCCTGCACGACCGCCATCAGTTTCGCATCGGTTTGCGCAGCCACTTCTTCAGCGCTAACGCTGACCGTGCCAACCGCAACATCCAGGCCCTTGCTGACATCAATCCACAGCTCACCAATGCTGCTGGCTTTGACTCGCTGCAGGTCTTTCTCAGTTGCCAAGAGAAACCCGGCCTTCCAGAAGGGATGATCCATCCATGAACCACAGAACTCGTGGATATACATACCGACCCGCACGTCGGCCACAGCGATGCACTTCAACATTTAGGGCACCTGAACGATGGCTAAAACAGCTCGATTGCTCACACGCGTAGACGAATAGCTGCCAATAAGTGGCTCACATTACCTCAATAATGGCCTAAGGACATGACGCATCAACAGGTGCATTGGCATGCCGCTGCAGGACTGCTTCGTGCGCAGCGCTGAGACAGCTCGCGGCTAAAGCGCAGTGTCGCTTTAGCCGCGATAAAGTCCCGAACCGGATCAGCCAGCGCTAAACATCTTATGCGGGTCGATCACGAATTTCTTCGGCACGCCGGCATCGAACTCGCCATAACCGCGCGGTGCATCGTCCAGACTGATGACCTGCACGCCAACCACTTCGGCGATGTTGATGCGGTCCCACATGATCGCCTGCATCAGCTGGCGGTTGTACTTCATCACTGGGGTTTGCCCGGTGTGGAAGCTGTGCGACTTGGCCCAACCCAGGCCGAAGCGAATGCTCAGTGCGCCCTTCTTCGCCGCCGCATCCACTGCGCCCGGGTCTTCAGTGACGTATAGGCCAGGAATACCGATTTTACCGGCCACCCGTACCACGCCCATCAACGAGTTGAGCACGGTGGCGGGTGCTTCATGCTGCACCCCTTCGTGGCCATGGCCGCGGGCTTCAAAGCCCACCGCGTCGATCGCACAATCCACTTCCGGCTCACCCAGAAGCGCCGCAATCTGTTCGTGCAGCGGGGTATCCAGCGACAGGTCGGCAATCTCGAAACCCTGGGCCTTGGCATGCACCAAGCGCACCGGGTTGACGTCACCGACGATCACCACAGCCGCGCCGAGCAAGCGCGCGGAGGCGGCAGCGGCTAAACCAACTGGGCCAGCGCCGGCGATATAGACGGTGCTACCCGGCCCTACGCCAGCCGTTACGGCCCCGTGGTAACCGGTCGGCAGAATATCGGACAGGCAGGTCAGGTCGAGGATTTTCTCCATGGCCCGCTCGCGGTCCGGCAGTTTCAGCAGGTTGAAGTCGGCGTAAGGCACCATGGCGTATTCGGCCTGGCCACCGGTCCAGTCACCCATGTCGACATAGCCATAGGCACCGCCCGGACGCGCCGGATTGACCGACAGGCAGACGCCGGTGTGTTGCTCCTTACAGCTGCGGCAACGGCCGCACGCCACGTTGAAGGGCACCGACACCAGGTCGCCAATTTTCAGGTTTTCGACGTCGCGGCCCTTTTCGATCACCTCGCCGGTGATCTCGTGGCCCAGCACCAGACCGGCTTGCGCCGTGGTACGGCCGCGCACCATGTGCTGGTCGGAGCCGCAAATATTGGTGGATACCACTTTGAGGATGACCGCGTGCTCGATCTTCTTGCCGCGCGGGTCCTGCATTTTCGGATAGTCGATTTTTTGCACTTCGACCTTACCAGCGCCGAGATAGACGACGCCACGATTACCAGACATAGGTGTTCTCCTTTGTTGTTGTGGGTACAAAGGCGCAGCCAACGGCCACGCGGCCTCGTACGGGAGCGTTTAAGTCTGTTGCACAGGAGAGACCGCTAAGGGCAGTGCGGTACTGCCTCTCCGGTTGGAGCTAATCCGCTTGCGTATACACAACGGATGACTGGCTGCGGAGGATGGGTTGAGCCACGCGATACCCATCGGATCGGGTTGATGGGTATCGCTGCGCTCAACCGATCCTACGCATTATGCGTGCAGCACCACCGTGCGGCTGGCGTTGAGAAACACCCGCCGTTCAAGGTGATAGCCAATGGCCTTGGCCAGGGTCTGGCATTCGATGTCACGACCCTTGGCAATCAGGTCTTCGGGGTAATGGGCGTGATCAACCGACTCCACGCCCTGGGCGATAATCGGCCCCTCGTCGAGGTCGTTGTTGATGTAGTGTGCGGTGGCACCCACCAGCTTGACGCCCTTTTCATAGGCTTGGTGATAGGGCTTGGCACCCTTGAAACCCGGCAACAGCGAGTGGTGAATATTGATCGCCCAGCCATTCAGCTTGCGGCATAGCTCTGGCGACAACACCTGCATATAACGGGCGAGCACCACCAGTTCGGCGCCACTGTCCTCGATCACCTGCAGCACCTTGCGCTCCTGGGCCGGCTTGTCATTCGGGTCCAGCGGGAAATGGTAGTAGGGAATGTCATGCCAGCGCGCCAGCGGCTCCAGGTCCGGGTGATTGGACACCACCGCCACCACATCCATGGACAAGTGGCCGATGCGCTGGCGATACAACAGGTCATTCAGGCAGTGGTCGGCCTTGCTGACCATCAGCACCACCTTGGCCCGGTAGCCCGGCGGGGTGAGTTCGACCTGCATGCCAAAGCGGGTCAGACGCTCATCAAGCCCGGCGCGAAAGGCCTGCTCATCAAAATCATCCGGCTGGCGAAACTCGACGCGAATAAAAAACTTCGCGGACAGGCGATCATCAAACGAGTGGTGCTCGGTGACATAGCAGCGCTGCTCGAAGAGAAAACGCGTTACCGCGTCCACCGTGCCGAGCACGCTCGGGCAGTGGGCGGTAAGAATCCAGGTATCTGGGGTGCGACTCATGATCGGGCCCTCGGTGGTCTGCGCCTTTGCAGCGCTCGTGGGAGGGCTTAAGCCGCGACGGCTGCTCGCGGCTTAAGCCCCTCCCACAGGGTGTTTATGGTTACGCCTTGATCGCCAAGCCGAACTCGGCGCTGGCATCCTGCAGCCACAGCCAGATGTAATCCGCGAAGCTACGGCGCACCAGCAGCTCCCAGGTGTCTTCGCCGGTGTGACGGATCACCAGTTGCGACTTGGCGAAGTGGGTGCCCACGGCCTTGCCTACCGGGAAGTTGCTGGGGTGCACGTCATAACTGGTGGACTTCATCAGCACCTCGCGCACCTTCGGCCCGGTCAGTTCTAACAGGGTTTGCCCGCCACTGACGTTGACGATCGAGATGTGCTGGCCGTCCAGCGCCGCACGCAGCGTCTGCTCCACCGTTAACTCCGTGCCGCTTGGCACAATCAGCAGCCACTCATCGGGGGCCAGCCATTGCAGCGAGGTCTCGCCAGCGGCCACCAGCATCAGTGCAGACGGCAGTTCCAGACCCAACGCCTTGTGGACACCACCGGCGAAGGCCGGGTCCTTGGCGTCGCCGCGCAGAACCAGGTGACCGAGCAGCTTCTTCTCGCGCAGGGCTACCCCAGCCTTGGCCGGCCCCTTGCCCAACAACTGGTCAAGATCGGCATGAAACAGCGGCGACTGACCATTACCTGTGCTGGGGCGTTGCTGATACACATTGATCGAATTAGACATTCTGGCGATCCCCTTTCGGGTCATAGAACACGGAGCTGACGATTTCGGCTTCAATCACGCTGCCATCCACCAACGGCGCGAACACCCGCTCGCCGATGCGTTTCAGGCCGCCCTTGACCACCCCCATGGCGAGGGAATAGCCCAGTGCTGCGCTCATATAGCTGGAGGTGACGTGACCGACCATCTGCATCGGGATGGCTTGTTTCGGGTCAAATACCAGTTGCGCGCCTTCCGGTAGCACCTTATTCGGGTCGATGGGCTTGAGGCCCACCAACTGCTTACGCTCTTCACGCACGCAGTCAGTGCGGTTCATACCGCGCCAGCCGATCCAGGAAAACGGTTTGGTACGGCCGACACACCAGCCCATGTTGAGGTCGTCCGGGGTCACCGAGCCATCGGTGTCCTGACCGACGATGATGAAACCCTTCTCGGCGCGCAACACGTGCATAGTCTCGGTGCCGTAAGGTGTCAGGCCGTGCTTTTTGCCGGCTTCAATGATTTTTTCCCACACGCCCAGGGCATAGTCGGCCTGCACGTTGACTTCGTAGCTCAGCTCACCGGTGAAGGAGATGCGGAACACCCGCGCCGGTACACCGCCAACCTGGCCTTCCTGCCAAGTCATAAAGGGGAAGGCGTCCTTGTCCAGGTCGATATCGGTGACCTCGGCCAGCAGCTTGCGGCTGTTGGGGCCGGACAGGGTCATGGTCGCCCAATGATCGGTAACCGAGGTGAAGTACACCTTTAGTTCCGGCCACTCGGTCTGGTGGTAAATTTCCAGCCACTCCATCACCCGTGCGGCGCCGCCGGTGGTGGTGGTCATGAGGAAATGGTTATCGGCCAGGCAAGCGGTTACGCCGTCGTCGAAGACCATGCCGTCTTCTTTGCACATCAGGCCGTAGCGCGCCTTGCCCACGTCCAGCTTGGTCCAGGCGTTGGTGTACACGCGGTTAAGTAACTCGCGGGCATCCGGGCCTTGAATATCAATCTTGCCCAGGGTCGAGGCATCGAGAATGCCCACCGCATTGCGCACTGCCAGACACTCACGGGCCACGGCGGCATGCAGGTCTTCACCGGCCTTGGGGAAATACCACGGGCGCTTCCACTGGCCGACATCCTCGAACTCGGCGCCGCTCTGCAAATGCCAGGCCTGCATCGCGGTGTAGCGCTTGGCTTCAAACAACTCACCACAATGACGACCGGCCACCGCACCGAAGGTCACCGGGGTGTAGTTCGGGCGGAACATGGTGGTGCCCATTTGCGGGATGCTGATGCCCAACGAACGCGCGGCGATGGCCAACCCGTTGATGTTGCCCATCTTGCCTTGGTCGGTGCCGAAGCCCAGCGCGGTGTAGCGTTTGACGTGCTCAACCGACTCGAAGCCCTCACGCGTAGCCAGCTCAATACCGGCTGCGGTCACATCGTTCTGCAGGTCGACGAACTGCTTGGGCGCACGTGCTGTCGGCTTATCGTGCGGCACCTGAAACAGCGCCAGCGAAGGTTCTTCCATGCGCACTGCAACCTGCGGCACGCTCGCCGAAACGGCGGCGAAGCCTGCCTCGACGGCAGCGGACACACCGGCCTCGACGCCATTGGCCAAGGCATCACCGAGGCTAAACACGCCATTGACGGCACCGGCGCAGAAGCGCTTTTGCAAGCCATCTCCTGGGACAAAGGCGAGAATATCTTCACGCCAGGTCGGCTTGCCGCCTAAGTGAGAAGCCAGGTGCACCACCGGGCTGTAGCCACCGGAGCTGACAATCAGGTCGCAGTCGAGGATTTCACCCGGACTAGTCACCTTGTGACCCTGCACATCGATGGCGCAGATACGCGCCGCAGTCACCCGCTTGCTGCCTGCCGCTTCCACCACCGCACTGCCGGTGAGGATGCGCACGCCACGCTTGCGCGCTTCTTCCACCCAGCTGCCGCGCGGATTGCTGCGCGCATCGGCAACCGCCACCACCTGCAGACCGGCATCGAGCCAGTCGAGCACCACACGGTAGGCGTAATCATTGTTGGTGGACAGCACCAGCTGCTTGCCCGGCGCCACGCCATAACGGCGCACATAGGTGGACACCGCATCGGCCAGCATATTGCCCGGCACGTCGTTATTGGCATATACCAGCGGCCGCTCGTGAGCGCCGGTGGCCAGCACCACACGCTTGGCACGCACGCGGTGCATGCGCTGGCGCAGCATGCCCATGGGCGCAATTTCACCGAGGTGATCAGTCAGGCGCTGGTGAATGGTGAGGAAGTTGTGGTCGTGGTAGCCGTTGACCGTGGCGCGTGGCAGCAAGGTCACGTTAGCCAGGCTCGCCAACTCGGCGAGCACCTTAGCCACCCACTCGCTGGCCGGTTTGTCATCGAGGGTTTCGCGGGTGCTGAGCAGGCTGCCGCCAAACTCTTCCTGCTCATCGGCAAGGATCACCCGCGCACCGCTGCGTGCGGCAGCTAATGCGGCGGCCAAACCAGCCGGGCCGGCACCGACGACGAGGACGTCGCAGTGCTGGTTCATAAAGTCGTAGCTGTCCGGGTCGACGGCGCTCGGCGCACGGCCTAAACCCGCGGCTTTACGGATGTACTTCTCGTAGGTCAGCCACAGATTCTGCGGGTACATAAAGGTCTTGTAGTAGAACCCCGGCGGCATCATTTTGCCGCCAACCTTACCAAGAATGCCCATCAGATCAGTGTTGACGCTCGGCCAGCCATTGGTGCTGTTGGCGACCAGCCCGGCGTACAACGCCTGCTGGGTAGCGCGCACGTTGGGGATCTGCGCCGCTTCGCTGCTGCCAATCTGCAGCACCGCATTCGGCTCCTCGCTGCCGGCCGCGACAATGCCGCGCGGGCGTGAATACTTGAAACTACGGCCGACAATATCCACGCCGTTGGCCAGCAAGGCGGCGGCCAGGGTATCGCCAACAAAGCCCTGATAGCTCTGCCCGTTGAAGCTGAAATTCAACGGCTGGCTGCGGTCGATGCGGCCACCTGTTGCAAGACGATTGACCTGGCTCATGCCGTTACTCCTTGGTCGATGGCCTTCTTCGCGGCACTGCCCGCAGCCGTGAAGCTGGGCTTTTCGCCGATCTTGTAGGTTTCGAGAATTTCGTAGGTCACCGTATGGCGGGTGACGTTGAAGTACTTGCGGCAACCGGCCCCGTGGATCCACAACTCGTGGTGAATACCGCGCGGGTTATCGCGGAAAAACAGGTAGTCGCCCCACTGCGCATCGGTGCAGGCAGCCGGGTCCAGTGGACGGGCAATGTGCGCCTGGCCGTTGGCGTGAAACTCCTCTTCGGAGCGCAGTTCGCCGCAGTGAGGGCAGAAGATATGCAGCATGATCGGTACCTCCAGAAAACCATCCGCCCTCTCCCACCGGGAGAGGCGTCAAAATCAGTGCGCAACCCCGGCTGCGCCGTGCTCATCGATCAGCGCGCCGGTGTGGAAGCGCTCGATGGAGAACGGTTTGGCCAGCGCATGCATCTCGCCCTTGGCCAGGCTGGCAGCGAATACATGACCGGAGCCCGGCGTGGCCTTGAAGCCGCCGGTACCCCAGCCGCAGTTGAAGAACAGGTTCGGCACCGGGGTCTTGGCGATAATTGGGCAGGCGTCTGGCGTGGTGTCGACGATGCCGCCCCACTGGCGATTCATGCGCACCCGCGAGAGCACCGGAAACAGCTCGACGATGGCCTGCAGGGTTTGTTCGATGGTCGGGTAGGAACCGCGCTGACCGTAACCGTTGTAACTGTCGATACCGGCACCAATCACCAGGTCGCCTTTGTCTGACTGACTGATGTAGCCATGCACGGCGTTGGACATGATCACGCTGTCGATAATCGGCTTGATTGGCTCGGACACCAGCGCTTGCAGGGGGTGCGACTCCAACGGCAGACGAAAGCCCGCCAGGCCGGCCAGGTGCCCGGAGTTACCGGCGGCCACCACGCCGACGCGCTTGCCACCGATAAAGCCCTTGTTGGTTTCCACGCCGATGCACACGCCGTTTTCTTTACGGAAACCGATCACTTCAGTCTGCTGCAGCAGGTCGACGCCCAAGGCATCGGCGGCGCGGGCATAGCCCCAGGCCACTGCATCGTGACGGGCTACGCCGCCGCGGCGCTGCAGCGAGGCACCCATCACCGGATAACGGGTGTTCTTGGTGCAGTCCATGAACGGCACCAGCTCCTCAACCTGCTTGGCATTCAGCACTTCGCCGTCGATGCCGTTGAGGCGGTTAGCGCTGACCCGGCGCTCGATGTCGCGCATGTCCTGCAGGGAGTGGCCGAGGTTGAACACGCCGCGCTGGGAAAACATGACGTTGTAGTTGAGGTCCTGCGACAGCCCTTCCCACAGCTTCATCGCGTGCTCGTAGAGCTGCGCCGACTCATCCCACAGGTAGTTGGAGCGCACGATGGTGGTGTTGCGCGCGGTGTTACCGCCGCCCAGCCAGCCCTTCTCGATCACCGCGACGTTCTTCACGCCAAACTCTTTGGCCAGGTAATACGCAGTGGCCAGACCATGGCCGCCACCGCCGACGATGACCACGTCGTACACCGGCTTGGGCGTCGGGTTGCGCCACATACGCTGCCAGTTCTCGTGGTGACTGAACGCGTGCTTGAACAGGCCGAAGCCGGAATAACGTTGCATGGGATGCTCCTGAAACGAAAGCTGGAAGCTTGTATCCAGACGCGACAACTACCACGCCTGATCAATCAATACGCTTAGCGATAGACCGGGTAGTCGGCACATAACCCAGCCGCCAGCGTCGCCACCTGGGCTTCAACATCTGCATCACCGAGGTGATCGAGGATGTTGCAGATCCAGCCCGCCAGATCGATGCTCTGCGCTTCCTTGAAACCGCGCGTGGTGATCGCCGGTGTACCGATGCGCAGCCCGGAGGTGACAAAGGGTGATTGCGGGTCATTCGGCACCGCGTTCTTGTTCACCGTGATACCGGCGCGCCCCAGAGCCGCATCGGCGTCTTTGCCGGTCAGGCCCTGACGGATCAGACTGACCAGGAACAGGTGGTTATCGGTGCCGCCGGAGACCACGTCATAGCCGCGCTCAATAAACACCTTGGCCATGGCCTGGGCGTTGTTGATCACCTGCTGCTGATAAACCTTGAAGTCCGGCTCCATGGCTTCTTTGAAGCACACCGCCTTGGCGGCGATGACGTGCATCAACGGGCCGCCCTGGGCACCAGGGAACACGGCCGAATTGAGCTTCTTTTCGATCTCCGGGTTAGCCTTGGCCAGAATCAGGCCGCCACGCGGGCCGCGCAGGGTCTTGTGGGTGGTGGTGGTCACCACATCGGCGAACGGAATCGGGTTGGGGTACAGACCCGCAGCCACCAAACCAGCGACGTGGGCCATGTCGACGAACAGCAGCGCACCGACCTTGTCGGCGATGGCGCGAAAACGCGGGAAGTCTAGGGTCTTGGAGTACGCGGAGAAACCGGCAATGATCATCTTCGGCTGACACTCGACGGCCAGGCGTTCAACTTCGTCATAATCGATCAGGCCGGTGGCGGTGTCGATACCGTACTGCACGGCGTTGTACAGCTTGCCCGAGGACGACACCTTGGCACCGTGGGTCAGGTGGCCGCCATGGGCCAGGCTCATGCCGAGGATGGTGTCACCGGCATTGATCAGCGCCAGGTACACCGCGCTGTTGGCGGAGGAGCCGGAGTGCGGCTGGACGTTGGCGAAATCGGCACCAAACAGTTGTTTGGCGCGGTCGATGGCCAGTTGCTCGACCACATCAACATGCTCACAGCCACCGTAGTAGCGCTTGCCCGGATAGCCTTCGGCATACTTGTTGGTCAGGCCGCTGCCCTGGGCTTCCATCACCCGTTGGCTGGTGTAGTTTTCCGAGGCGATCAGCTCGATGTGATGCTCCTGGCGCGCCTCTTCGGCGTTGATGGCGCTGAGCAATTCGTCGTCATAACCTTGAATCTGGTCTTGCTTGCTGAACATCGCTGATCTCCTGCGGCGCCCTGGCGAGACGCATCTTAGTCGGAACGGGCAAAGCCCTTGTGCAGAAGATGGTATGACTCGCTCTGACCGGCCAGATGCCTATGCACGCCTCGGGAGGTTGTGTTTGCGACATGCGTGTGTCGCAAGCAAACATCTCGACGTTCGGGCGGCAGGCTCGCCCTCGCCAGGGACACCACCGCGGCGCCACCACCGCTCGGTTGGCGGTCGACCCAGAGCCGAAAATGGCGACCCAGAGCGCGTGTGCTAGACCTTATTAAAGCTATTAAGCGCAGCCATCGCCATCACGCTAAGCCGATGGCGCCGCGTAATAACCACCTAAGACCGGGGAACCCAGCAGTAAGGCCCTTATGCGCAGCCCCGTGACCACCGGGGAAGCCGCCCTGCCTGGAGCGGACCATGAACAAGCGACTCGTTGTGTGCTGCGATGGCACATGGAACAACCCACAACAGGAAGACAATGGCCTGCCGGCACCGACTAATGTGTTCAAGCTCTTCAACGCCCTGGCCGGTCAGGGTCTGTC
>JAGGNC010000303.1 GCA_017886405.1 Pseudomonas sp. | reverse complement strand
CTTCATGCATGGCCTGGGTGCGGATTTGCACTTCCAGCACCTTGCCTTCCGGGCCAAGTACGGCGGTGTGCAGTGAGCGGTAGCCGTTTTCCTTAGGGTTGGCGATGTAGTCGTCGAACTCCTTGGGGATGTGTCGCCAAATCGTGTGCACGATACCCAGTGCGGTGTAGCAATCGCGCACCTGAGGCACCAGCACACGCACCGCGCGCACGTCATATATCTGGCTGAACTGCAGGCCCTTGCCCTGCATTTTGCGCCAGATCGAGTAGATATGCTTGGCTCGGCCACTGATATCCGCCTGAACCCCGGTGGCCTCCAGCTCGTTGCGCAGCTGGTCCATCACTTCATTGATGTAGTGCTCGCGGTCCAAACGGCGTTCATGCAACAACGTGGCGATTTGCTTGTACTGTTCGGGTTCCAGGTAGCGGAATGAAAGGTCTTCGAGCTCCCACTTGATATGCCCGATACCCAGACGGTGCGCCAGCGGCGCATAGATATCGAAGACCTCACGGGCCACGCGCTGACGCTTCTCGTCATCGGCCTCTTTCACCGCGCGAATCGCGCAGGTACGTTCAGCCAGCTTGATCAGCGCCACGCGCACGTCATCGACCATCGCCACGAGCATCTTGCGCAGGTTTTCCACCTGCGCCTGGGAGCCGAGCACCAAGGAGTCACGCGGGTTGAGCGAAGCACTGATCGCGGCCATGCGCAGCACGCCTTCCACCAGCTTGGCCACCACCGAACCGAAACGTTGGTGGACCAGCGTCAACGGCACCTTGCCTTCGCGCACGCAACGGTAGATGACGGCAGCGACCAGGGAATCCTGATCGAGCTTGAGGTCAGCGAGAATCTCGGCGATCTCCAGACCGGAGCGGAAGCTAGACGCACCCTCGGTCCATAGATTCTTCGTGGCATTGGCCTGCTGCTCGGCCTCACGGGCAAACTCGCAGGCTTCACGCAGCGCCTCAAGATCCAAAGCAGGATCGACACTCAGGATATGGACCAGCCAGGCTTCAAGGTTGATGCTGCCGTCGTCGTTGATTGGCTGGTGCGCTCTGACCTGAACCATCTTACGTACCTTTCCTACGGTGCGCGGCATGCACACCGAACAGTCGCCAACTTCTACGAGCCGGTCGGTTTAACTACTTAAGGCGCATTTCCTGTGCGCCCCTGGTACTCAGAGATATGGCCGGGCCGGATAAAACCAAGTGCCCTGCTACCGTATCCCTGCGCGTATATTTACTGCTTAACAAACAGCGCCATCGCTTCGACGTGGGCCGTTTGCGGAAACATATCGAGGATACCGGCCCTTTCGAGCTGATACCCCTGCGCCAGCAGTTCAGCGCTGTCGCGGGCCAAGGTCGCCGGATTGCACGACACATACAGCACCCGTTTGACGCCCAACGCCGCCATCTGCCTGACCGCCTGTAACGCGCCATCGCGCGGCGGGTCCAGCAGCACGGCGGCGAAACCACCCTGCGCCCAGCCAGCGTCGGTCAGCGGGTTGGACAGGTCGGCCTGCACAAAGTGCGTGTTGCCCAGGCCATTACGCTCTGCATTAAGTGCAGCGCGTTCGACCATGCTTTGCACACCCTCTACCGCAACTAATTCATGCACGCACTGAGCCAGCGGCAGAGCGAAATTACCCAGACCACAGAACAAATCTAGCACCCGTTCATCAGCCTGCGGCGCGAGCCACTCCAGGGCCTGCGCGACCATGGCGTCATTGACCGGCTGATTGACCTGAACAAAGTCCCCCGGACGGTAGGCCAGGCTGAGGTTGTAAGCCTCCAGACGATAACTCAGCTGCTGCACTGGATCGGACGGCTGTGGCTCAGCGCTGCCCTGCAACCACAGCTGCGCATCCTGCTCGGTGCAGAACGTCTGTAAGCGCCCTAAATCAGCCTCGCTCAATGGGGCAGTATGGCGTATCAGCACAGCACTGCAGCTGCCACTGAACAACTCGACATGACCAATGGCCTGGGGCTTGTCCAATTCGCGCAAGGCCTTTGGCAGCGCGCGCAAGATAGGCTGCAAGGGCTGTACCAGAACCGGGCACTCGGCAATGGCGATAATGTCTTGGCTGGCGGCGGCGCGAAAGCCGACATCCAGGCGCTTGGCCTTGTTGTCCCAACGCACAGCAATCCGTGCACGGCGGCGATAGCCCAGTTCAGGCCCGACCAGCGGCGCAGCCCATTCACGCGGTTCAAGAGTGGCCAAACGACTCAACTGCTCGGCAAGCATGCGCTGTTTCAGGGCAAGTTGATCGGTATGCGGCATATGCTGCAGGCTGCAGCCGCCACAGACCTTGGCATGCACGCAGGCTTCGCTGCGGCGCTCGGGACTGGCAGTGAGAATGCGCTCAACGCGCCCCTCGACCACCTTGCCATGGGCGCCCAGTACCCGCGCCTCAATCTGCTCACCCGCCAGGGCGCCGCTGACAAACCAAGTACGCCCGTCAATGAAGCCAATGCCACGGCCATCGTTGGCAAGGCGTTCAATGGTCAGTTTCTGCTTCTTACCCACAGGTACTTGCGGTGCGCGAGAACCACCACTGGGCTGAAAGCGTAGACCGCCGTCTTTTTTAGCCATCAGTTGCTCGGTACGTCGTAAATGCCACTGGACAGGTAACGGTCACCACGGTCGCAGATAATCGCCACCATCACCGCATTCTCGACTTCCTGCGACAGACGCAACATGGCGGCTACCGAACCACCGGAAGAAACCCCGCAGAAGATGCCCTCCTCGCGCGCCATACGACGCATCACCTCTTCGGCTTCCTGCTGACCCATATCGATGATGCGATCAACCCGCTCGGCCTGGTAGATGCTCGGCAAGTACGCCGGCGGCCAACGGCGTATGCCGGGGATCGCCGCACCTTCCATGGGCTGCAGACCGACGATCTGTACCTCGGGATTCTGTTCCTTGAGAAACCGCGATACACCCATAATTGTGCCCGTGGTGCCCATGGAGCTGATGAAATGGGTAATCTGCCCGCCCGTCTGCTGCCAGATTTCCGGGCCGGTGCTGGTGTAGTGAGCAATCGGATTATCGCCATTGGCGAACTGATCGAGGACCTTGCCCTTGCCATCGGCTTGCATCTGCAAGGCCAGGTCTCGGGCCTCTTCCATACCACCGACCAGGATCAACTGCGCACCGTAAGCGGTCATCGCCGCCTTGCGTTCGGCGGTAGCGTTGTCCGGCATGATCAGCACCATCCGGTAACCCTTGATCGCCGCCGCCATGGCCAAGGCAATCCCGGTATTGCCACTGGTCGCCTCGATCAACACATCACCCGGCTGGATGTCGCCGCGCAACTCGGCGCGGGTGATCATCGATAACGCCGGGCGGTCCTTCACCGAGCCCGCCGGGTTATTGCCTTCCAGCTTCAACAACAAGGTGTTGCTGGTGTTGCCCTGCAGACGCTGCAGGCGCACCAATGGGGTGTTGCCGACGCAATCGGCGATAGAGGGATAATGCAGGCTCATGGCGAACAAAATGATCCAGAAGCAAATAAGACCGTCATGATAGCGGCAAACCGCGCTCGGCTATATAAGCGACCCGCTGCGGGCAACAGCATTTGCCATAAGAGCGGGCGCAACCGCTAAACTAAGCACGTTGATAAAGGAGGCCGCGCGTGTTTAAGGATTTAGGCATCAAGGGCCGTGTGCTCATGCTCACCCTGCTGCCCACCAGCCTGCTGGCGCTGGTGCTCGGCGGTTATTTCACCTGGGTGCAATTGTCTGGGTTGCAGGAGCAGTTGCTGCAGCGTGGGCAGCTGATCATCGAGCAACTTGCTCCCCTGTCTGCGCCTGCTTTGCAGGCTGGCGATACTGATCTGTTGCAACGCATTGCTACCCAAGCACTCGAGCAGCCGGATGTGCGCGCTGTGGGTTTTCTCGCCGCCGAAGGTAACGCCCTGGCCCACGCTGGGCCCAGCATGCTCAACCCCTCACCGATGGCCAGTGAGGAGCAGCGCGTGCAGAACAGCAACCAGAACGCCACACGCCTTATCCTGCCGGTGTATCAGTACCACCTCAGCCTGACCGGCAAGGCCGCCAATGAGCCAGGCACTCAGTTGCTCGGCTGGGTCGAATTGGAGCTGTCAAATCACAGCACCCTGCTCACCGGCTACCGCAGCCTGCTGACCAGCTTATTGCTGATTGCCACCGGGCTTATGGTGACTGCCTTACTCGCTGTGCGCATGAGCCGCACCATCAACAATCCGCTACGGCAGATCAAACAGAGCGTCGTTCAACTCAGGGAGGGTCACCTGGAAACTCGCCTGCCACCGCTCGGCAGTCATGAGTTGGACGAGCTGGCCTCGGGCATCAATCGCATGGCCGAATCCCTGCAAAACGCCCAAGAAGAACTGCAACTCAGCGTCGAGCAGGCCACCGAAGACGTGCGGCATAACCTGGAAACCATCGAAATCCAGAACATTGAGCTGGACTTGGCGCGCAAAGAGGCTCTGGAGGCCAGCCGAATCAAATCCGAATTCCTCGCCAACATGAGCCATGAGATCCGCACCCCGCTCAATGGCATCATCGGTTTCACCAATCTATTGCAGAAAAGCGAACTGACCCCGCGCCAGCAGGATTACCTGGACACCATCGAAAAATCCGCCGACAGCCTGCTGGCGATCATCAACGAGATTCTCGACTTCTCGAAGATCGAAGCCGGCAAGCTGGTACTGGAAAATATTCCGTTTAACCTGCGCGATCTGCTGCAGGACACCCTGACCATCCTCGCCCCCGCTGCCCACGCCAAACAGCTGGAACTGCTCAGCCTGGTCTACCGTGACACGCCGCTGTCGCTGATCGGCGACCCGCTGCGGCTCAAGCAGGTACTGACCAACCTGGTGAGCAATGCGATCAAGTTTACCCGTGCCGGCAGCGTCGTTATCCGCGCCATGCTTGAAGACGAAAGCGCCGACCGCGCGCAACTGCGTATCAGCGTGCAGGACACCGGCATCGGCCTCTCTGACGAAGACCTGCGCGAACTGTTCCAAGCGTTCAGCCAGGCTGACAACTCACTCAGCCGACAAGCCGGCGGCACTGGCCTGGGGCTGGTGATCTCCAAGCGCCTGATCGAGCAAATGGGCGGTGAGATCGGCGTCGACAGCACGCTCGAGCAAGGCTCGGAATTCTGGATTACCCTAAGCCTGCCCAAGGCCCGCGATGATGCCGAAGACCTGCCGCGCCCACCGCTGCTGGGCCGCCGCGTAGTTACCCTGGAACACAACGAACTGGCCCGCCAGGCCCTGCAGCATCAACTGGAAGACTGCGGCCTAAAGGTCAGTGGCTTTGATAACCTCGACAGCCTGCTCGTGGCTGTGGCCGAAGCGCGGCATAATGCTCAACCGATTGAGCTTGCGGTACTCGGCGTCTCCACCCAAACCCTACCGCCTGAACACTTCGATCAATGCATCGGGGAGCTCGAGCGGCTGGGCTGTAAAACCCTGCTGCTGTGCCCCACCACCGAGCAGTCGCTTTACCATAGCCTGCTGCGGGATTCTTACAGCCAGATGCAAGCCAAACCGGCCTGCACGCGCAAGCTAAAACGTGGCCTGGCCGAGCTGATCAGCCCACGGCAGAACCGCGTAGAAAAAAGGCAAAGCCCACCCAGCCGGCCACCGCTGATTCTCTGCGTCGACGACAACCCGGCCAACCTGCTGCTGGTGCAAACCCTACTGGACGATATGGGCGCACAGGTATGCATCGCCAACAGCGGCTATGAAGCCTTGGAAAAAGCTGCTGAACAGTCCTTCGACCTGATCTTTATGGACGTGCAGATGCCCGGCATGGATGGCCGCCAGACCACTGAAGCGATCCGCCAACTGGAAAGCGGGCGAGGCCAAGGTCCGGTGCCAATTATCGCGCTGACCGCCCATGCCCTGGCCAACGAGAAACGTGACCTGCTGCAAAGCGGCCTGGACGACTACCTGACCAAGCCAATCAGCGAGCGCCAGCTGGCCCAGGTGATACTCAAGTGGACCGGCATGGCCCTGCGTAACCAGAGCAGCGAACACACTGGCATCGGCAAGACGCATAACAACCTTAGCGTATTAGATGCCTACGAAGGTCTGCGTCTGGCCGCCGGCAAGGCGGACCTAGCCGCCGATATGCTGAGCATGCTGCTGGCTGGCCTGCCCGGCGACCGCCAGGCCATTCGCCAAGCCCGTGACAGCGGCGAACGCAACAGTTTGATTGAACGCGTGCACCGCCTCCACGGGGCTACGCGCTATTGCGGCGTGCCGCAGCTGCGCGCGGCGTGCCAACGTAGCGAAACCCTGTTGAAACACAATGACCCGGCCGCCCAGCAAGCCCTGGATGAACTGGATGCCGCCATCGATCGGCTGGCTCGGCACACCCACGTCAGCGCCTGATTCTTACCGATAAAGCCCGCGAACCAAGGAGCCCCATGCGCATCATCCTGTTCAGCAGCAAGCCTTATGACCAACAGAGTTTTAACGCCGCAGGCTTTCCTGGCGACTGGCACGTGAGTTTTCAGGAGGCACACCTGCGCCAAGACAGCACCGGCCTAGCCGCCGGCTACGAGGTGGTCTGCGCCTTTATCAATGACGACCTCAGCGCCGCTGTGCTGCAGCAGCTGGCCGCCGGCGGCACGCAGCTGATTGCCCTGCGTTCGGCCGGCTACAACCATATCGACCTGCACGCCGCGCAGGCCCTCGGCCTGACGGTGGTGCGGGTGCCGGCCTACTCGCCGCACGCCGTCGCCGAACATGCCCTGGCGCTGATCATGACCCTCAACCGGCGTACCCACCGCGCCTTCAACCGCACCCGCGAAGGCAACTTTTCCCTGCACGGGCTGATTGGCTTCGACCTGTATGGCAAAAATGTCGGCATCATCGGTGCCGGGAAAATCGGCCTGACCTTTGCGCGGATCATGGCCGGTTTCGGCTGCCACCTGCTGGTCCATGACCCGGCGCCTATCGCCAATCTGCCCGACGGCGCGCGACAGGTCGAACTCGATCAACTGCTTGAAGGCAGCGACATCATCAGCCTGCACTGCCCGCTGAACACCGCCACTCATCACCTGATCAACGCCGCGCGCTTGCGGCAGATGCAGCGCGGCGCCATGTTGATCAATACCGGACGCGGTGCATTGATCGACACACCGGCGCTGATCGGCGCGCTGAAAAGCGGGCAATTGGGCTATTTGGGCCTGGATGTCTATGAAGAAGAGGCTGAACTGTTCTTCGAGGATTGCTCCGAACAGCCACTGCAGGATGATGTGCTGGCGCGCCTGCTGAGCTTTCCCAATGTACTCATTACTGCGCACCAGGCCTTTCTTACCCACGAAGCACTGGCGGCGATTGCCGACACGACCCACGACAATATCGCCGCCTGGCTGGCCGGCGCGCCAATCAATCAGCTGCTTCCTGCCGCGTGATAGCATTTACGCCTAATTGGAGGCTCCATGGCTGAACACGACTTTCGCTACAACCTGCTCAACCCCGAACACACCCTGATCGAATGCCGCGCGCTGGCACCGGGCCGTTATCAAGTCACCGGCAATGGCGGCTCGATCCAGAGCGGCGACACCTTGCTGGTCACCCTCAAGGGCAGCCGCGAGCTGTCCATGCGCCTGCTCACAGACAAGGTTCGCCACCTGATCAACCCACGCGGCCAATGGGTAGCCGTGGCCACGGGCCCGGCGTTCAAGGAGCTGGCGATCTTCAATTGGCAGGTCAATTGCGACAGCTGTAATGCCGAGCTCAAATTCGAGTTCGCCGTCGACGCCAGCCTCGGTAAAAAAGCCCAGGCACCCGCCGCCGAAGCGCGGATCAAAGAACTGGGCTGGCAGTCTAAAAACGCCAAGCACCTGTGCCCCAAATGTATCAACAAGGCGGTGATATGAAACACGCACTGCCGATCACCCTGCTGATCGGCACTCTGGCGGGCTGCGTCACTCCCGCGCCGCAGCTGCAAACCGAGCACACCTATCAAGTGGAATGGATCGGCGAGCGCCCGCTGATCGACCGCAGCCACCTGACCATCACCTTGGACAATGACGGCCGCGCCTACGGCAACGCTGGCTGCAATCACTGGTTTGCCCATTACACCCTGGCTGGCAACACGCTCAGCTTCAGTGCCGCCGGCACTACCCGCAAGGCGTGCGCACCGGCGTTGATGGCGCAAGAAGCACGCTTTCTCGACAGCCTGAGCAAGATAGAGCGCTGGGACATCTCTGCCACTGAACAGCTGCGCCTGTGGCCCGCCGAAGGCAAACCGCTGCGCCTATGGCCTGAGAGCAAATAACACGCACAGCGTTGCTGAGCACATAAAAAATGGCCAGGAGCCATTTTTAACGTCGCGCAGCGACGGCCCGAAGGGTGGCCGCCATGGCGGGCAGGCCATAAAAAAGGGAGCCCATCGGCTCCCTTTTAATTGCGACCAAGACTCAGTGAATGATCTGACTGAGGAACAGCTGGGTCCGCTCGTTTTGCGGGTTGGTGAAGAAGGCTTCCGGTTCGTTCTGCTCAACGATCTCGCCTTTATCAAGGAAGATCACCCGGTTTGCCACGGTGCGGGCAAAGCCCATTTCGTGGGTTACGCAGAGCATGGTCATGCCGTCTTCGGCCAAGCCGACCATGGTGTCTAGAACCTCCTTGACCATTTCGGGGTCAAGTGCCGAGGTCGGCTCATCGAACAGCATGATCTTCGGCTTCATGCACAGCGCACGGGCAATCGCCACGCGCTGCTGCTGACCGCCAGACAGCTGCCCCGGATACTTAAGAGCCTGCTCCGGAATGCGTACGCGCTCCAAGTAATGCATGGCTATTTCCTCGGCCTGGCGCTTGGGCATCTTGCGCACCCACATGGGTGCAAGGGTGCAGTTCTGCAAGACGGTAAGGTGCGGAAACAAGTTGAAGTGCTGGAACACCATGCCCACTTCGCGGCGCACCGCCTCGATGTGTTTGAGGTCGTGGGTCAGTTCGGTGCCATCAACCACAATGCGCCCTTGCTGGTGCTCTTCCAGGCGATTGATGCAGCGAATAGCGGTGGACTTGCCGGAGCCGGACGGACCGCAGAGCACGATACGCTCGCCCTGCTTGACGTTCAGATTGATGTCCTTGAGCACATGGAACTCGCCGTACCACTTGTGCACGCCCTCCATCAGGATCATCGGTTCAGCGCTGGTTTGTTTATTTGCTACAGACATTGAAATAACTCCTAACGCTTGTGGCCAGTGTTCAGCTTACGTTCCAAATGCATGGAGTAGCGGGACATGCCGAAACAGAAAATCCAGAAAACCAGGGCGGCAAATACATAGCCTTCGGTAGCCATGCCTAGCCAAGCCGGATCGGTGGTGGCTTGCTTGATGCTGTTAAGCAGGTCGAACAAACCGATGATGATCACCAGACTGGTGTCTTTGAACAGCGAGATGAAGGTGTTGACGATACCCGGGATCACCAGCTTCATCGCTTGCGGCAGAATCACCAGGCCCATCATCCGCCAGTAGCCAAGTCCCATGGCCGCAGCAGCTTCATACTGCCCCTTGGGAATCGCCTGCAAGCCGCCGCGAACCACTTCAGCGATATAAGCCGACTGAAACAGGATCACCCCGATCAGTGCCCGTACCAGCTTGTCGAAACTCATGCCTTCCGGCAGGAACAACGGCAACATCACCGAGGACATAAACAGCACGGTGATCAAGGGCACACCGCGCCAGAACTCGATGAAGGTTACGCAGATCACTCGGATCGCTGGCATGTCCGAACGTCGCCCCAGCGCCAGCAGAATGCCCAGCGGCAAGGCACCAGCGATACCTACGGCGGCGATCACCATGGTCAGCATCAAGCCGCCCCACTGGCTGGTAGACACCTCACGCAAACCGAAGAAACCGCCGTGCAGCAGCCAGAACGCCAGCAGCGGATAGACCACCAGGAAAATCAGGCCATACAAAGCCTTGCGTGGCATTGCCGAGACAAACAGCGGGGCAGCACCGATAACGGCCAGCCACAGGGTCAGGTCAACGCGCCAGCGCAGCTCACTCGGGTAAAAACCGTACATGAATTGGCCGAAACGCTGCTGCACAAACACCCAGCACGCCCCACCGCTGGTGCAATCGGCACGGGTAGTACCGGTCCAATCAGCATCAATCAAGGCCCACTGGATCAGCGGCGGGATAATCAGCCAGACCAAATAAGCCGCGAACAGCGTTAGCAAGGTGTTGAACCAGTTGGAGAAGAGGTTGGCACGCAGCCAACCCACCACACCGACGCTGAGCGCGGGTGGCGGTAGATCAGGTTTAAAGGTGTGCGTTTGCATTGCTGCTCCTTACCGCTCGATCAGCGCAATGCGCTTGTTGTACCAGTTCATCAGCATGGAAATGCTGATACTGATCGCCAGGTACACACTCATGGTGATGGCAATCACCTCGATGGCTTGCCCGGTCTGGTTGAGTACCGTACCGGCGAACAACGACACCATGTCCGGATAACCGATACCGGCGGCCAGCGAGGAGTTTTTTGCCAGGTTCAGGTATTGGCTGGTCAGCGGCGGAATGATCACTCGCAGGGCCTGCGGAATGATCACCAGACGCAAGGTCTTCCCCGCTGGAAGACCTAGGGAGCTGGCCGCTTCAGTCTGCCCGTGGCTGACCGCTGAGATCCCGGAACGTACGTTCTCGGCGATAAAGGCAGCGGTGTAAATGGTCAATGCCAGCGTCAGGGCCATCAGCTCAGGAATCAGCACCCAGCCGCCACTGAAGTTGAAGCCAGTTAGCTCCGGCACACTCCATTGCAGCGGATTACCACCTAGCAGAATCGCCAGCCCCGGCAAGCCAACCAGCAACGCAACGGCCCCTAATGACACCGGAAACAGCTTTCCGGTGGCCTCAAAGCGTGACTTAGACCAACGCGACAGCAGCACCACGCCGATGATCGCAACAATAACCGCACCGGCAAACAGGCCAAAGTTGTCCCCAGGGATTGGCGATGGCATATAAAAGCCGCGACTGTTGAGGAAAAACGTCTCACCAATGCCCATGCTTTGCCGCGGCCCTGGCAAAGAGAGCATCACGGCGAAGTACCAGAAGAAAATCTGCAGCAGTGGCGGGATATTGCGAAAAATCTCGATGTACACGGTTGCCAGCTTACTGATCAACCAATTGGGCGACAGTCGCGCCACCCCCAGGACAAAACCCAATAGCGTCGCCAGAACAATACCAATCACCGACACCAACAAGGTGTTGAGCAGGCCCACCAAGAAAACACGCCCGTAGGTGTTGCTTTCGTCGTAGTCGATCAGGTGCTGGGCGATACCGAAACCAGCACTATTATTGAGAAAGGAGAACCCGGAGGTAATTCCGCGCTTCTCTAGGTTGGTCTGGGTGTTGTCAAATAGAAACCAGCCGAGCGCCACAACGGCGATAACGGCAAGAATTTGAAATAGCCAGGCGCGCAGCTTGGGATCGGTCCAGACCGATCCACGTGGGCGCGGGACATTTGCAGTGGTTTGCATAGAAGCCCTCTGGTAAAGCTCATGCCCGCATCAGCGGGCATGAGCTTTACATCAATCAGAACAATGCCAGCCACTCATGAAGAGACGCTGGCAACGGACGGTCAGCGCACCGGCGGTGCGTATTGCAGACCACCTTTGTTCCACAGGGCGTTGAGGCCACGCTCGATCTTCAGATCGCTGCCTGCACCAACGTTGCGGTCGAAGCTTTCACCGTAGTTACCCACTTGCTTGATGATCTGAAGTGCCCAGTCTTTCGGCAGTTTCAGATCCTTGCCGAACTCACCTTCAGCGCCGAGCAGACGAGCTACGTCGGGATTCTTGGTGGATTTAGCCTGTTCTTCGACGTTAGCCGAGGTGAGGCCCAGCTCTTCGGCGTTGACCATGGCGAACAGCGACCAGCGCACGATATTGAACCACTCGTCGTCACCCTGACGCACGACCGGACCCAATGGCTCTTTCGAGATCACTTCCGGCAGGACCACGTAAGCCTCCGGATCGGCCAGTTTGATACGCTGTGCGTAGAGTTGCGACTGGTCGGAGGTCAGTACGTCGCATCGGCCAGCTTCAACCGATGTAGCGCTTTCATCGGAAGTATCATAAGTAATCGGGGTGTACTTCAGGTTATTAGCGCGGAAGTAGTCGGAGAGGTTCAGCTCGGTGGTGGTACCTGCCTGGATGCACACGGTAGCGCCGTCGAGTTCCTTGGCGCTGGTGACCCCAAGCTTCTTGTTCACCATGAAGCCTTGACCGTCATAGTAGTTGACGCCAGCAAAGTTCAGGCCCAGGCCGGAGTCGCGCGAGCTGGTCCAGGTGGTGTTACGTGACAACACATCGACTTCGCCAGATTGCAGCGCGGTGAAGCGCTCCTTGGCATTCAACGGGCTGTATTTAACCTTGGTCGCATCGCCAAACAGGGCAGCTGCCACTGCGCGGCATACATCCACGTCGAGGCCGAAATAGTTGCCTTTTTCATCGGCGTAGGAGAAGCCAGGCAGACCATCGCTGATACCGCACTGAACGAAGCCTTTCTTCTGGATTGCATCCAGAGTAGCGCCGGCTTGAGCAAAACTGCTGACACCAAGAACAGCGGCGGTGGTCAGTACTGCCAATGTTGATTTCACCATCTTCATTAAAACCTCCAGTTGCTTTTTTTGTGTTTGGAGTCTCAGTTCTACCACCGTACCCTTATGGGCTGGTTGACTGTATTGGCAGCAATACACTCCACCGGGGATCAAACCTTAGTGCGAGTCTAGTAGCCGATTGCAGCAACGGCCATAAACTATCACCCGCCCATTATTTGAATGGGCTAGAGACTTAAAGCAGAGTAAATGACTTGTCGCACAGCATGTAGCGCTTGGCGAACCTATGAAACGCCGACAAAGGCATTTCTGCCTGCTACGAGCCCAGCTTAATGGCAGTGTTACCAGAGCCAGGCAACGTCATCAGTTGCTAGGGTTTATAGCAAAGCCCGTACCAGCACCTTACTTTAAGCACCATACGGACTGGTCAAGAGCAAAACTTGCACCCTGGCGACAACTTCTTTCTAGAATCGACACCCTAAAAAATTTCCTGCGCACTAAACCAGCGCGCGCGCACCAATGCGGAGCCTCAGATGAGCGAACCCTTGATCCTTCAGCCCACACTTGCCGCAGACGCATGCGTCATTTGGTTGCACGGCCTTGGCGCCGACCGCTACGACTTTATGCCGGTAGCCGAGGCTCTGCAGCAGCGCCTGCACAGCACCCGCTTCGTCCTGCCGCAAGCACCAACACAAGCGGTGACCATCAACGGTGGGTATGCCATGCCCAGCTGGTACGACATCCTGGCCATGAGCCCAGCTCGGGCAATCAATCGCGAGCAGCTAGAAGCTTCCGCGCAACAAGTGATCGCCCTGATTGAAGAACAGCGTGACAGCGGCATTGATCCGGCACGTATCATCCTGGCCGGTTTTTCCCAAGGGGGCGCGGTGGTGCTGCATACCGCATTCCTGCGCTGGCAGTTCGCCCTCGGCGGTGTGATGGCGCTGTCGACTTATGCACCGACCTTCGGCGACGACATCACCCTGGCGGAGACAAAAAAACAACTGCCCGTATTGTGCTTGCATGGCACCTTCGACGACATCGTGCTCCCGGCCATGGGACGCATGGCCCATGACTACCTGAATGCCTCTGGCGTCAGCGTGCAATGGCGTGATTACCCTATGGGCCACGAAGTGGTAAATGAGGAAATCCGCGACATCGCCGACTGGCTGGAGCAACGACTTGCCTGTTAATTGCCTTCGAGCGAAAACGCTCATGCCTGCCATCCAGCAATCAAGACCCTGCGCAAGCAGCTGCCGTCCCTAAAAGCAATTATCTGCATGGCCATGGCCAACCTGCTGCCGGAGCCTCAGCGCAGTGCGCTCATAGCGCAGCGTGGCCCTTTACCCGATGGCCTACTGGATTTCGCCGAGCTGATTGGCAACTGCCCGGATGACTATCTGGCGAGCGGCCGGGTGATCACCGCCGCCGACATTGCCAGCCACTTCCACACCGGCGCCGACACCGGCACCGGCACTGGCGCCGCACAGCCACGGCAATGAAGTGGCCATGGCCTACTG
>JAGGNC010000040.1 GCA_017886405.1 Pseudomonas sp. | reverse complement strand
GCCATGGAACTGCGGATCGGTGAGAATGGCCTGACGCGCCACTTCATTGAAGGCGATGTTCTGTGCCGACAATTTTGGGGCTGAGGCAATCGCCAGGCAGTGACGGACCCTGTTGGGGTAGCTGATGGTCCATTGCATGGCTTGCATGCCGCCGAGACTGCCGCCAACAACCGCAGCCCATTGGCGGATGCCTAAGTTGTCGGCCAGGCGTGCCTGGCTGTGTACCCAGTCCTCCACTGTCATTACCGGGAAGTCCGCGCCGAAGGGTTTTCCGCTGGCTGGATTGATGCTGCTAGGGCCGGTTGAGCCGTTGCAACCGCCGAGGTTGTTCAGGCTGACGACGAAGAACTTGTTGGTGTCGATGGGCTTGCCGGGGCCGATGCAACTGTCCCACCAGCCGGGCTTGCGCTCATCCATGCTGTGATAGCCGGCCGCATGGTGGTGGCCGGACAGTGCATGGCAGATCAGCACCGCGTTGCTGGCCGTGGCGTTGAGTTCGCCATATGTCTCGAAGATCAGTTGATAGTCGGCCAGGCTTCGCCCGCAGGCCAGCGCTAGCGGCGCCGCAAATTGCACTATTTGCGGCGTTACCAGGCCAACAGAGTCTTGGGGGAAGGCAGTCGTCATCGACCCTGCTCGTAATAAAGGAAGAGCCGCAGTCTAAAGAGCGCCGCCCCAGGCGGCAAGCGCATGGGGCGGCTGGGTGTGGCGGATGAGGCGATGATGGCGCCGCTGGCTATTCGCCCATGCTGTGTGGTCGTGCGATCCCTGGCAGATTCACCACCTTGCCTTGACGATGCACGGGAGCCGGTCGGCGCAGGAAGCGAAGCATTTCGCCAGCCTCTGCCAGTTGCTGCTGCAGCTCAGCGCTGTAACGCGCTAATTGCTGGCTGCGCTGGCGCGATTGTTGGGTTTCTTGGGCCAGAGCCTTGAGCCGCAGCATGTGGGTTTCCAGCAGCTGTTTGTGCTCTAGGGTGTGCTGCATCAGCGGCATCAGCGCATCACTGGCCCATTGTTCGGCGTCCAGGCGCATGCGTTGATGGAGGCCGATCACTTCCTGTACCAGGGTGGCGAAAAAGCGTTTAGTCAGGCTGCGTTGTTCGGTCAGTAGGGTTTTCAGTTGCAGACGGAACTGGTCGGCCTTGGTCTGTTGCTGCTTGAGTTCACGCAGGTAGCGGTTGACGTTGAACTGCGGTGCGTCGACGCCATGCAGCGGGTTTTCTTCGTTGTGCCGGCGATAGATGGCTGCCACCATGGTGTTGGCCATCTCGGCTTCCTGCGTCAGGTTGTGCATATCCTCTTCCACGCTGCGGAAGAAGTGCAGGATTGCTTGGTTGATGCCCAGGGTAGTCCAGCTCCCGGTGAGGTTTTTACGCACTTTGTTCAGGTGTTCGTCCAGGCGCTCACCGCGCGATGCGTGGCGCAACAAGTCGCCCTGACGCTTGAGCAGGCGTTGGTTGGTTTTCAAACCCAACAGGCGTTTGTGATGCTGGCTGTGGTCTTCCTTGGTCTTGGCAGTCAGCTCGAAGAGCATCTGACCGTTGTCATGCTGGTGGCTGTTCAGCAGTGTCTGCTGTTCGTTGACCTTCTCCAAGCGCAGGTTGAGCACATGCTGGCTGTTCTGCAGTAGGGCTAATACCTGATTGACCACGCGGTCTTGGAGCAGGCGTTCCTTTTGCGCGATGATGCGCTCGCACAGTAATTTTTCCAGTCCTTCGATCTGGCTGCGTGCAAGCAGATCGGTATCTTTACGGACTTTCGCCAGCATCGCCTGTTTGGCCGAGAGCGGCAGTACATCTTCAGGACGAATACCCAGTTGCTTGGCGGTGTTGGTCTGAATGATCCTGATAGCGTTTTGCACAAATGTTTCGCCAGCGAGGTCATCCCACAGCACGTCAATCTTGTTCAGCACGGCAAACAGGCTGGTCTGAGTGTCATCGTCGAGCTGACGAATATGTTGTTTCCAGACGGCCATGTCACTGGCCGTCACCCCGGTGTCAGCGGACAGTAGGAAGATGATTGCTTGGGCGCTAGGCAGCATCGACAAGGTCAGTTCGGGCTCGCTACCTAAGGCGTTCAGGCCGGGGGTGTCGAGGATACGCAGGCCTTGGCGTAGCAGCGGGTGGTCGAAATTAACCATGGCGTGACGCCAAGCCGGTACCAGCACTTCGCCGGGTTTAGACGTGCTTTCCAGCATGTCCGGGTGGAAGCCCAGGGCAATAGCTTGTTCGACCGGCATTGGCTTGGTGCGCGCGACTTGGGCAAAAGCCTGGACCATGTTGTCCGGGTCACTGAGATCCAGTGGGATATTCACCCAGTGCCGCGGGATGCGCTTGAACTGCGCGACGCTGGCGTCGGACACGCGGGTTTCAATTGGCAGTAGGCGGATAGACGAACGTTCCGAGCGCGGGTCAAAGAACAGCTCGGTGGGGCACATGGTGGTACGCCCAGCCTGGGATGGCAGCATGCGCTGGCCATAGGAGGAGAAGAATAGGCTGTTAATCAACTCGGTTTTGCCACGCGAAAATTCGCCGACAAAGGCCAGTGTGATGTGATCAGTGCGGAGTAGCTTCAGCGCGCGCTCCAGCTTGTTTTCCACGGCCTCGGAATTGAGTCGGTTACTTGCCAGCCAGCTGCGATAGCGAGTGATCTCGCGCATCAACTCGCGCTTCCAGGTGACGTAGGCATCGACCTGCTGGCTTAGACGTTCCATGCTCATTCTTGGCTTTCCTCTGGTTGGGGGCGCTGGGGCCAATGGCCCCCAACTGACGTCGGTCACATACTCAGGCAAAACGCGCACATCCATACTGTGCGGGTGTTGTAGGTAGCGCTTTGAAGTCTGTGAATTTACGCCTTTTCCACGAATTCGTGAATTGAACTGTTTTGCATTATGCCGGCCACGCCACTGGCGTCAATTGCATGTCCTCGGCCGACCGCCTTATGGTCGGTCAAGGTGACCGGGCGGTCAGTGCAAGTTCATCAGGACGTCGCTGTGGCTGCAGGTGGCCCTCGCCGATCCTGCCGATAGCGCCCCAGTAGAAGTGGCTTATCAGGCTATTGGGGTTAGATCGCCAGGCTAAGACCTTTGTACATGCCGGTCATGACTGCCAGGTTGCGGATCACCAGCATGTCGATCAGGTTGAGGATCAGAAACGCCACGATCGGCGACAAGTCCAGCCCGCCCATGCTGGGCAGGATGCGGCGGATTGGCGTCAGCAGCGGCTCGCAGAGCTGGTTGACCAGCATAGCGGTCGCATTTTGGCTGCCTTGCGCGACCCAGGAGAGGATCACGCTGATGATTAAGGCAAAGAAGAACACCTTGAGGAACAGTGCAGTCACACCAATGATCGACCAGATTAGCAGCTGTATCGGGTTGTCCAAGCCATACCCGAGCAGCAGTAGGGTTACGGCCATAAGTACCAGCTGCACCACAATTGCCAGCACCAGTGATGCCAGATCGAGCCCGGCAAAACTGGGGATAATTTTGCGCAGTGGCTTCAATAGCGGGTGGGTGGCGCGCACGATGAATTGGCTGAGCGGGTTGTAGAAGTCCGCGCGGACCAGTTGCAGGATAAAGCGCAACAGCACGATCAGCAGGTAAAAACTGCCAATGGTTTGCAGGATATAAACAGCGGCGGTGTTGAGTCCGATCATCTTCGTTCCTTATTGACCCAGTTGTTCGGCCAGCTCGGCTGAGCGCTGGGCGGCAGCGTTAAGGGCCTTTTCGACCAATGCTTCGAAACCATCAGCCTGGAAACTCTTTATGGCTGCTTCGGTGGTGCCGGCGGGGGACGTGACGCGGCGGCGCAGTTCGCTGGCATCGACATCGCTGGCTACGGCCATGCGGGCGGCGCCAAGTGCAGTGTGTAGCGTCAGCTGAGCGGCAGTTTCGCGTGGTAAACCAAGCTTCTCGCCAGCAGCGGTCATGGCTTCAATCAGCAGAAAGAAATACGCCGGGCCGCTGCCGGATACCGCAGTCACCGCATCGATTAGCTCTTCCTTATCCAGCCATAGTGCCAGGCCCACGGCGCCGAGCAGCTGTTCGGCTTGCTGGCGCTGTTCAATTGATACTTGGGCGTTGCCATACAAGCCGCTGACGCCCTGACGAAGTAAGGCCGGAGTATTTGGCATGCAGCGCACGATGGCCGCGACTGCGCCCGGTTTGCTGAGCCAGTTTTCCAGGCTGGCGCAGCTGATGCCGGCGGCAATTGATACCACCAGTTGTTGTTTGCCGATATGCGCTGCGAGGTCTAGGCAGACCTCTTTCATCACCTGCGGCTTAACCGACAGCACTATCACGTCGGCATTTTGAATCGCCTCGGCGTTGCTGGCGAAGGTTTCGATGCCATGCTCAGCGCTTATCTTGCTGCGCTGTTCGGCTCCGCGGTCACTGGCGCGAATAGCACTGGCGTCGATGCCTTGGGCGCGCAGGCCGCCGATCAGGCTGGCAGCCATATTACCTGCGCCGATAAAGGCAATGCGTGGAGTGGTCATACGGGCGTCCTTAATGAGGCTAAAGGCAAACTCAATCAGTTCTTGCTGTAATCGCGCGCGCCAAATAGTGCGGTGCCGATGCGCACCCACGTCGCACCTTCGGCGATGGCCGCTGCCAAGTCATGGCTCATGCCCATGGACAGAGTGTCGAGACCCAGGTTCAGGCCTTGCTGCAGATCGCGCAAGCGGGCGAAGGCGGCGCGTTGCTCGCCAGGGTCATCGGTCGGTTCGGGAATTGTCATCAATCCGCGCAGGCGCAGGTTGGGTAGTTGTGTAACCGCTTGTGCCAGGGCCGCCAGCTCGTTTGGGCTGCAGCCGGATTTGCTGGCCTCGCCACTGACATTGACCTGCAGGCAGATGTTCAGCGCAGGCAGGTGCGCCGGGCGCTGAGCCGATAAGCGCTCGGCAATTTTTAAGCGGTCCACTGAGTGTACCCACGCGAAGTGCTCGGCGATGGCTTTGGTCTTGTTCGACTGGATCGGACCAATGAAGTGCCAGGTCAGCGGCAAGTCGCTCAGCTCAATTTGTTTATCTAGGGATTCCTGCAGGTAATTCTCGCCGAAATCCTGGATGCCAGCAGCAAATGCCTCACGAACGGCCGCAGCCGGCTTGGTTTTGCTCACCGCCAGCAGGCCAATAGATGCACAATCTCGCCGTGAGGCTTGCGCCGCCTCACGGATGCGCACTCCGACCTTTGCAATATTCTCTGCTATCGTGGACATTACGTGCGCCCGCCGCCTGGGTTTTGCGGCATTCTACCTGCTTGTCTGTCATTAGGGAGTCCCATGGATATCACTGAATTGCTGGCCTTCAGCGCCAAGCAAGGTGCATCGGACCTGCACCTCTCCGCTGGTCTGCCTCCGATGATTCGGGTCGACGGTGATGTACGCCGGATCAATTTGCCTGCGCTAGACCATAAGCAGGTGCATGCGCTCATCTACGACATCATGAATGACAAGCAGCGCAAGGACTTCGAGGAGTTCCTCGAAACCGACTTCTCCTTCGAAGTGCCAGGTGTGGCGCGCTTCCGGGTTAACGCCTTTAACCAGAACCGTGGTCCTGGTGCGGTATTTCGGACCATTCCGTCGAAAGTGCTGAGCATGGAAGACCTCGGCATGGGCGAGATCTTCCGCAAAATTTCCGATGTGCCGCGTGGTCTGGTGCTGGTCACCGGGCCGACAGGCTCAGGTAAGTCGACCACCCTGGCGGCGATGCTCGATTACATAAATAGCAATAAATATCACCACATCCTGACTGTGGAAGACCCGATCGAATTCGTTCACGAATCGAAAAAGTGCCTGATTAACCAGCGCGAAGTGCACCGCGACACCCTCGGCTTTTCCGAAGCCCTGCGTTCAGCCCTGCGCGAAGACCCAGACATCATTTTGGTCGGCGAGATGCGTGACCTTGAAACTATCCGTCTGGCTCTTACTGCCGCGGAAACGGGTCACTTGGTATTCGGCACCCTGCACACCACCTCAGCGGCTAAGACCATCGACCGCGTAGTCGACGTATTTCCGGCCCAAGAGAAATCCATGGTCCGCTCCATGCTCTCCGAGTCCCTGCAGTCGGTTATTTCGCAGACCCTGCTGAAGAAAGTTGGCGGCGGTCGCGTCGCGGCCCACGAAATCATGATCGGCACCCCAGCGATCCGTAACCTCATCCGTGAGGACAAGGTGGCGCAGATGTATTCGTCTATCCAGACCGGCGGCGCGCTGGGTATGCAGACCCTGGACTCCTGTTTGAAAACCCTGGTTTCCAAAGGCATCGTTACTCGCGAAGCAGCGCGCGAGAAAGCCAAAACGCCGGAAAACTTCTGAATCGATAGTGCCCGACAGGCAGCTGCCTTTCGGGTTATACCCAGCGGCAATACACGCGCCTGCCGCTGGCCTTTGTATAACTGCGTGATGCACACGGGCGAACAACAATGGAATTCGAAAAACTGCTGCGACTGATGGTCGAAAAGGGCGGCTCTGACCTATTTATCACCGCTGGCGTGCCGCCTTCGATGAAGGTCAACGGTAAAGTTATGCCGATCACCAAAACGCCAATGTCGCCTGAGCAGACCCGTGAAACTGTGCATTCGGTGATGAACGAGCAGCAGCGCCGTGACTTTACTGAAAACCATGAGTGTAACTTTGCTATCAGCGCCCGTGGCGTGGGTCGTTTCCGCGTCAGTGCCTTTTACCAGCGCAACCTGGCCGGCATGGTGCTGCGCCGGATCGAGACCAACATCCCGACCCTGGATGAGCTAAAACTGCCGGAGATCTTGAAGAAGCTGGCGTTAACCAAGCGCGGTCTGGTGCTGTTTGTCGGTGCGACTGGTACCGGTAAATCGACATCCCTGGCAGCAATGATCGGCTACCGCAACAAGAACAGCAGCGGTCATATCATCTCCATCGAAGACCCGATCGAATACATCCACCAACACCAAAGTTGCATCGTTACCCAGCGAGAAGTGGGTATCGACACCGAGTCCTTCGAGGTGGCCCTGAAAAACACCTTGCGTCAGGCGCCCGACGTGATCCTTATCGGCGAGGTGCGCACCCGTGAAACCATGGATCACGCTGTTACGTTTGCCGAAACCGGTCACTTGTGCCTGGCCACTCTGCACGCCAACAACGCCAACCAGGCGCTAGACCGTATCATCAACTTCTTTCCGTCAGACCGGCAGAATCAGGTGTGGATGGACTTGTCGCTCAACCTTAAGGCCATCGTCGCTCAGCAACTGATCCCGACCCCGGATGGTAAGGGCCGCCGTGCGGTTATCGAGGTGCTGATCAACACCCCGCTGGCCGCTGATCTGATCCGCAAAGGCGAGGTGCACGAGTTGAAGGCGCTGATGAAGCGCTCCACCGAGCTGGGCATGCAGACCTTTGATCAAGCGCTCTACAACCTCTACAGCCAGGGCGAAATCACCTACGAAGATGCGCTGCTCTATGCGGATTCGGCCAACGACCTACGTCTCATGATCAAGCTCGGTTCGGAAACTGATGGCGATCACCTGAGCAGCATGGCTCAAGGCCTCTCGCTGGAAGTCAGCGAGGACGATCCGGGTCGCCGTTTCCGCTAACACAGTGGCTCTTTGCCTGTGCTGTAGCGAATGCGTTTGCCGTTCTGCAGCGCGACAGCCTCTGCCTGGCCATCGCGCTGTGCGCCAGCGCGAGCTTGGCTCATAAGGTGTGGGATCAGCATGCCTTCCGGTAGATTTTTCCAGAAGCGAACCGGCAAACTGGCTTCCAGTGCGCTGCGGTTCAGCCGCGCAGGATTGAAGGTGCTGCCGTAATAGGCCAGCCACAACGCTTGTCCTTCATCCTCTGGTGTTTGCGCCAGCCGTTGCCACTCAGCCGGGCAGGGGCGCTGGTAGTGCAGATGCTGGCCATCCCAATAAGCACCGTCATCCGGCGTGGCAATCAGCCAAGAAATTCGCCCCAGACGTTCGGCAAAGTGCTCACTGCTGCTGAGCAGAATGTCATGCGCAGGTTCGTGCCAGGCCACCAGTTGCGGGCCCTCGAGGGTTTCCGGATGAGGCTGAAAGCGCAGGAATGCGTGCAAATGATGGGCTTCACGGCGAACCGCTTTGAGTCGCTTATGCAGTTGGCTGCCGTCTATATCCCCGGGTAGCATGGCCGCTCGATCACCGTGGGCGACACGCCAGAGAATGTGATATAGCAGGCTCCATCGATCCTCCATACGAAAGCATGCAGCGCTCTGCAGTAGTTCAAGCAGTTGCCTAGGGATGCGCGGTGATTGGGCTGCGGGTTTTGTGTTTACAGGCGTGGGGACTTGGTCAAACAAGCCGCCGCTGTCGCCGTCACCCAGCCAGTTTATCTGGTGCGGTGCTTGGCCCTGTCGCAGTAACTCTCGCGCTGTTTCTCGCCAGCCTGCAAAACTGCCATCGAAATGCGCGCTGTGCATTACCACAGCGCCATCTGAGCAGGCGTTTCACTCAGCTGCTGGCGCAACAACAGCGATTCGCGGCTGGCCTGCAGTGGCCGGTAGTCTTGGGTGACAATAAACGGCTTGGCTTTCTCCAGGGCACAGCGCAAACGCGTCAGATCCTCAAAGCGGATACGTTTCTGCCGGCGCAGGGCAACCAAGCGTTTTGCAGTGAGCACGCCGATACCGGGTACTCGGGCAATCATTGAGGGTTCGGCGCGGTTAAGGTCTACCGGAAAATGCTCGCGATTGTTCAGCGCCCAAGCCAGTTTCGGATCAATGTCCAGGGCCAGGTTACCAGGGCCATTGAGCAGCTCGCTGACATCGAAACCATACCCGCGCATCAGAAAGTCCGCCTGGTACAGGCGATGCTCGCGCAGCAGCGGTGGCGCCTCGAGTGGCACTGTATTGGGGCTTTGCGGGATTGGGCTGAAGGCTGAATAGTAGACCCGGCGCAGGCGATAGTCGCCATACAGAGACGCGGCGGTATGCAGGATGGTGCTGTCGTCGGTGGCGTCTGCGCCAATGATCATCTGCGTGCTCTGGCCGGCTGGAGCAAAGCGCGGGCCCCTTTTTTCTGCGCGCGCTTGGCTTTCACCTAAATGAATCGAGTGCATGGCCTGTTTGATGGTGCGTACTTGTTTCTCCGGCGCGAGGCGGATCAGACTGGCCTCAGTCGGTAGTTCGATATTCACGCTGAGACGATCAGCGTAGCGGCCCGCTTCGGCAATCAGCAGCGGGTCGGCGTCGGGGATGGTCTTGAGGTGAATATAGCCGCGAAATTCGTGCTCTTCGCGCAGCAGTTTGGCTACGCGGATCAGCTGCTCCATGGTGTAGTCGGCCGAGCGGATGATGCCGGAGCTGAGAAATAGCCCACTGATGCAGTTGCGCTTATAGAAGTCGATAGTCAGGGTCACTACTTCTTCCGGAGTAAAGCGCGCTCGTGGCACATCGCTGGAGCGGCGATTGACGCAATACTGGCAGTCATACAGGCAGAAATTGGTCAGCAGGATTTTCAGCAGAGCCACACAGCGCCCGTCCGGAGTGAAGCTGTGGCAGATGCCCATACCGTTGGTCGAGCCAATGCCGCTTTTACCTTTTGAGCTGCGTGAAGGTGCCCCACTGCTGGCGCAGGAGGCGTCGTACTTGGCGGCGTCGGCGAGTACGGTGAGCTTTTCGATCAGTTGCATAGTGGTGACCGCTTAACTGTTTATACATACAGTATTTAGCAATCTCAATTAGGCTTCAAGCACGGATAAGAAAAATGGCGCGATGAGCTTTCCTGTGAAGCGCAACCTTGAGCACAGTTCGTCGTCTGATAAAACTAAGGCCAACAGGAGGCACGCACATGCAGCAACAAGATACGCACAGCAAACTCATTGGCTATTTACTTTGGATCTTCGGTTTTCTTGGTGCACACCGCTTTTATTACGGCAAGCCGGTCACCGGAACCATCTGGTTCTTCACCCTGGGATTGTTGTTTATTGGCTGGATCATCGATCTGTTTTTGATCCCGGCCATGGACCGTGAGGCCGATCTGCGTTTCACCGCAGGTGATACCGATTACAACGTCGCCTGGATTCTGCTGACCTTTCTCGGCGCCTTCGGCGTCCACCGCATGTATCAGGGCAAGTGGATCAGCGGCATTCTCTACCTGCTGACCTTGGGCTTTCTTGGCCTGGGCGTGCTGTATGACTTCTGGACGATGAATAGCCAGATATCCATCCAGAACGCCGAGCGCGACTGATTAGTCGATATAGTAAAGCCCGCCTAATAGGCAGGCTTTTTGCGGGTGCGCAGGTATTAAGCTTGGTAGCTGATGTGCCCATCCACCAGGGTGTATCGCACGGCACCCGGCAGGCAGTGGCCGATAAACGGGCAGTTGGTACCTTTCGAAAACCAGCTTTCACCCGCCAGGGTCGAGGCCTGCGGGTCGAATAGCAGCACATCGGCCGCCGCACCCACCTTAAGACGTCCGAGCGGCAGGCTCAGGGCATCTGCCGGGCCGCTGCTCAGTCGTGCGAGAAGGGTGGGCAGATCAAGCAGGCCATCCTCAACCAGGCTCATGGCCAATGGCAGCAGCAGCTGCACGCTGCTGATCCCTGGTTCAGTTGCGCCGAATGGCGCCAGCTTGGCATCGCGCTCATGGGGTTGGTGGTGGCTGGAAATGGCCGAAATCACCCCGCTTTTCACGGCAGCACGCAGACCGTCGCGGTCGGCAGCGGTGCGCAGTGGCGGTTGCACGTGGTAAAGGCTGGAGAAGCCTTCCAGTGCGTCGTCGGTGAGAATCAGCTGGTACATCGCCACATCAGCGGTCACAGGTAGGCCGCGGCTCTGAGCTTCGGCGATCAGCTGGGCGCCTCGTGCGCTGGTCAGCTGGCTGAAGTGCGCGCGCACGCCGGTCTGCTCGACCAGCAGCAGGTCGCGGGCCAGGGCCACGGTTTCCGCGCTCTCCGGAATGCCCGGCAAGCCGAGAAAGCTTGCCATAGGGCCTTCGTGGGCCAGGCCGCCTTCGGCTAGGTCATGGTCTTGAGAGTGGAAGACCACCGTCAAATCGAAGGTGGCTGCGTACTCCAGCGCACGGCGCAGGGTGCGGTTATTGCGAAAGCTATCAAGACCGTTGCCGAAGGCTACACAGCCCACGTCACGCAGGGCCACCAACTCGGCCAGCTGCTCACCTTCCAAGCCTTTGCTCAGCGCCCCGACCGGGAACACTTTGGTGTGGCCCGCTTCACGGGCACGGTCGAGAATCAGCTCGGCTACGGCGGGGGTGTCCAGTATCGGTTTGGTAAAAGGTGGACAGCACAGGCTGGTGACGCCGCCGGCGGCAGCGGCCAGAGTTTCCGTGGCGATGCTGCCTTTGCGGCTGTAGCCCGGTTCACGCAGAGCAACGTTGAGGTCGACCAGGCCCGGCGCAGCTACTAAGCCTTGAGCCTCAATGCTTTGCTGTGCCACGAAGCCGGCGGGTGGTTGGCCAATGGCGACAGTCTTGCCGCTCTCGATAAAGATATCGGCGACCTGATCGAAGCCGCTGCTCGGGTCGATAACCCGTGCTCCGAGGATACGGATGCGCATCAGTTTTGCTCCTCGGCATCTTGATTGAGTTGGCGTTGTGCGTTCTGTCCGCTCATCGTCATCGACAGCACGGCCATGCGGATGGCAATCCCATAGGTGACCTGGTTGAGAATCACCGACTGCGGGCCATCGGCCACCGCTGATTCGATTTCAACACCGCGGTTGATCGGTCCTGGGTGCATCACTAACGCATTAGGCTTGGCCAGCTTGAGGCGTTCTTCGGTAAGGCCGAACAAGCGGTAGAACTCGCCCTCGCTGGGCAGGAGGCCGCCGCTCATACGCTCGCGCTGCAGGCGCAGCATGATCACTACGTCAACGTCTTTGAGGCCCTTAGCCATGTCGCTGTAAACGGTCACGCCGTATTGCTCGATACCAATCGGCAGCAGGGTTTTCGGTGCGATCACGCGGATATCCGGGCAGCCCAACGTCTTCAGGGCGAGCATGTTTGAGCGTGCTACCCGCGAGTGCAGGATGTCACCGACAATCGCCACCGAGAGGGTCTCGAAACTGCCCTTGTGGCGCCGGATAGTCAGCATGTCGAGCATGCCCTGGGTCGGGTGCGCATGGCGGCCATCGCCGCCATTGATGATCGCCAGGTTCGGGCAGACGTGCTCGGCGATAAAGTGCGCCGCGCCGGAGTCACCATGGCGCACGACGAAAATGTCGGCGGCCATAGCTTCGAGGTTACGCAGGGTGTCGAACAGGGTTTCGCCCTTGCTGGTCGAGCTGGTCGACACGTTTAGGGTTAGCACGTCGGCGGACAAGCGCTGGGCCGCCAGCTCGAAGGTGGTGCGGGTGCGCGTGGAGTTCTCGAAGAATACGTTGCACACCGTCTTTCCACGCAGCAATGGGACTTTCTTCACCGCGCGTGCGCCGACTTCGAGAAAGGAGTCGGCGGTGTCGAGGATTTCCGTCAGCAGCTCGCGGGGCAGGCCGTCAATGGACAGGAAGTGGCGCAGCTGGCCTTGATCATTCAGCTGTAATGAACGCTTGGCGGCTATAGTCGTCATCGGGTGATTCTCAGTTAGCAAGCGTCTGGAGCTCGAGAATGAGCGGCGTGGGGCCGGACAGTTTTACCCGTTGCCCCGCAGCCAAGGACAGGGTTGCGCCGACCACGTCCGGGCGAATCGGCAGGTCGCGGGCATCCAAGTCAAGGAGGCTGACCAGGGTCACGCTGGCGGGGCGACCGTAGTCGAACAGCTCGTTGAGGGCCGCGCGGATAGTGCGGCCGCTCATCAATACGTCGTCGATCAGAACCAGATGCTGGCCTTCGATCTCGAATGGCAGTTCGGATGGTTGCACTTGCGGGTGCAGACCATTCTGGGTGAAGTCGTCACGGTAGAAGGACACATCGAGGATACCCAGCGCGTCTTCACGACCCAGGGCTTCAAGCAGCGCCTGGGCGACCCAAACGCCGCCCGTGCGGATGCCGATAAAGCGCGGTTCTCTGATCTGCCGCTTATTCAGATGGCTGGTCAGGGCGGTGGCCATTTGCGGTAGCAGTTCGGCCGGGTTGGGTAAGCTCATGGCAACACTCCAGATGTATGCAAAACAGCCCCTAAAAACGTGGGCGAGGCAGCCGAGACAAGCCAAAAAAGCGAGGAAGCGCAGTTTACGTGTTGTAAATGAGCATTCCGAGCCTGTGTTTAACGCAGTATCGGCAACGCAGGTAGTTTTCAGTGGTTGTTTTCTTCAAGCCAGCCTTGCAGCAGCAACGCCGCGGCAAGGGCGTCGACCGGGCGTTCACGGTAGCCGCTATTTTGTCCCTGCTGCAGGCGCTGGCCCTTGGCCTCATAAGTGGTCAGGCGTTCATCGTGGGTGTGCACGGGCAGGTTGAAACGACCGTTTAGGCGGCGGGCAAACTTCTCTGCGCGCTCGCTCATCGCGCTTTTCGTGCCATCCATATTCAAGGGCAGGCCGACGACGATGGCATCCGGTTGCCACTCCTTGAACAGGGCGTCGACTTTCTGCCAATCCGGTACGCCGTTCTGCGCCTTGAGGATGCACAGCTCGCGAGCTTGGCCGGTGATCACTTGGCCAACCGCCACACCAATTTGTTTGCTGCCGAAATCGAAGCCCAGGAGCAGGCGCAGCGGTTTTGCCTTCGCCTCCGCCATCAGGCGTGCCCCGCTTGTGAGGTGAGCAGGCTGAGGTTGACGCCAAGGCGCTCGGCAGCGGCATTCAGGCGTTGGTCGAAGGGCAGATCGAAGAGGATGTTCTGGTCAGCGAAGCAGGTCAGCCAGGCGTTGTCAATTAGTTCGGCTTCCAGCTGCCCGGCTTCCCAGCCGGCGTAGCCGAGGGTAATCAGGTATTTGTCTGGGCCACGGCCATCGGCAATGGCGAACAGCACGTCCTGGGAGGTCGACAACCCCAGCTCACCTAACTCCAGAGTCGCTTGAAACTGCGGGCCGCTAGGGTGCAGGACAAAGCCGCGGTCCGTTTGTACCGGGCCACCGGTAAAAATCGGCAGGCTTTGGCATAACACGGGCGGCTCTTCATCAGGGCGCAGTTGTTCGAGCACATCAGCCAAGCTTAGGCCGCTGGGCTTGTTGATCACCAAACCCATAGCGCCGTGTTCGTTATGATCGATCAGGTAGGTGACGGTCTGCGCAAAACGCAGATCGGCCATGTGCGGCATGGCAATCAGGAAATGATGCTTGAGGTAGCTGGGGCTGGCGTCTTTCATGGCATTAGTTTCAGGCTTCAGGCCATTGGCTTCAAGCGCAACGCGGCATCGCTCGGTAAAAGTCTGTGAAATCAGTTGCTCGACAGGCGGTCGCCGCGCTCGAAACGCCAGGTGCGGATGATTTCCAGGCGATCAACATCTGCCAGGTCACCGGTAAACGGGGCAAACGGCGCAGCTAGGCGCACGATGCGCAAGGCAGCCTGGTCAAGCAGTTTTTGCCCGGAGGATTCCAGTACCTGTACTTCGTAGAGTGTGCCGTCGCGATTAATCGAAACCAGCAGGCGAAGGCCCCCATAGATGCCCTGGCGACGAGCGTCATCGGGGTAGTTGAGATTGCCTACGCGCTCGACTTTCTTGCGCCATTCATCCTTATACCAGGCCCCCTTGTCACGCATGGTTGATGCGGCATTGAGGCGATAGATTTTCGGACGTTTAGCATATTGCTGCACTTCCATGGCCAGCTCGGCTTCCAGGCTGGCGATCTCCGAAGACAGTTGTGCACTGTCAAAGACCGGCGTCGGCCGGGTTTGCGGGGTGGGTTTGGCTTCTTCGCGGTTAACCGGCGTTTTTTGCTGTTGCGGGCTGCGGGTGGCCACAGCGGCCTTCGGCGCTTCTTGGCGAACGGTCGGTTGTTGCGGCGCTGCGGGCTGTGACACACGCTTAACTTCGCTGTCCTGAAACAGCGCCTGTTCAGTGGTCTTCGGCGCCGCCTTGTGTTCCAAGGTGCCGCTGCCTTGTTGGTTGTCTTGGGCGAGGAAGTCGGCCTCTTTAGGTTTTTCTTGGCTTTTGAAGGTGGAAAGGGTGATTTCCAGGGTTTTGCTGATCTGACTGGGCTCGGCCAGGGTAAAACCCAAACCGAGGATCAGCGCGGCATGCAGTGCGGCGGCGAGGAACAGGGTAAAGCCCAGACGATCCGCCGGCTTTACGCCGGCGCTGGAAAGGTCAGGTGATTTAGCTGCAGCGTTCATCGCATATCTGGTCTGCTTAGGTTGCCGCGCAGTCTGCCGAGGGTGCATGGAAAAGTCTATGAAGCACTGCGCGCATTGAGCTTCTCGGCAATCTTGTCCATCAGGCGCTCGCCGATGCGCGTGTCGAAGGCGGCATCGATCTCGCGGATGCAGGTTGGGCTGGTGACGTTAATTTCGGTCAGATGCTCCCCGATCACGTCCAAGCCAACAAACAGCAGGCCTTTTTCGCGAAGCGTTGGACCGACGGCTGCGGCGATTTCTCGGTCGCGGTCGGTCAGCGGTCTTGCTTCGCCACGACCGCCGGCAGCCAGGTTACCGCGGGTTTCACCGGCGGCCGGAATTCGTGCTAGGCAATAAGGTACGGGTTCGCCATCGATCATCAGGATGCGCTTGTCGCCGTCCTTGATGGCCGGCAGATAGCCCTGGGCCATGATCTGCTGCTGGCCGTGGTTGGTCAGAGTCTCGAGAATGACTGAGAGGTTGGGATCCCCCTCGCGATGGCGAAATATCATCGATCCACCCATGCCATCGAGAGGTTTGAGAATGATGTCACGCTGCTCTTTGGCAAACTCGCGCAGAATGTCTGACCTGCGGCTGACCAAGGTTGGCGGTGTGTACTGGCTGAACTGAGTGGCGAAGTATTTTTCATTGCAGTCGCGCAGACTTTGCGGACGGTTGACTACCAGAACGCCTGCTTGCTCGGCTTGTTCAAGTAAATAGGTGGAGTAAACGAACTCGTTATCGAAGGGTGGATCCTTGCGCATCAAGATCACATCCAGCTCACTTAGCGCGATGTCCTGCTCAGGTCCTAGCTCGAACCAACGCTGCGGGTCGTTGAATACGCTAAGCTCTGAAAGTCGAGCGCGTGCTTCACCCTTGGTTTGATAAAGATCTTTTTGCTCTATATAGAAGAGCGACCAGCCTCGAGATTGTGCGGCGAGCAACATGGCCAGCGAGCTGTCTTTCTTGAAGCTGATTTGGGCAATGGGGTCCATGACAATGCCGAGGCGGACGCTCATGGCGGTGTTCTCCGTAAAGTGACAGCGATTAAAGTGTGCTGATACGTGATGTTGCGTCAGGGTGGTGCCGGCAAGTCAGGTGGTCAAGGAAAAACCTTGGCTCCGCGCGGCGTATAGCGTGCATCTGGAGAGTGTGCTAAAAAGGCCTTACGATTGGGTGTAGCCCGTCGGTGACAGGGCCTAAAGCGCACTGAGATAACGTAAAATAACAACTCACCGAGCCGATGGTAGGGCATACATGGAACAGCATTCCGAGGGTTTGAGGGTGATGGTGATCGACGATTCGAAAACGATTCGTCGTACCGCGGAAACCCTGCTAAAAAAGGTAGGCTGCGAGGTAATTACCGCAGTTGACGGCTTTGATGCGTTGGCGAAAATTGCCGATACCCATCCAAGCATAATTTTTGTCGACATTATGATGCCGCGGCTTGATGGCTATCAGACATGCGCCTTGATCAAGAACAACAGTGCTTTTAAATCAACGCCGGTGATCATGCTGTCTTCTAAAGATGGTCTGTTCGATAAAGCCAAAGGGCGTATCGTGGGTTCCGATCAATACTTGACTAAGCCCTTCAGCAAAGAAGAGTTGCTCGGTGCGATCAAAGCTCATGTGCCAAACTTTACACCGGTAGAACAAGCGTCCTGACGCCTGGCTAAATAGCTGAGCGCCTTTTAAAAGTATTGGGAAACAGCATGGCTCGAATTCTGATTGTCGATGACTCGCCGACTGAAATGTACAAGCTGACTGCGATGCTTGAAAAGCATGGCCATCAGGTACTGAAAGCAGAAAATGGCGCCGATGGCGTTGCACTGGCGCGCCAGGAAAAACCAGACGCCGTGTTGATGGATATCGTGATGCCTGGTCTCAATGGTTTTCAGGCAACTCGTCAGTTGACTAAGGATGCGGGCACCAGCCACATCCCGGTGATCATCGTCACCACTAAGGATCAGGAAACCGACAAAGTCTGGGGCAAACGTCAGGGCGCGAAAGATTACCTGACCAAGCCTGTTGAAGAAGGCACCCTGATTAAAACCTTGAATGCAGTGTTAGCCGGCTAAGGCTTGTTTTCCGTATTTATTGGGTTTGTCCGCAATTAATAAGAATAAGGCCGCAGTTGGCATGTCGGACGCGCAAACACCTTTTCAGACGCTTCAGGATATCGACAGGCTCTGTCGCTCCCTTGCTGCTGGCTTGCCTTCGCAGCAAGCGATCGTGCAGACCTGGAGCGGTATCGGTTTTCGTATGGGTGAGCGTTTTTTTGTTGCGCCCATGGGGGAAGTTGGCGAGGTTCTGCATGAGCCTCGCCATACCTTGCTGCCTGGCGTGAAGAGCTGGGTTAAGGGTGTGGCCAACGTGCGCGGTCGCCTGCTACCGGTGATGGATTTGTGCGGTTTCTTCGGCAATGAACTGTCGCCGCTACGCAAGAAACGCCGGGTGCTGGTGGTTGATCACCAAGAAATCTTTGCCGGCCTCACAGTTGATGAGGTATTTGGCATGCAGCATTTTCCAGTGGACACGTTCTCTGAGCAGCTACCGCCGCTTGAGGCGTCCATAACACCTTTTATCCACGGAGTATTTCAACGTGAACAGCCCTGGTTGGTGTTCAGCCCACACGCGCTGGCCCAGAACACGGGTTTTCTCGACGTGGCGTATTAACAGTTTATCGGTGGGGTCGGCATTGCCGGCCTTTTGGCGTTACATGGGAACCGTAGTGCGGTCGGTCCAGGTGGGGGCCAGTGAATGAAAAAACTAAATGCAGGTAATTTGATAGCAGGTGCGCGTAGTAGCACATTGATTGCGGGGCTGTTTATTGTCCTGATTGTTTCGATCGTGCTGTTGTTCGCCAACTTCGCCTACATCAACACCCAATCCAACTACGACACGGAGTACATCGGCCACGCTGGTGAGCTTCGCGTACTGTCCCAGCGGATCGCGAAAAACTCCACCGAAGCGGCGGCCGGTAAGGCTGAAGCGTTCGGTTTGTTGCGTGATGCGCGTAACGACTTCCAGGCGCGCTGGGGTTATCTGACTGACGGCAACTCAGAAACCGGACTGCCTGCGGCGCCGAAATCCTTGCAATCACAGAGCGATGTGGTGCAGCAAGACTGGGACACGCTGCGGCAGAACACCGACGCCATCCTGGCCAACGAACAGACAGTTCTGTCGCTGCACCAGGTAGCCGCCACGTTGGCGGAAACTATTCCGCAGCTGCAGGTCGAGTATGAAGAGGTAGTCGACATTCTGCTGGGTAGCGGTGCGCCAGCGGCTCAGGTGTCGGTTGCCCAGCGTCAGTCCTTGCTGGCAGAACGTATCCTCGGTTCGGTGAACAAGGTACTGGCCGGTGACCAGGACTCTGTGCAGGCCGCCGACATGTTCGGCCGTGATGCTAGTTTGTTTGGCCGTGTATTGAGTGCGATGCGGGAAGGCAACGCCGCAATGGAAATCACTCAGGTGAGCGATCCAGAAGCCTTAGAGCGCCTGACAGAGATTTCCGAACTGTTTGAATTCGTATCCGGTTCGGTGGATGAGATTCTTGAGACCTCGCCTGAACTGTTCCAAGTGCGTGAGTCGGCCAACGTGATTTTCAGTGTTTCGCAGACTCTGCTGGACAAGGCGTCAGAGCTGGCTGCCGGGTTTGATGATCTGGCCACCGGCCGAGCCATCAATACTCTGGTTGGCTATGTACTGGGTGGTCTGGCCTTGGGTTCTATCATTCTCATCGGTCTGGTAATGGTGCGCGAGACAAACCGTCGCCTGTCTTCCACTGCTGAAAAGAATGAACGTAACCAAGCTGCAATTCTACGGTTGCTCGATGAAATCGCCGACCTTGCCGACGGTGACTTGACGGTAACTGCGACTGTAACCGAAGACTTCACCGGCGCCATCGCGGACTCCATCAACTACTCCATTGACCAGCTGCGCGACTTGGTAGCAACGATCAACCTGACTGCTGTTCAGGTCGCCGGTGCGGCCCAGGAAACGCAAGCCACGGCGATGCACCTGGCCGAAGCTTCCGAGCACCAAGCGCAGGAAATCGCTGGTGCGTCGGCGGCAATTAATGAAATGGCTGTATCGATTGACCAGGTATCGGCAAACGCCTCTGAATCCTCTGCGGTAGCGGAACGTTCCGTAGCAATCGCCAACAAGGGTAACGAGGTCGTACACAACACCATCACTGGCATGGATAACATCCGTGAGCAGATCCAGGACACCTCTAAGCGGATCAAGCGCCTCGGTGAATCGTCCCAGGAGATTGGTGACATCGTTAGCCTGATTAACGACATTGCCGACCAAACCAACATCCTCGCCCTGAACGCCGCGATCCAGGCCTCTATGGCGGGTGATGCAGGCCGAGGCTTCGCCGTGGTAGCGGACGAGGTACAGCGCCTAGCAGAACGGTCGTCCGCTGCAACCAAGCAGATCGAGGCACTGGTGAAAACGATTCAGACCGACACCAACGAAGCCGTTATCTCGATGGAGCAAACGACTTCCGAAGTGGTGCGCGGTGCTCGTCTGGCGCAGGACGCCGGGGTGGCACTCGAAGAGATTGAGAAAGTATCTAAAACGCTTGCGGCCTTGATTCAGAACATCTCTAACGCCGCTCGCCAGCAAGCCTCTTCGGCAGGCCACATTTCCAACACAATGAACGTGATCCAGGAGATCACCTCGCAAACCTCGTCCGGCACTACAGCTACTGCCAAGAGCATTGGTAATCTGGCCAAGATGGCCAGTGAAATGCGTAAGTCGGTATCCGGCTTCACCCTGCCGGGTGGGGAACAGGCTTAACCTGTTAGCGCGCGGCAGGCTGAAAGCCTCGCCGCAAAAGGGCTATGGCCGTGAGCGAGGGGCACGAAATGCAGTCAGGCGTCTGGGCCTTGCAGCCTCTGGCAGACATGCCAGTTACGGAGTTTCGTGACTGGCAGGTGCTGCTTGAGGAGCGTACCGGGGTCGTTCTTAATGAACGGCGTCGGGCGTTTTTGCAGACCAATCTGAGTGCGCGGATGCGCGAGCTGGGCGTGATTGATTACGCCACGTATTACCGTCAGGTGACGGATGGGCCGCGTGGGGCGGTGGAGTGGTCGACCTTGTTGGATCGGCTGACTGTTCAGGAAACCCGTTTCTTTCGCCATCGCGCGTCTTTTGATGTGCTTGAAAGCTACCTGCGTGAGCGTTTGCAACAAGGCTTAATCAAGCCGTTGGGGCTTTGGAGCGTTGGTTGTTCAAGTGGCGAAGAGTCATATTCGATGGCCATTAGTGCAGCTGAAGTTCTACGCGATACGGAGCGTCCGGATTATTTTGGCGTAACGGGCACCGATATCAGTTTGAACGCCCTGAGCAAGGCGCGAGATGGGCAATATGCTGCGCGTCGGCTGGAGTTGTTGGATAGCGACCTGTGCCAGCGTTACTTCCTGGCCCAGAGCGATGGACGTTTCAAAGTGGTGCCTACTTTGGCCTCGCGTGTGTGTTGCGCCCGGTTGAATGTGCTGGAGCTGGCTAAGGCACCGATGTCCGATATGGACGTTATTTTTTGTCAGAACTTGCTGATCTATTTTCGTCGCTGGCGTCGCCGCGAGATCCTCAACCGCCTGGCCGAGCGCTTGGTACCTGGAGGGTTGCTGGTGGTAGGCGTGGGCGAAGTGGCGGGTTGGCAGCATCCGGAGTTGATCCCGGTTGCCGACGAGCGAGTTCTGGCGTTTACCCGCAAGGGATAAGGCAGAAGAGCCAAGTTTATGAGTGGAGTGGCTATGGGTGATCGGCACGATTATGTCGCCCTGGAATGGGTTAAAGGCGAGATCGCGGAAACCCTGAAGCAGGCGCGGCAAGCCCTGGAGGCGTTCGTTGAGAATCCTCAGGACGCTACGCGTATGCGTTTCTGCCAGACCTATGTGCATCAGGTGCTCGGCACCTTGCAGATGGTCGAGTTTTTTGGCGCTGCGCTGTTGGCTGAAGAAATGGAGCAGCTGGCCGGTGCCATGATCGATGGTCGGGTGACCAACCAGGGTGAAGCACTGGAAGTTCTGATGCAGTCGATCCTGCAGCTGCCGGTATACCTTGATCGTATCCAGACTGCCCGCCGCGACCTGCCGATGGTCGTTTTGCCACTGCTCAATGACCTGCGCGCTGCCCGCGGGGAAAAACTACTTTCTGAAACCAGTCTGTTTGTGCCGGATATGTCCGGCCGCAACCCTGCGCTGTCACATGAAACTATCAATCAGTTGCGAACCGCCGAACTGCCGGTGTTACTGCGCAAGTTGCGGCAAATGCTGCAAATGGCGTTAGTTGGGGTCATCCGCAATCAGGACCTGCCGACGAACCTGGGCTATATGGCGCGGGTGTTCGCACGCCTGGAAAATCTCTGTAAGGATTCACCGCTCGGTCCGCTGTGGCAGATTGCATCGGGCGTAGTTGATGGCTTAGCCAATGGCAGCGTGGCCAATGGCACCTCGATTCGTACCTTATTGCGCCAGGTCGATAAAGAACTCAAACGCCTGCTAGAGCAGGGTGCCGATGGACTTAACCAGTCTGCACCCGACGAACTGAGCAAGAACCTACTCTTTTATGTGGCTAAGTCGTCGGCACTGTCGCCGCGCGTGCGCAAGTTGAAAGAGCAGTACCGTCTCGATGATGCGTTGCCAGACAACGATGTTATTGACGAAGAGCGTGCCCGCCTGGCCGGTCCCGACCGCGACGCCATGCGTTCGGTGGTTGCCGCCCTGTGCGAGGAGTTGGTGCGGGTCAAAGATAGCCTCGACCTGTTTGTGCGCAGTGACCGTACACAGGTGGCTGATCTGGAGGCCCTTGGTGCACCGCTCAAGCAAATTGCCGATACTCTGGCGGTGCTTGGCTTCGGCCAACCGCGCAAGGTAATTGCCGACCAGCTCGACGTGGTCAGCAGCCTGGCCAAGGGCCAGGGCGAGCCGAGCGATGCGGTGCTGATGGATGTCGCCGGTGCTCTGCTGTATGTCGAGGCCACCTTGGCTGGCATGGTCGGCCCCGCACAGAACGGCGGCCGCGAAGAGAGTCATCTGCCGATAACCGATGTGGCGCAGATTCACCAGTTGGTGATCAAAGAAGCACGCAATGGCCTGGAACAGGCTAAAGACGCGATCATCGAATTTATCGCTTCGCAGTGGAACCACGAACACTTGGCCCGCGTTCCTGAGCTGTTGACTCAGGTCCGTGGTGCCTTACAAATGATTCCACTGCAGCGCGCCGCCGACCTGCTTAAAGCGTGTAACCGTTATATTCAGGAACAACTATTGGCGCGCAAGGCTGTGCCTAACTGGCAGAATCTTGACACCTTGGCGGACGCTATCACCAGCGTCGAGTACTACCTTGAGCGCCTGGCTGAAGACCATGCGAGCCAAGGCGATCTGATCCTTGACGTGGCCGAGGAAAGCTTAGAAAGCCTGGGTTACCCGCTGAAAGAAAAGCCATCGATTCTGGATCGGGTCGAGCCGCCAGTAGAATCATTCGCGCCACTGGCCGATCCGCTGCACGATATAGAGGTGCTCAGCGCCGAACCGGAGCAGCCGGACGACAATGAGTTGGGCTTGGATCCTATTGTCGATGAGCCGCTGAGCCTGGATCTGGCGGACGATTTCAGTGCTGAGTTTACCGATCTGGATTTGACTGCGATTGAAACACCGGCCATCGATGCTGAGTGGTCCGGTGAAACGTCTTCGGCGGATATTGAACCGATCGTCGACAGTATCGACCTGTTTGACGCCGCACCGCTGCCACTGGCTGACGTCCAGGAGGAGCAGCCGTTTGCTGACGAAGAGCTGCAGCTCGGTAGCTTTGAGCTGGATGAAACCGACAGCCCGGCCAACTGGAATGAATCCGAGTTGGCCGAACTTGAGTTGCCTGAGGTAGAGCTTCCCAGTGCTCCGCTGAAGGATAACTCGGTGCAGCCTGTTACAGAAAAAGCACTGTCAATGGCTGATGTCATGGCCGCTCCGGTACAAGCGATTAATCCGCCCGCCCACGATGTGCCGACGAGCCTGCTGCCACCGCCGGCCGATGAAGAGCCGATTGATGAAGAGCTTATGGAAGTCTTTATCGAAGAAGTTGGCGAAGTACTCGAAACCATTGGCGAGTATTTCCCGCAATGGTGTGCGGATACTGAGAATAAAAATGCCTTAAGCGAAATTCGTCGCGCCTTCCACACGCTCAAGGGCAGCGGGCGTATGGTTCGCGCCTTGATTATCGGTGAGCTGGGCTGGGCGATTGAAAACCTGCTCAATCGTGTTCTCGATCGCAGCATTCAGCCCGGTGCTGAGGTGCAGCAAGTGATTACCGATGTGGTCGCACTGATGCCTGCGCTGGTCGACGAGTTCGCTAATAAAGCGCAACGTCAACGCGACGATGTCGATCACTTGGCGGCAACGGCGCATGCCTTGGCTAAAGGCAGAAGCCTACCAAAAGCAGACTCCTCGGTTGAGCATGACGCAGAGCCTGCGAGCAATCCAGTTGCTGCTAACGAGGTCGTCGACGCTGAAGTCTCAGCGGATATTGAGAGCGAAGAAGAGCTTGATCCACAGTTGCTGGAAATTTTCAGTAACGAAGCTGAAATGCACCTCGACGCCCTAGTCGGTTTTCTAGCGGATTGTGCCCAAGAGTTGCCGCAGCCGGTCACCGATGACCTGCAGCGCGCCTTGCACACGCTCAAGGGCAGCGCCTCGATGGCGGGTATCCTGCCGGTGGCAGAGATTGCTGCACCACTGGAAAAGCTGGTCAAAGAATTCAAGGCCAACCTGATACCGATGGACTTGGCTGAAGCTGAGCTGCTGAGCAGTGCAGAAAAGCTGTTCCGCCTGGGTCTAGAACAGCTGGAAACCCAGCCGCTGGCGGCTCTTCCCGGTGCGCACGAGTTTCTGCAGCGGGTGCAGAAACTCTACAGCGAACGGCTGGAGCATGCAGAAAACGGTCGCCAGAGTGAACCGGGTGAGAAGCGCGATCCGCAGATGATCAGCATCTTCCTGGCCGAAGGTATGGATATTCTGCTGGATGCCGAGGACCTGCTGCGCACGTGGCGCGAACACCCGTCCGAGCGTCAAGAGCTCAGTTCGCTGCTGGAAGAGCTGACCACCCTCGGTCGCGGTGCCGAGATGGCCGATCTGCCGCAGATCGACGAGTTGTGCGAGGCGCTGCTGGATCTTTACGGTGCGGTTGAGGAAGGTAGCCTAGCCGTCAGCGAGCGCTTCTTCAGCGAGGCCGAACAGGCCCATGAAGTGTTGATCGATATGATGGATCAAGTGGCTGCAGGGCTGCAGGTCAGCGCCGCACCTGAGTGCGTAAAAGCGCTGCGAGGTTTGCTCGCCGATGCCCTGGATCCCAATAAGCTGGCGCTGCTGTCCAACGACGGTGAGTCCGGCATTGAGGTAGTCGAGCTGGCTGATGCTACCGCGGCACTGGAGGCGCTTAGCCTGGATCAGGCGGAGGAGCTGCTATCACCGCCGGCGTCTGAAAGCCTTGTCGATGACGATCAGCCTGCTGGCATAGAAGAGAGTCTTGATGCTGTGGCAGGGTCGCCGCCAGCGTCTCTTTATGAGTCGCTCGATGAAGAGATGGTGTCAATCTTCCTCGAAGAAGCGGTTGATATCCTCGACAGCGCAGGCCAGGCGCTTGAGCGCTGGTTGGCTGATCCGGATAACAAAGCCGCGCTATTGTCTTTGCAGCGTGATCTGCACACCCTCAAGGGTGGCGCGCGCATGGCAGAGATTCGCCCGATTGGTGATCTTGCCCATGAGCTTGAGTCGCTTTACGAAGGCCTGGTTGATCGTCGTTACACCTTCTCGCAACCTTTAGCCAGCCTATTGCACCAAAGTCATGACCAGTTAGCAAAGCTGCTGGAGCAATTGCAGGCACGAGTGTTCATGCCCTCGCCCGAACAGTTGATCGAGGCTATTCGCAACTTTCGCCAAAGTGGCGGGCAAAACGTTCCATTAAGTGCTGCGATCCCCGAGCCCGAGCCCGAGCCCGAGCCCGAGCCCGAAGCTATGCCGATGATCGAGTCGATTGATCTTGCAGAGCCTGAGGCCACCGAACTGCCTGAGATCGAAGAGATCGATTTCGCTACCCTTGAAGATACAGCGCAGGAACCACTCGATGTCGAGCCGTTGGCGGCTGAGTCGCTCGAAGAAATCGAAGTGATCGAGCTGCCGCCTGTAGAGTTTGACGAACACCCACTGCTCGAATTCTCTGCAGAAGCAGAAGCAGAAGCAGAAGCAGAAGCAGAGCGTGCTGCAATCCCAGATGTTGATCCAGAGCCAGAGCCAGAGCCGATACCTAGTGCTGCGGCTGCCGTATTGGATGACGACCATGATCCTGAGCTGGTGGAAATCTTCCTCGAAGAAGGTTTCGACATCATTGACAGTTCTGGTGCGGCCCTGCAGCGCTGGATGGATGACGTTAACAATAGCCTGGAACTGGAGTCACTTCAGCGTGATCTGCACACCCTAAAAGGTGGCGCGCGGATGGCCGAGATCAGCGAAATCGGCGATCTGGCCCACGAGCTTGAGTTTCTTTATGAAGGTCTTGGCCAGGGCCGCTTGCGCGCTAGCCAGGATCTGTTCACCTTGCTACAGGCCTGCCATGACAGCCTGGCCGAGATGCTCGAAGCCGTCAGCGACAAGCGGGGTGTGCCCAGTGGCGACGCGTTAATCGAAACCATCAAACGGTTCCGTGCTAACCCGAATCAGCAGCTAAGCATGCCTTCAGCCGTAGAGCTTAAGGCTGTCAAAACCCAGCAGGATGACGATGCCGAATCCGACATCCTCGACATATTCCTTGAGGAAGGCGATGACCTGCTGGAAGCTGTGGAGCAAGCAATCGGTCGCTGGGAAGCTGATCGTGAAGACGGCGCCGCCATCAACGATATTCTGCGCATCCTGCAAACCCTCAAGGGTGGTGCGCGCCTCGCCAGACAGAAACGTCTGGGCGATCTGACCCACAACCTCGAACAGCACCTGACCGAGGCGCAAGCCCAGGGCGCGCCCTGGCCGCAGAGCCTGTTTGTTGATGTGCAGTCGGGTTTCGAAGGTCTGCAGCAAGAGCTCGACGTACTGCGCCAGCACCTGAATGAGAGCCAGGCGGCAGACGCGGCGGGCACGCAAAGGGTTACATCAGAAGCCGAGCAAGCGCCACGCCGGCATGAGCTGAGTCTGCCTATCGTAGCGGCCAGCGCCAAGCCGGCTCAGGAGTTGGTGGTTAAGGTTTTGCCGTTTGTCCGTCGCGCGCAAGAGGCCGCGCAGGAAGCGGCCTCGCGACGTGCGCCGCAGGAGTTAGTCAAGGTTCCAGCTGAGCTGCTTGAAGGTCTGGTGAACTTGGCGGGGGAGACATCGATTTTCCGTGGCCGAGTCGAGCAGCAGGTGAGTGACTTCGGTTTCACCTTGAGTGAAATGGAAGCCACCATAGACCGCGTACGTGATCAGTTGCGCCGCCTCGATACTGAAACCCAAGCGCAAATCCTCAGCCGTATTCAGGCTGAAGCCGAACGTGCGGGCTATGAAGACTTCGATCCGTTGGAAATGGATCGTCACTCGCAGTTGCAGCAGCTCTCGCGCGCGCTGTTCGAGTCCGCCTCCGACTTGCTCGACCTGAAGGAAACCCTGACGGCACGTAACCGCGATGCGGAAACCCTGTTGCTGCAACAGGCGCGGGTCAACTCCGAATTGCAGGAAGGCTTGATGCGCACGCGCATGGTGCCTTTCGACCGTCTGGTGCCTCGCCTGCGGCGTATCGTGCGACAGATTTCCGGGGAGCTGGGTAAGCAGGTCGAGTTCGTCGTCGCTAATGCCGAAGGCGAGATGGACCGTACCGTGCTCGAGCGCATCGTCGCTCCGCTGGAACACATGCTGCGTAACGCAGTCGACCACGGAATTGAAGCGGCCGATGTGCGTCGTGCCGCCAATAAACCTGAGCAGGGTACGATTCGTCTGGCGCTGGGGCGTGAGGGCGGTGATATCGTCCTGACCCTTGCCGATGATGGTGGCGGTATTCGTCTGGAGGCGGTCAGGCGCAAGGCCATCGAGCGTGGTTTGATGGATGCCGCCTCCGACCTGACCGATTACGAAGTGCTGCAGTTTATTCTCGAAGCGGGTTTCTCCACGGCCGAGAAGGTTACGCAGATTTCCGGCCGTGGCGTCGGCATGGACGTAGTGCATTCGGAAGTGAAGCAGCTCGGTGGCTCGATGAGCATCGAATCGCTGCCGGGCACCGGCACCACCTTTACCATTCGCCTGCCATTCACCGTGTCGGTCAACCGCGCACTGATGGTGCTGTCAGGTGAAGACCTCTACGCCATCCCGCTCAACACCATCGAAGGTATCGTGCGGGTATCCCCCTTCGAGCTGGAAGCTTACTACGTACTCAATGCGCCTCGCTTTGAGTACGCCGGACAGAATTATGAGCTGCGCTACCTTGGCGATCTGCTGAATAACGGGCAACAACCCAAGCTGGTCGGCCAGAGTTTGCCACTGCCGGTAATTCTGGTGCGTTCTAAAGAGCACGCCGTGGCAGTTCAGGTCGACTCCCTGGCGGGTTCTCGCGAGATCGTGGTGAAAAGCCTCGGCCCACAGTTTGCCGGGGTGCCTGGAATTTCCGGTGCGACCATCCTCGGTGACGGCCGCGTAGTGGTCATTCTCGATCTGTTGGCGACCATTCGGGTGCTGCATGCACACCTGCTCACTCAGCTGCAGCCGCGACTGCTCAAGCAGTCGGCAACGGCGGCTGAGATCGAAGCGGATCGTCCGACCCTGGTCATGGTGGTCGACGATTCGGTTACCGTGCGCAAGGTCACCAGCCGCCTGCTTGAGCGTAATGGCATGAACGTACTGACGGCCAAGGATGGTGTGGATGCCATCTCGCAGCTTCAGGAGCGCAAGCCCGACATCATGTTGCTGGATATCGAAATGCCCCGCATGGACGGTTTTGAAGTCGCCACGCTGGTGCGTCACGACGAAGGTCTGAAGGACTTGCCGATCATTATGATCACCTCGCGTACCGGTGAGAAACACCGTGAGCGGGCCATGAGCATCGGTGTAAATGAGTACCTCGGTAAGCCCTATCAAGAGTCCTTATTGCTTGAAACCATTCATAAACTGGTGGATCGCCACCCGGCTAAACGCACATGACTGAGAAAACTGCAGCACGTATCGCCGTGATTGCCGACACCTCTTTGCAGCGCCATGTGCTGCAGCAGGCGTTGACCGGCAGTGGCTATCAGGTGGTGTTGAACAGTGATCCGGCGCGTCTCGATCAAGAAACGCTGAGTGCTTGCGAGCCCGATCTGTGGCTGGTTGATCTGGCGCAGTCGGAAGATTTCCCGCTGATCGACAGCCTGATGGAAAGTACATCGGCCCCCGTTCTGTTCGGCGAGGGCCATGCGCCTGAGCGTCATTCGGAAAACTATCCGCGTTGGGAACGGCGGTTGTTCGGCAAGTTAAAGAAGCTGGTTGGCGACCCATCACAGGCAGTTGGCGCCAGCCTAGAAGCCCTTCTTGCTGAAGCGCAGCGGCCGTCGCGTCTGGATTTGCCAGCGGCACTTGCGGATACTCCGCTGGAAGCCGGCGCGCCGGCACGGCAGGTGTGGTTGCTGGCGGCGTCACTGGGCGGCCCAGCTGCGGTAAAGACCTTTCTAGATGCTTTGCCGGGTGGCCTACCGGTTGCTTTCGTCTATGCCCAGCATATCGATGCCAGCTTTGAGAGCGCGCTGCCGCAAGCCGTTGGCAGGCATAGCCAATGGCATGTAAATCCAGCTCGTCATGGTGATGCGCTGCGTTGCGGTGAAGTAATTGTGGTACCGATCAACCATGAACTGGGCTTCAGCGATGATGGTCTTATGCAGATAGCCGAACGTGGCTGGCCGGAACCCTACAGCCCGTCAATCGACCAGATGATGCTCAACCTAGCCCAGCACTTTGGCGCGCTGAGCGGCGTGATCGCATTCAGCGGTATGGGCAGTGATGGCAGCGCCGCAGCAGCGTATGTGCGACGCCAGGGGGGCTTGATTTGGACCCAGCGTGCCGACAGCTGTGCCTGCCCGAGTATGCCGGACAGCCTGCGTGAAGGCGGCTACAGCAGCTTCAGCGGTGATCCGCGTGAGCTTGCCGAGGCCTTGGTCAATCATCTGGCCGAGCAGTGCAGTTAATCCGGGGCAGTGCCCTGTACAGGATATTTTCATGAGCCAAGCCGTCGTCACCCAGAGCAGCGCCCCCAGCCTGACCGGCCTGCTGATGCCATTGTCTGACCGTACACTGTTGCTGCCCAACGTGGCGGTTGCCGAGCTGATTGCCTATCGTGCGCCGCAGGTCAGTGAGGGCATGCCTAACTGGTTTCTTGGGCAGATTACCTGGCGTGAACTGCGGTTACCGCTGTTGTCGTTCGAGGCGGCTTCGAATGGTCAGGCGACGACTGTCAGTCCAGGCGCTCGAGTTGCTGTGATCAATGCCCTAGGCGGGCGGCCGGCAGTTAAGTTTATTGCCGTCTTGGTACAGGGTATCCCGCGCTCGATCAAAGTTGGTGCCGAGCTGGTGCGCGCCGATGTCGAGTTATCAACGCTGGAGCTGGATGCCATCCAGTTTGGCGAAACAGTGTTGAAGATTCCGGATCTAATCGGCTTGGAACAGAAGCTGGCAGATGCTGGATTGATCTGATCCGCAGCAAACAAAAAGCCCGCGGTTGCGGGCTTTTTTATGACACGAGCTTAGACCTTTTTTACGCGCTCGCGAGCTAGAGTCCTGCAAGACGCTAGGTTAGTAACAGCCTCCGGCCGGTCAAGCCGGCGAGGAAGCGGGCTGGGCAAGCACACGAGTGTACATTTGGACATGAGCATTACTCGTTGTACTCGCCCTTTGGGTCGCGCTAAAGCGCATTAGCCACAAGTGGCTTTCCGAGCCGGTTTTTAACGCAGCCGGGCCGACGCGCAGTCGATAATAGGAAGGCTGTTAGAAATCACCCCACAACTGCTGCGCCACACTCAACGCCACCACCGGCGCAGTTTCCGTACGAAGCACCCTCGGCCCCAGGCGAGCGGCGTGAAAGCCGTGGGTCTTGGCCAAGGCAACTTCTTTATCGCTGAGACCGCCTTCCGGGCCGATCAGAAAAGCCAATGATTTAGGTTGTGGATGGCTGGCCCAAGGCTCGGCGACCGGGTGCAGCACCAGCTTCAGGTCGGCAGATACTTGAGCCAGCCAATCGGTCAAGGCGACCGGTGGGCTAATGATGGGTAGCACCGAGCGGCCGCACTGCTCGCAGGCGCTGATTGCTACTTGGCGCCAGTGCGCCATGCGTTTATCGGCGCGTTCATCCTTGAGGCGCACTTCGCAGCGCTCGCTGATAATCAAACTGATTTCATTGGCGCCCAGTTCGGTGGCTTTCTGGATCGCCCAGTCCATGCGTTCGCCGCGTGACAGGCCTTGGCCTAGATGAATATGCAGGGGCGATTCGGCCTGACCTTCGAGGGCCTGACGCACGTCGACGCGCACAGTTTTCTTGCCCACTTCGATCAGCTCACTCAGGTAATCCTGACCACTACCATCAAACAGCTGAATGGCATCGCCCACGGCATGGCGCAGCACGCGGCCGATGTAGTGAGCCTGAGCCTCTGGCAGGTCATGTTGACCGAGGGAGAGCGGGGCATCGATAAAAAAACGAGAGAGACGCATAAGACGTGAACCTAGAGTAAAGGCGCGAATGCTAGCCTTAGGGTGCGCCGTGCGCATTGAGATCCGTAGGGTGGATGACGCTCTTTTCATCCACCAGGCCACCGCAACGGTGGATGGGTAAAGCGCCATCCACCCTACTTCTGTATTTAGCCCGGATCGCGAAAGTCAGGGTAGTTGGCATTTCCCTGCGGCACGCTAACCGAGGTGCGCGTGGCGATGTCGATGCCTTCAGTGGCCACCTCGGCGAGGAAGTCGATTTGCTCCGGAGTGATCACGTAAGGCGGCAGGAAATACACCACGCTGCCCAATGGGCGCAGCAGCGCGCCGCGCTCAAGCGCGTGCTGATAGACCTTGAGGCCGCGACGCTCTTGCCACGGATACGCCGTCTTGTTGGCCTTGTCCTGCACCATCTCGATGGCCAAGGCCATGCCGGTCTGGCGGACTTCGGCGACATGCGGGTGATCGACCAGGTGCGCTGTGGCGCTGGCCATACGGCTGGCTAGAGCCTTGTTAGCTTCGATCACGTTGTCTTGTTCGAATATATCCAGGGTTGCCAGCGCCGCTGCACAGGCCAGTGGATTACCGGTGTAGCTGTGTGAATGCAGGAATGCACGCAGGGTCGAATAATCGTCATAGAACGCTTGGTACACCTCGTCTGTGGTCAGGCAGGCTGCCAGCGGCAGGTAGCCACCAGTGAGCGCCTTGGACAGGCAGAGGAAGTCCGGTCGGATACCGGCCTGTTCGCAGGCGAACATCGTCCCGGTACGGCCGAAGCCCACTGCAATCTCGTCATGGATGAGGTGCACGCCATAGCGATCGCACGCCTCACGCAGCAGTTTGAGGTAAATCGGGTGGTACATCCGCATGCCGCCCGCCCCCTGGATCAGCGGCTCAACGATTACTGCGGCCACCTCGTGAGCATATTCGGCAAGGGTTTGCTCCATGTGAGCGAACATGGCGCGTGAGTGCGCTTCCCAGCTCATGCCCTCGGGGCGGTAGTAGCAGTCCGGGCTGGGCACCTTGATGGTGTCCAGCAGAAGCGCTTTGTAGGTGTCAGTAAACAGCGCCACATCGCCGACTGACATCGCCGCGATGGTTTCACCGTGGTAGCTGTTGCTCAGGGTAACAAAGCGCTTTTTCGCCGGTTTGCCGACGTTGAGCCAGTAGTGAAAGCTCATTTTCAAGGCGACTTCGATGCATGAAGAGCCATTGTCGGCGTAGAACACCCGGTCCAGGCCGGCCGGTGTCATTTTGACCAAGCGCTCGGACAGCTCGATCACCGGCTGATGGCTGAAGCCGGCGAGGATCACATGTTCAAGTTGGTCGACTTGATCCTTGATGCGCTGATTGATGCGCGGGTTAGCATGGCCGAACACGTTGACCCACCAGGAGCTAACCGCGTCGAGGTAGCGTTTGCCGTCAAAGTCTTCGAGCCACACACCTTGGCCGCGCTTAATAGGTACCAGTGGCAGCTGTTCGTGGTCCTTCATTTGTGTGCAGGGGTGCCACAGCACTTTCAGGTCACGCTGCATCCACTGGTCATTCAGGCTCATCGCTGTATTCATCCTCGGCTCTGTATCATCTGCACCAAGCCTATCAGAAGCACTGTGCTCGAACGACGGCGCAACCGTGCGAGATTCCGCAGGCAGCCAACTGATGCGCTCTATATTGGCGCCTGGAGCCTGACTGCTAAACGTTGCCGGCGAGCGTTAAACAGCCTTAGATCTTGGTCAATACATCGTGTTTCCCGATATGTCAGAGCGGTTTTTTTCGCTTTTTGACGATAGCTTTATTGCTAGTCTTGAACCGCTCGTGGTCCCTGTTCTTCTTTGCTGGAATGTTTGCAATGCAATGGCGTAATAGCTCTTCTCACTACGGTCTGGTCAGCATCCTTATCCACTGGCTGGTGGCGCTGACTGTGTTCGGCTTGTTTGCTCTGGGCTACTGGATGGTCGAGTTGGACTACTACAGTGGCTGGTACCAAACCGCGCCCGATCTGCACAAGAGCATCGGTATGCTGCTCTTTGTGGTGATGTTGGCGCGTGTGTTGTGGCGCTGGTTCACCCCGCCACCCGCCAGCCTGCCCAACCACGGGCGGTTGACCCGCCTGGCCAGCAAGTTGGGCCATAGCTTTCTGTACGTTGGGTTGTTTGTGTTGATGATTTCCGGCTACCTGATTTCTACTGCCAATGGCCGCGGTATCGAGGTATTTGGGCTGTTTGCGGTGCCAGCCACCCTGACCAGCATTCCTAATCAGGAAGATATCGCCGGTCTGGTGCATGAATACCTAGGCTGGGTGCTGGTGATCTTCGCCGGTATCCATGGGCTGGCTGCGTTGAAACACCACTTTATTGATGGCGACCGAACGCTTGTGCGGATGTTCGGTCGCTAGTTCGGTCTGCTGTTTCCGGGGCTGAATTGCCACGCCTCTATTCCATCCTCACAAGGAGCATAATCATGCTAAAGAACACTCTCGTAGCCCTAGCACTTGGCGGCGCATTAATTGGTGCTGGTCAGGCGATGGCGGCGGATTACGCCATCGATAAGCAGGGCCAGCACGCCTTCGTCAATTTCAAGATCAGTCACCTTGGCTACAGCTGGCTGTATGGCACCTTTAAGGATTTTGACGGCAGCTTTAGCTACGACGCCGCCAATCCGCAGGACAGCAAGGTTAATGTAACGCTGAATACCACCAGCGTTGATACCAACCATGCCGAGCGCGATAAGCATCTGCGCAGCGATGACTTCCTCAACGTCGGCCAGCACCCAACCGCGACCTTCGCCTCTACCTCGGTCACGTCCACGGGCGAAGGCACTGCCGATATTAACGGCGATCTGACCCTCAATGGTGTGACCAAGCCGGTGGTGATTGCCGCCACGTTTATCGGCGAGGGCAAGGACCCATGGGGCGGCTACCGCGCTGGTTTTGAGGGCAGCACCACGTTGAAGCTGAAAGACTTCGACATCCAGAAAGACCTCGGCCCAGCTTCCCAGAGCGTAGAGCTGATCATCTCAGTTGAAGGAATACGCCAGTAGGATGGGTGCTCACCCATCGGCTGATGATGGTGATCCCTATATCCCAGCTGACGGCGTGACCTGCCACCCTCGGCACCAACAAAAACGCCGCCCATTGGGCGGCGTTTTTGTGTGCGGCTAGCTGGCTATGACTCTTCGCGGTTGCGCGTCAGCAGGGCCGGCTTCTCGCCGCGCGGACGTGCACTCGCCAGTTCGTCGAGCTGCTCTGGCGTCGGGAAGCGATCCAGGCGCGAGCCCTTGTGCACGATCACCGGTTGTTTGTCGTGTGGGCTTTTCACTGCCGCTTCCTGGCGTGGCAGCTCATCGCGGTTCAGCGAGGTGGTGCGGGTGTCGCGCGGTGGACGTGCGCGGGCGGAACCATTGCGGGCCTGGCCGCCTTGGCTACCAGTGCCTGAGCCCTGACGACGACCTTGTGTGCCAGCGCCAGCGCCAGCACTTGCGCCGCCGCCATTGCTGCGCGCGGGCTTAGCAGGACGAGCGCCCAGGCCGACGCCATTACTGGCGCTCGGCCCGCTTGGCGCTGCAGGCGCACCGGGCCGACGGCCACGGTTCTGCTGCTTGTTCTGGTTCGGGCTGACATAGTCGGCACGGTTGCCGAAATTATCGATTTCATCGTCGCGGAACTCATCCGGCTCGCGGTCTGGAGGTAACGCGGGCACTGCCGGCGAGGCTGTGCGCGCCGCAGCCGAGCTGCGCGGCTGCGGGCTGCGGCTACCTTGAGGCTTGCTGCGGCTGTTGTCGCGACCGCTGTCCTTGCCCTTGTCCTTACGTCCGCCACCGTGGCGTTCGCCTTCCGGCTTAGCACCGCGCGGTTGACGTGGCTTCTGCGGCTCGCGGACTTCTGGGCGCTCGGCCTCGACGTTACTGGCATCAAAACCGAGTAGGTCGCCGTCGCCGATTTTCTGCTTGGTCATCCGCTCGATGCCTTTGAGCAGCTTCTCTTCATCCGGCGCAACCAGGGAGATCGCCTCACCGCTGCGGCCGGCACGGCCGGTGCGGCCGATGCGGTGCACGTAGTCTTCTTCGATATTTGGCAGTTCGAAGTTGACCACATGCGGCAACTGATCGATATCCAGACCGCGGGCGGCGATATCGGTGGCAACCAGGATGCGCACATTGCCGGCTTTGAAGTCGGCCAGGGCTTTAGTCCGTGCGTTCTGGCTCTTATTACCGTGGATCGCCACAGCCGTTAGACCGTGCTTATCCAGATACTCGGACAGGCGGTTGGCGCCGTGCTTGGTGCGGGTAAAGACCAGCACCTGTTCCCAGGCGCCCGCGGTGATCAGGTGCGCGAGCAGGGCGCGCTTGTGGCTGGCCTGGACGCGGAATACGCGCTGTTCGATGCGCTCGACCGTAGTGTTCGGCGGCGTCACTTCGATACGTTCCGGGTTGTGCAATAGCTTGCCGGCCAGATCGGTGATGTCCTTCGAGAAGGTCGCCGAGAACAGTAGGTTCTGCCGTTTTGTCGGGAGCTTTGCGAGGACCTTCTTCACGTCATGGATAAAACCCATGTCAAGCATGCGGTCGGCCTCGTCGAGCACGAGGATTTCCACGTGCGACAGGTCGATGGCGCGCTGGTTAGCCAGGTCGAGCAGGCGTCCGGGGCACGCCACCAGTACGTCGACACCTTTAGCCAGGGCTTGAACCTGCGGGTTCATGCCAACGCCGCCGAAGATGCAGGCGCTGACAAATTTTAATTCGCGGGCATACAGTTTAAAGCTGTCATGCACTTGGGCGGCCAGTTCGCGGGTCGGGGTCAATACCAGCACGCGCGGTTGTTTCGGGCCGTGTCGCTGTTCGCGATCCGGATGACCGTTGGGGAACAGTCGCTCTAGGATCGGCAGGGCAAAACCGCCTGTCTTACCTGTACCCGTCTGGGCTGCAACCATCAGGTCACGACCTTGCAACGCGGCGGGGATGGCCCGCTGTTGCACCGGAGTGGGTTGGGTGTAGCCTGCGGCTTCGACCGCACGGACTAAAGCCTCGGAGAGACCGAGGGAGGCAAAGGACATGTGTAATCCTGTCTAGTGAGGGCATGGCCCTATGGGGTGTATTGCCTGGCTTGAATCACGCTTGGGGGGCGCAATCCCGTCCGGTACTACTGGCCTCTGGGGGCTAGCATCCGGGCGCAAGCCTGGCGGGAAGGCGAGAGTATAACAGAGCCGCTAATCTAAGCGAACTTCCTCCTGTCCGGTGGTCGCCGCGCCGTGATAGATCTGTCGCGACGCCATTCCCACGGGTTAGGTCACCAGCTTGTAGCAGGGTGTGTAAGCGCTGGCGCCGGGCAGTTTCATGCGGTGCTGGTCAACGAATGCCTGTAGCAGTTGATCGAGCTGCAACATAATGTCCGGGTCGCCGGTTATTTCGTATGGACCATGCTGCTCAATCAGGCGAATGCCCTTGTCCTTGACGTTGCCCGAGACAATCCCGGAAAACGCCCGGCGCAGGTATGCCGCCAGCTCATGCACGGGCTGCTTGCGCGTCAACTTCAGGCTGGCCATGTTGGCGTGGCTGGGTTCAAAGGGGTGCTGGAAGCTTTCGTCGATCTTCAGCAGCCAGTTGAAGTGGAACGCATCGTTATGCTCGCGGCGAAACTGTCTGACCGTGTTGATCCCTTCGGCCATTTCCCGCGCGACGTTGGCGGGGTCGTCGATAATGATGCTGTAACGCTGTTGCGCCGCTTCACCCAGGGTGGCGCCGATAAATTCGTGCAGCTGTTCAAGGTACGCGGCTGCACTTCGTGGCCCTGTCATGATCAATGGGAAGGGAATGTTCTGGTTGTCCGGGTGCATGAGGATGCCGAGGAAGTACAGTAGCTCCTCGGCCGTGCCCGCGCCGCCGGGGAAGATGATGATGCCATGACCAATGCGCACGAAGGCTTCTAGGCGTTTCTCGATATCCGGCAGGATGACCAGCTCATTGACGATCGGGTTGGGCGCTTCGGCGGCGATGATCCCTGGCTCGGTCAGGCCCAGGTAGCGGCCGAATACGTTGCGCTGTTTAGCGTGGGAAATGGTCGCGCCTTTCATCGGTCCCTTCATCACGCCGGGGCCGCAACCGGTGCAGATGTCCAGGCCGCGCAAGCCCAGCTCGTGGCCGACTTTCTTGGTGTATTTGTATTCTTCGCTGCTGATTGAGTGGCCACCCCAGCACACCACGATCTTCGGCTCGACGCCGGCCCGCAGGGTGTGGGCGTTGCGCAACAAATGGAAGACGTAATCGGTGATGCCCTGGGAGCTGCTGAAGTCCACCCGCTGGTTTTCCAGTTCGCTCTGCGTGTAGACGATGTCGCGCAGGGCGCTGAATAGCATCTCGCGGGTGCTGGCGATCATCTCGCCATCGACGAAGGCATCGGCCGGTGCGTTAAACAGTTCTAAGCGGATACCGCGATCCTGCTGCAGAATGCGGATTTCGAAATCCGGGTAGGCTTCTAAAATGGTCTTGGCATTATCACTCTGCGAACCGGTGTTGAGGATCGCCAGCGCGCATTGGCGGAACAGGGCATAAACGCTACCGGAACCGGTTTCACGCAGTTGCTGCACTTCACGTTGCGAGAGGGTTTCCAGGCTGCCTTTGGGGGAAACAGAGGCATTGATGGTTTTTCGTGCGGCCATTGCGGCGCTCCCTGATTGTGATGCCGCGTAAGCCCTGCATGGCTGCACGCGTGCTAACAGTATGGTGGTGATTGAGTGTCTTGGCCTGTGCCTAGACCACGTAGCCGATTGCTCAAGGCTACCGCGTTTGCCGTGCGCGTGGTGAAAACGCTGTGCTGCTTAGCTGGGCGTGGGGCGAGTGACTGCTGAAGAATCACCGGCACGCGCAGGGCGCGGGTGCCGGGTACTGCCTGAGGAGTTAGCGGGGCAGCTTGAGGTTGTTCCAAATCGCCAGGCTCGGTTCGGCTTGGTTCAAGGTGTAGAAGTGCAGCCCTGGTGCGCCGCCTTGCAGCAAGCGTTCGCACATCTCGCTGATCACCTGTTCACCGTACGCCTGGATGCTGTCGATATCGTCACCGTAGGCCTCCAGTTGTTTGCGCACCCAGCGTGGCAGCTCGGCACCGCAGGCGTCGGAGAAGCGCGCCAGCTTGCTGTAGTTGGTGATCGGCATGATGCCTGGCACGATTGGCAGTTCGACGCCCAGTTTGCGCACACGCTCGACGAAGTAGAAGTAGCTATCGGCGTTGAAGAAATACTGGGTGATCGCGCTGTCGGCGCCGGCTTTGGCCTTGCGCACGAAGTTGGCGATATCGTCCTCGAAGTTACGCGCCTGCGGATGCATTTCCGGGTAGGCAGCAACCTCAATGTGGAAGTGGTCGCCCGTCTCGTTGCGGATAAATTCGACCAAGTCGTTGGCATGGCGCAGCTCGCCACTGGCCATGCCCATACCGGATGGCAGGTCACCGCGCAGGGCGACAATGCGCTTGATATCGGCGTTTTTGTAAAGGCCTAGCAAATCACGCAGCTCGGCCTTGCTATCACCTACGCAAGACAGGTGCGGCGCGGCCGGCACTTTAATCTCGCCATCGAGTTGCAGCACGGTGTTCAGCGTGCGGTCGCGGGTAGAGCCACCAGCACCATAGGTGCAGGAGAAGAAATCTGGGTTGTAAGTGGCCAATTGGCGCGCCACATTCATCAGTTTTTCGTGCCCAGCTTCAGTCTTGGTAGGGAAGAACTCGAAGCTGTAACGGCGTTCTTGAGACATAAGACTTTCCAGTTTAAACAAGCCAGGCTTGGGCGTAAGGTGGGTTAACGCCGCCTGCCACCTGAGTGATGGCTCGCTGCGGTTTCAGGGCGGCGCGTAACCCGCCAAGGTGATCGGTGGGTTACGCCGCTGCGCGGCCCGACCCACCCTACGGCAGTGGTTAGTAGCGATAAGCGTGTGGCTTGAACGGGCCTTCCTGCGGCACACCGATGTACTCGGCTTGCTTGCTGGTCAGCTGAGTCACTACGCCGCCGAAGCCCTTGACCATTGCCATAGCCACTTCTTCGTCGAGTTTCTTCGGCAGCACTTCCACGGTCAGGCGCTCGGCTTTCT
>JAGGNC010000101.1 GCA_017886405.1 Pseudomonas sp. | reverse complement strand
AATGCTATGCTCTAACCAGCTGAGCTACGTAGCCGAGTGGCGCGCATTATTCGCGCCTTGGGGTTGGGTGTCAACCCTGCTAAGCGAAAATTTCTGCGCGCGATCAAGCGCTTAGACGTTAAAGCGGAAGTGCATGACGTCGCCGTCTTTAACGATGTATTCCTTGCCTTCCAGGCGCCATTTGCCGGCTTCTTTGGTGCCGGCTTCGCCCTTGTATTGGATAAAGTCGTTGTAGGCGATGACTTCGGCGCGGATAAAGCCTTTTTCGAAGTCGGTGTGAATGACGCCAGCCGCCTGCGGGGCGGTGGCGCCGACTTTGACGGTCCAAGCACGAACTTCTTCGACGCCGGCGGTGAAGTAGGTTTGCAGGTGGAGCATTTCGTAGCCAGCGCGGATTACGCGGTTTAGGCCGGGTTCGTCGAGGCCCAGGGCTTCGAGGAACATGTCCTTCTCTTCGCCGTCGTCGAGCTCGGCGATTTCCGCTTCGATCTTATTGCACACCGGCACTACGATCGCGCCTTCTTCTTCGGCGATGGCGCGCACGACGTCGAGCAGTGGGTTGTTGTCGAAGCCGTCTTCAGCAACGTTGGCGATGTACATGACCGGCTTGCTGGTGAGCAGGTGGAAGCCGCGGATCACTGCGTTCTCGTCGGCGCTCATGTTCTTCATCACGCTGCGCGCGGGTTTGCCTTCGCTGAAATGAGCGATCAACTGCTCCAGTAGGCCTTTCTGCACGACGGCGTCTTTGTCGCCGCCCTTGGCGTTGCGGGTGACCTTCTGCAGCTGTTTCTCGCAGCTGTCGAGGTCGGCGAATATCAGCTCTAGGTCGATGATTTCGATGTCGCGCTTTGGGTCGACGCTGTTGGCGACGTGAATCACGTTTTCGTCTTCGAAGCAGCGCACCACGTGGGCGATGGCATCGGTCTCGCGGATGTTGGCGAGGAACTTGTTGCCCAGGCCTTCACCTTTCGACGCGCCGGCGACCAGGCCGGCGATGTCGACGAATTCCATGGTGGTTGGCATGATGCGCTTGGGGTTGACGATGGCCGCCAGCGCCGCTAAGCGTGGGTCCGGCATCGGCACGATGCCGCTGTTCGGCTCGATGGTGCAGAACGGAAAGTTTTCGGCCGCAATACCGGATTTGGTGAGGGCGTTGAACAGGGTGGACTTGCCGACGTTGGGTAGGCCGACGATGCCGCAGTTGAATCCCATGATGGTGTCCCTCGCGCGAATGGCGGTAAAGAGTTAAGAGGTGGCTTTCTGGCTGTGCAGCTTGTGCATGGCCTTGCTCCAGTCGCCTGCGAGGATTTCCGACAGGCTGCCTAGGGCAAAATCAATGCTGGTATCCAGCAGTTCCTGTTCGCTGCGTGGTGCACGGCTGAGGACGAAGTTGGAAACCATGCTGCTGTGCCCAGGATGGCCAATGCCAAGCCGCAGGCGGTAAAAATTATTCTGATTGCCGAGCTGGGCAATGATATCGCGCAGCCCGTTATGCCCGCCGTGCCCGCCACCCTGTTTGAGTTTGGCGACGCCTGGCGGCATGTCGAGTTCGTCGTGGGCCACCAGAATGGCTTCCGGCGCAATGCGGAAGAAATTCGCCAATGCCGCTACGGCCTGGCCGCTGCGGTTCATAAAGGTGGTGGGGATCAGCAGGCGAACATCGCGGCCTTGATGGGTGAATTTACCCGTCAGGCCAAAATACTTTTTGTCGAGACTCAGGTTGATGCGCTGGCTGTCGGCCAGACGCTCAACGAAAAGGGCCCCTGCATTATGCCGGGTCTGGTCGTATTCAGGGCCGGGGTTACCCAAGCCAACGATCAGTTGAACGGCAGTCATGTCAGAAGCCCTTTTGTGGAAATAGCTCGGCAGAATCGCATACCGAGCTGGTTTCCGACGCGGCGAGGGTTACTCGGCAGCGCCTTCGCTTTCGTCTTCTACGTCTTTAGCAACGCGGGAGGCGTGGATGTTAGCTACTGCTAGGTCATTACCGTGTGCCAATGCAACCAGCTCAACGCCTTTTGGCAGCTTCAGGTCGGCCATGTGCACGATCTGACCGAGCTCAACGGCAGCCATGTCGACTTCGATGAATTCCGGCAGGTCTTTCGGCAGGCAGGAAACTTCTACTTCAGACAGGACGTGGGAGACTTCGCCGCCTTGCTTCTTCACGCCAACCGAGGATTCCTGGTTGATGAAGTGCAACGGTACGTGTGCGGTCAATTTCTGGCCAGCCACAACGCGAATGAAGTCAGCGTGCAGCACGAAGCCTTTGGCTGGGTGGCGCTGCAGGGCTTTGATCAAAACGCTTTCGTTGGTGCCGGCGACGTTCAGGTTCAGTACGTGGCTGTATACGGCCTCGTTTTCCAGCAGCTTGGCGAAATCTTTGGCCAGCAGGCTGATCGATTGCGGGGCATTGTCGCCACCGTAAATTACGGCAGGAACCATGGCAACGTTACGACGCAGGCGGCGGCTCGCACCTTTCCCCAGGTCAGAACGCGCTTCAGCATTCAGGGTAAATTCAACAGTCATTTCACTTCTCCAAAATAACCAAGCCGTCCGTTACGCTTGCGACCAGCGACGGGACGGTTGGTTGAAAGGCTCTGCCATCAGGGCAGGGCGTTTGCGCTCAGGGCGTATTCCGACTTAACGGAACATCGCGCTGATCGATTCTTCATTGCTGATGCGGCGTACCGCTTCAGCGACTACCGGGGCGATGTCCAGCTGGCGAATACGCGAACAGGATTGCGCGGCGGCGGACAGCGGGATGGTGTTGGTCACCACCAGCTCGTCGAGTACAGATTTTTCGATGTTTTCGATTGCGCGGCCAGACAGTACAGCATGCGTGGCATAGGCGAAGACTTTCGATGCGCCGTGTTCTTTCAGCGCTTTGGCGGCGTGGCACAGGGTGCCGGCGGTATCCACCATGTCATCGACTAGGATGCAGGTACGGCCTTCAACATCGCCGATGATGTGCATCACTTCGGAGTGGTTGGCTTTCTCGCGGCGCTTGTCGATGATCGCCAGGTCAACACCCAGGGATTTAGCCACTGCACGGGCGCGCACAACACCGCCAATGTCTGGGGAGACGATCATCATATTTTCGAAGCGCTGGTCTTCGATATCGTCCACCAGTATTGGAGAACCGTAGATATTATCTACCGGGATATCGAAGAAGCCTTGGATCTGATCCGCGTGCAGGTCGACGGTGAGTACCCGGTCAATGCCTACAACGGTGAGCATGTCAGCCACAACTTTGGCGCTGATGGCCACGCGAGCGGAACGCGGACGGCGATCCTGGCGGGCATAGCCGAAGTAGGGGATAACTGCAGTAATTCGGGTCGCTGATGAGCGGCGGAAGGCGTCGGCCATCACTATCAGTTCCATCAGGTTGTCATTGGTTGGCGCGCACGTCGGTTGAATCAGGAATACGTCTTTGCCGCGGACGTTTTCGTTGATTTCAATCATGATCTCGCCGTCGGAAAACTTACCGACAGAAGCATCACCGAGGGGAATGTGCAGCTGACGTACGATACGTCGCGCCAGATCGGGGTTAGCGTTCCCCGTAAAAA
>JAGGNC010000223.1 GCA_017886405.1 Pseudomonas sp. | reverse complement strand
AAGACCAACGCAGTCAACACCAAGATGGTTGAGGGCGGTAACGGTCTGGAGAACTTTGATCAGGCAATCCCCTTCCCAATACCGAAGGATGGCCTAGAAGCGATCTGGAACCACATCACCCGCTATCGCGGCGGCAGCGTTAAGCGTCTGGTAGCCCAGGCGACTCCGCAGGCCAACGGCTCGTACAGCCTGGTATATTTCCAGGATGAGTTCACCTTCCGTGGTGCGCTTGCCGGTGTCGATTCCAGCAAAGAAAGTAACGTACTGTTCTACTTTAAGCAGCGCGTAACTGCACCTTCACGTCTGGCCGGTAACGTGCTGTTGGTTCACGAAACCTTGAACCAAGTGAAGGAGCCGCGTCTGGCGTGGTTGTATAACGCCGGTCAGCGCCGTGTTCGTCGTGCACCTCAGGTGTCCTATGACGGCCCGGGTACCGCTGCAGATGGCTTGCGTACCTCCGACAACTTCGACCTGTTTAACGGCGCTCCAGACCGTTACGATTGGAAGTTGAACGGTAAGAAGGAAATCTACATCCCGTACAACAGCTACCGTCTAGATTCGCCGAAGCTGAAGTATGCCGATGTGATCAAGGCTGGCCATATCAACCAGGACCTGACGCGTTATGAGCTGCACCGTGTATGGCATGTGACCGCAACCCTGAAAGAGGGTGAGCGTCACATCTATGCTAAGCGTGACTTCTTCCTCGATGAAGATACTTGGCAAGCGGCTCAAATTGACCACTACGACGGTCGCGGTACTCTGTGGCGTGTAGCTGAAGCCCATGCTCAGTACTACTACGACAAGAAAGTGCCGTGGTACAGCGTAGAGACCTTGTATGACCTGCTGTCCGGTCGCTACTTGGCTCTGGGTATGAAGAACGAAGAGAAAACTTCTTACGTGTTCGACTACCCAGCAAAAGAAAGCGATTACACCCCGGCTGCACTGCGTCAGTCTGGTGTTCGCTAACCAGGTTGCATGATGCTTAAAGAAACCGACCCGCAAGGGTCGGTTTTTTTTTGCGCGCCCTCCAGGCGGTCACTCTAGACGCGATCGCTACACGACAGTGGATACGCTCCATGAGATTTTAGGTCGGCTAGGTGCCTTGAAAATGCAGTCTGTGCATACGCATTCATTGCAGTTCGCTACCTGATAGCCGCAAGGGCTTCAAATGCACGCATCAAGGCGCTAGGCTGCGGACATTGCAGTGGCCTGTGTGGCCAGTGCAATGAGTCAATTTCGGCGCCTTAGGCCCTGATACTGAGTTGCGCCTCTTCGCCATAGCCCGCGATGACGTGGCGCGGCGTCATGCCTCAGAACCTCAGTCACCCGAATTTGAGTTAACCCACTAGGCCTTCAGGCGGCGAGTGCCTCTGCCTGACGACTGCAAGAAACCGGCTAATGACTGATCTGTCTCAAATTCCTAGCGTTGATGCGGCGCCCAGCGGACTGGGCGGGCATTTCTATCGGCCGCCCTTACCAGCCAGTTACGTATCGCGTTCGGGTTTATGCGAGCGCCTGCTGAGCGGTTTGTCGGGGCGCTTGCTGCTAGTCAGCGCACCTGCCGGGTTTGGCAAAAGTTCACTGGCTATCGAGTTCTGTGAGTATTTATCCGAACCGTGGCGAAGTCTGTGGCTGGGCTTGAGTCCGCGTGACAGTGACCCCGGGCGTTTTCTCGAACGCATGCTCGGCGGTCTGCAACAGTATTTCCCAGGGTTGGGTCAGGAGGCGCGAACTCTGCTGCGTTTGCGCCAGCGGCATCAACCTTTTGCCTTTGAAGAATGGCTTGATGGCTTGCTTGATGAACTGACGTTATGCCTTGATCCGCTGCAGCCGTTGCTGATGGTGCTGGATGATTACCATCTAGCGCAGGGCGCGGTATTGGATCGCTGCCTGCAGTTTTTTCTCAACCATTTGCCACCGGGGTTGGTGATCCTAGTCACCAGTCGACAGCGCCCCGACTGGCACTTGGCACGCCTGCGTCTGTCGCGCCAGTTGCTGGAGTTACATGACCAGGACCTGCGCCTGACTGATACGGAAAGCGCCGAACTGCTTGCGCTGCAAGGTGCAGTGCTGTCGCCCGATGCGCTCGCCATGCTGTTACAGCGCAGCGAGGGCTGGGTCGCAGGCTTGCGTTTGTGGTCCCTATCAGTCGGCGCAACCCAGGAGTCGAGCGCGATATCGGCACTGGCTCAGGGCAGCGCTGAACTCATACATGACTACTTGCTGGAAGAGGTGATTGAGCGCCAGTCGACTGAGGTGCAAGCTTTTCTCTATGAAACAGCGAGCCAAGAACGCTTCTGCGCCGAACTGTGTGATGCCCTGCGAGACGCCCATGACAGCGCAGCAATTTTGCGCCACTTGCAGGCGAATCAGGTGTTTTTGGTGCCGTTGGATGATCAGGGTAAATGGTTTCGTTACCACCATCTGTTTTCCGACCTGCTGCGCAGTCGTCCGCCGCGATCTGTCGGTCTGCATTTGCGCGCGTGTCGATGGTTCAGTGGCCAAGGGTTGCTGAATGAGGCGATTGAGCAAGCGTTGCGAGCCGGTCAGCCGGATGTGGCGGCCAACCTGGTGCAGAACCTTTCCGAGGCGCAGCTGCTGGGTGAACAGAATGTTGCCACCTTATTGCGCTGGAAGATGGACTTGCCGGACAGTTTGCTGACCAGTACACCGCGACTGATCCTGCTGTACGGCTGGGCACTGGCATTGGCCTGTCAGCTGGATGCGGCCGAAGAGTTGTTGGCTGCACTTGAGCGCTTTTTGCCGGCACGCGAACGGGGCGAGCAGGAACAACTGTTGGCGCAATGGTTAGCCCTTAGTGGCGTTATTGCTCGCGGTCGTGGCGACAGTGCCAAGGCCCAGGCGTATTGCAGTGAAGCGCTGAGCTGCCTGCCACAGGAGCGCTATGGTCAGCGTCTTATGTGTCTTTCCAATCTAGCTAATCTGTCGATTGTGCAGGGTGATCTTTGGCGTGCTCGTGGTTTGAATCGCGAGGCCTTAGAGTTGGCGCAGCGGGTCGGTAATCCACTGTTTGAGGCATTGGTCCATTATGATCGGGCGCGCGCGCTGCAAGCCCGTGGCGAAGTGTTGCGGGCGCTTGATGAGCTACGTCAGGGACAGCAGCGGCTAGCCAGTTTATCAGCGCGGCGACCATACGCAGTGCGCGGGCGTCTGACGTTATATGAAGGCTATCTGCTGAGCCTGCGCCTGCAACCGCAGCAGGCGCGGCACAAGCTGCTGGCCGGGATTGCCGAAGCGCGCAGCTGTCGTGATATCAGCGTGCTGATCGGTTATTGCGAGTTGGCCGGCCTTGAGGGCCGCAGTGGCAACCTGACTGAGGCGTTTGCCCAGTTAGCCGAAGCCGAGCGCGTGATGCATATCTGGGATATCCCGCCAATTTATTATTTGGCGATGATCACCCTGGCTAAGTGTGAGTTGTGGTTACGCCAGGGCCAGACCGAATTGGCCGGCGTCTGGTTGAGCAGCCTACTAGCGACCTACGGCGGCGAGCAGACAGCCGCCGCACCGGAGTTCCACCCGCAGCTGCCTTTGTATATTCAATTGCACCTGGCCAACTATGAGCGAATTCAGGGCGATGTTGAGGCAGCCGAGCGGCGCTTGCGCGGGTTGAGCCAGCTAGCGCAGAACACCGGTGGACAACTGCTAGGGACTATTGCGCAGACTCAGCTGACTGATTTATTGCGTGAGGGCGGCCGCGAGCGAGAAGCCCAGCAGCAGCTGCAAAGTGCCTTACAGGCAGCAGCAGGTGGTGGCTTGTTGGTCTTTGATTGCTTGCTGAGCCGGCAGTCTGAATGGTTGCGTGAGCAGTTAATGACGCAGCAAACGAGCCCTTTGACTGAGGCCTTGCTGTTGCAGCTGCCGTCGGCTGCACCGGTGGTCAGTCAGGCTGACTATGCCACCGTGGTTGACGCTTTAAGCTCGCGCGAGATGGCGGTACTGCAATTGATCGCCCAGGGCTGTTCCAACCAGGAAATCAGTGATTGCCTGTTTATCTCGCTGCATACGGTGAAAACCCATGCCCGCCACATCAACAGCAAGCTCGGCGTTGGGCGGCGTACCCAGGCGGTGGCGCGTGCCAAAAGCCTGGGGCTACTGTGATAATCAGTCGCTACTGAGCGGTCTCGGCTAGGCTCAATCATCTGCGTCGGAGTTCTTTATTGCTTGTGCAAGTATCCGGCTTATGCAGCCTGGGTTTGTGTAGGCAGATCGAATTCTTTGCGAGCCTGGTACAGCAACTCCAGGTTGTTGTGCTGCCAAGGGTGGAAGCCGGGCTTGAAGAAATCTCGGTAGGGAGTCAGCAGCGGACGAAATACGCCGTGCTTGCCCCACATCCATTGGATGCCATCGCGCCAAACGCGCCAGTTCCACAGCAAACCGTCGCGCTTGAGCATGTGTGTCAGGCCACGGGTGGTGTCGAGAACGAAGAAGAAGGTGCCCATCAACATTGCTTTACGCAGCAACTTGCGGCTGCCACAGACCTGATTGTAAACGTCGAATGCCACCGCTTTGTGCTCGGTTTCTTCCACTGCGTGCCAGCGCCACAGGCGCGCCATGGTCGGGTGCGCGCCGTCCATATACCGTGAGTCTTTTAGTATGCCGGCGGCCATGATCGCCGTGATATGTTCCAGCGCGGCAGTGGCCGCCAGTTGCCGTTGCGCCGAGAACTTCTTCTGGGTGTAGCGAATCCGCGCCTGGGCGTTTTTCTCGATACGGGTGATGTCGTAACCCAAGTCGCGCAAGCGGTTGCTGTATTCCAAGTGCTCGCGGCTGTGATGGCCTTCCTGACCGATAAAGCCACGGATCTGCTCCTTCAGCACTGGGTCGCCTATCTGGTCGCGAAAGTGCCGCACCGAGTCGATAAAGAAGCGTTCGCCATCGGGAAACAGCACTGACATGGCATCAAATAGGTGACTTTTGAAGGCATCACCGCTGTGCCAATGACGCGGCAACGGATTGGGGAAATCAAAATCCAGATGCCGTGGACGAATCTGCAACCCTTCCGGGGTAGTGCTGATCATGCTGACTCCCTGATTCTGTGACTGAAGTGTGGGTTCACTATGGCTCCGAAAGGTGCATCGGCAAAGGTTTACAACAGTCAATATATCGGTCATTTGTGGCCAATGCTGAGTATGTGTGCCGTGCTTTTGGCTGATTCAAGCGCCAGGTCGCGTTGTCGACCGTAAGGGCTAGAGGGCTTTAGGTGGAATGAGGCGGGTGCTGGCAGTGTGCTGCGCGGCCGTCATTGGCGGTGGTTGTGCGATTAAGTGCCTGCGTTTAGGCAAAGACTGCAGTGACCAGGCGACCTGCACGCGTGATTGTTTGCCGAGGCGGGGCGTCTATCTTTTATTGATTTCAACCTGTGCCATCAATCTCCAGGAGCACCCATGGAAGCCACAAAGACCGCGCTAATTCGCGAAACCTTCCCTGTCGGGCCTTTGCAGTGCAACTGCACAATCATTGGCGATCCCGTGACCAAGAAGGCCATTGTGGTCGATCCGGGTGGCAATCCCGAGCTGATCATGGCTCGTGTGGATGCCCATGGCTTGAAAGTGGTCAGCATCATTCACACCCATGCCCATCTGGACCACTTCCTCGCTTCGGGGCAGATGAAGGAGAAGACCGGCGCGACCCTGCACCTGCACAAGGAGGATCAGTTCCTCTGGGATAATCTGGAAATGCAGTGTCGCATGTTCGGCGTGCCTTATACCCCGGTGCCAGCGCCGGATCAGTGGTTGGCCGACGACCAGGCGCTGGATTGCGGGTGCGGTGTGGCGCTGCACACGCCTGGGCATACGCCAGGCTCCATGAGTTTCTGGTTCCCGCAGGACAAACTGCTAATCGCCGGTGATACCCTGTTTAAACGCGGTATCGGCCGTACCGATTTATGGGGCGGTGACTACTCGACCCTGGAGCGTTCGATCAAGCAGCGTCTCTATAAACTGGATGAGGATGCCATTGTGGTGACCGGTCATGGCGCCGATACTCGGCTGGGCGATGAAATGCGTGAGAACCCCTTCGTTCGTGCTTAAGCCATGCGTTGCGGTTTCTGCTGGCCGCTGTCAAATTGACAGTAGATGAACTTTAGTCGTTTGCCGAGCGTCCAAGCGCCGGCAGAGACTGCTCTCAACACAAAAAAGTAAAGGAAGTATTTATGAAGAAGTGGCGAAATCTGGCAGCTGCAACTCTTGGTCTGTCGCTCTTGGCCGGCTGTACCACCAACCCTTATACCGGTGAGCGCGAAGCTGGCAAGGCGGGCGTTTATGGTGGTATTGGGGCGGTGACTGGGGCCGTTATCGGGGCTGCCACATCGAGCAAGAAAGACCGTGCTAAAGGTGCATTAATCGGTGCGGCAGTCGGCGGCGCTGCCGGCGGTGGCTATGGCTACTATGTTGACACTCAGGAAGCCAAGCTGCGCGAAACCTTGCAGGGCACTGGCGTGCAGGTACAGCGCAATGGTGATGACCTGAAGCTGATCATGCCGGGTAATATCACGTTTGCCAGCAACTCGGCGGATATCTCCAGTAGCTTTTACCCGACGCTTAATTCCCTGGTCACGGTGTTCAAGGAGTTCGACAAGAACGGTGTCGATATCGTCGGGCATACCGACAGCACGGGCTCGTTTGAGTTGAACCAGAACTTGTCCAACCGCCGCGCGCAGAACGTTGCAGCCTACCTGAGCGCTAATGGTGTGCCTGCTTCGCGTCTGTCATCTTATGGCGCGGGCCCGAGTCAACCGATTGCCAGTAATACCAATGAACAAGGCCGTGCACAGAACCGCCGGGTAGAAATAAACCTGCGGCCGCTGTAACCGTTTCTTGGCAAGATCAGGCCGCGCATTCGCTCGAATGCGCGGCTTTTTTGTGCCTGACGGTTTGACCCGCGAGGTATTGCGGGCAGGCGTTAGCAGTGATGCTCAGCATAAGATGGGGCTGTGCATCGAGCCGGCCAGAGCGTCCCGATACAACCTGCATTTAGATAATAAAAAGCCCGCTGGGTGAGCGGGCTTGATGCTTTCGTCAAGTGCTTTAGGCCACAGGAAAGCGCTGCTTCAGCGCATCCAATTGCGCATCCTTATCCAGCCACAGCTGATTGATCCACTGCTGAAATTGCAGGCGGTAGGCTTCGTCCTGATCGTAATTGCGGCCAATAAATTCCTGAGGAATCTGTACCTGATCGATGCGCACCACCACCTGATCCATTCGCCCACACAGCAGATCCCAAAACCCTGGGGTGCCCTGCGGGTAATGAATGGTCACGTTGACGATGCTGTGCAGTTGTTCGCCCATGGCATCAAGAACAAAGGCAATGCCGCCAGCCTTGGGCTTGAGCAGGTGCTTGAAGGGTGACTGTTGTTGCTCGTGCTTGGCTGGTGATAGGCGTGTGCCTTCGAGGAAGTTGAACACCGACACCGGGTTGGTTTTGTAGCGCGCGCAGGCCTTGCGCGTGGTGGCTAAGTCCTGGCCGCGTTTTTCCGGGTGCTTAGCCAGGTATTCCTTGCTGAAGCGCTTCATAAAGGGGAACTCAAGCGCCCACCAGCACAGGCCAATAACCGGCACCCAGATCAACTCCTGCTTGAGGAAGAACTTGAGGAATGGGATGCGGTGGTTGAACTGGTATTGCAGTACCAAGATATCGACCCAGCTCTGGTGATTGCTGGTGACTAGATAGGAGTGCTGTTTGTCGAGGCCGTCCAGGCCGGTCACATCCCATTGTGTGCGGCCAACTTGGTTCATCCAGAATGTATTGGTGGAAATCCAGAACTCAGCAGCCGCATGCATGCCAGCGCGCAGCGCGCGATGCACCTTGGGAATTGGCAGCAGAAATTTGAGCAGGGCGCCGATGAACAGCGGCCAGCAGCAAATCAGTGTGTTCAGGGCGAGCAGTAGGCCTGCAATCAGTCCGCGCAATGGAGCAGGTAGAAAATGCAGCATGGGGGCGCGCGCTCCTAAATATGGGGCTTTGGCCCCGGCTTATCTATGCCTGTGGTTTTCCACCGCAGGTCGGTCGGCGCACAGGTTAACGCCTGTGTAACGAACTGCAACCCCTGAAAAAACCGGTAGTTGTAATGATTCGCCGGTTTTGACGTGAAAGTCGCGCAGCGACGCCTTCCTTGTGCCCTTCTCCCAGCGGGAGAAGGTGGCGCGAAGCGCCGGATGAGGGGCAGGCATGCCGCGAAGGCCTTGATGATTTAGGGAGCCTCTTACGGCATGCCTGTTAGCGCTAAAAATCAAACTGGGCCAGCGTTATCAGCCCAGTTTGATGGTCTTACTCCAGCAAGTTGGCGGCCTGAATCGCCGTGAGGGCGATGGTGTAGACGATATCGTCAACCAAGGCGCCGCGAGACAGGTCGTTCACTGGCTTACGCAAACCCTGCAACATGGGGCCGACGCTGATGCAGTCGGCGCTGCGTTGTACGGCTTTGTAGGTGGTGTTGCCGGTATTTAGATCGGGGAACACGAATACCGTGGCGCGACCCGCAACCGGGCTATTAGGCGCTTTTTGCCGGCCGACACTGTCGATGGCTGCGGCGTCGTATTGCAGTGGGCCGTCGAGCAGCAGGTCGGGGGCGAGCTGTTTGGCCAGACGCGTGGCTTCGCGGACTTTTTCTACTTCCTCGCCGGTGCCCGATTCGCCGGTGGAATAGCTGAGCATGGCCACCCGTGGCGGGATGCCGAAGGCGGTCGCCGAGGCGGCGCTTTGCACGGCAATTTCCGCCAGTTCCGCAGCGGTGGGGTCGGGGTTGACCGCGCAATCGCCGTACACCACTACCTGATCTGGCAGCAGCATAAAGAACACCGAGGACACCAGTTTGTAACCAGGGGCGGTCTTGATCAGCTGCAGCGCTGGGCGAATAGTATTGGCGGTGGTGTGAATGGCGCCGGACACCAGGCCATCGACCTCGTCCAAGGCCAGCATCATGGTGCCCAGCACTACGGTGTCTTCCAGTTGCGCGGCGGCCATGGGCGCGTTCAGCCCCTTGCCCTTGCGCAGCTCGACCATGGCCTCGACATAGCGTTCACGGATTATATCCGGGTCGAGAATTTCCAGCCCTTCCGGCAGGTCGATGCCTTGGGCCTTGGCCACTGCGTGGACATCTTCAGGCCTGGCCAGCAGCACGCAGCGGGCGATGCCGCGGGCGTGGCAAATGGCGGCGGCTTTGACCGTGCGTGGCTCGCTGCCTTCGGGCAGGACGATGCGTTTATTAGCCGCCTTAGCCCGTTGCACCAGCTGGTAGCGAAACGCCGAAGGCGACATGCGCAGCTCGCGCGGGGCGGCGCAGCGGTCGAATAGCCACTCATGATCAATATGGCTGGCGACGAAGTCGGCGACCTTGTCCGCGCGCTCCTTGTCGTCGATTGGAATTTCATTGTTCAGGCGGTTGAGGTTGGTCGCGGTGTCGTAAGAGCCGGTACTTACGGTCATTACCGGCAGGCCGCTGAGCAGGGCGCCGCGACACAGTTCGAGAATGCGTGGGTCGGGGGCGAAGTCGCTGCACAGCAACAGACCGGCCAGTGGCGTGCCATTCATTGCGGCCAGGCTGGCGGAGAGGATGATGTCGTCACGATCGCCCGGGGTGACCACCAGCGTGCCCGGTTTGAGTAACTGCACGCTGTTGGCAACAGCCCGAGCGCACAGCACGATCTTAAGCATGCGTCGCTGTTCGTAGTCACCCGCGTTGAGCACTCGTGCGCCGAGCAGTTCGGCGATGTCGCGGGTGCGCGGGGCGTTCAGTTCATCGAGCCAGGGGATGCAGCCTACTAGGCGGAAATCACCGGTTTTGAGGAGCGGCGAGAGTTCTTTCAGGCGCGCGACGAAGGCGTCGAGGCCGTCGTCGCTGCGAATCTTGTTAAGGATCAGACCCAGCACTTTCGGGTCTTTCGGCCCACCGAACAGCTGCGTCTGGACCTCCACCCGCTCGGACAGCTCGGCGAGGCTTTCCTGCTCTTGAGCCGACACCAGGATCACTTCAGCGTCCAGGCTCTTGGCCAGGTGCAGGTTGATCCGCGCCGCATAGCTGGCCTGACGGGTCGGCACCATGCCCTCAACGATGACCACGTCCTTATCGGCGGCGGCTTCATGGTAAAGGCTGAGGATTTGTTCGAGCAGCTCATCCAGCTGGCCATCGCCGAGCATGCGTTCGACATACGACAGCGCCAGCGGTTTGGGCGAATGCAGGCCATGGGTGCGGGCAATCAGCTCGCTGGAGCGCTCCGGCCCCATGTCACCTTGATGCGGTTGGGCAATGGGTTTGAAAAAGCCGACCTTGAGGCCGGTACGTTCCAGGGCGCCAACCAGACCTAGGCTGATGGAGGTGAGGCCGACACCAAAGCCGGTGGGGGCGATAAAGAAAGTGTGCATGCTGTCTCCATGTGTAAGTTGGCGCTGAGCGCAGCAAAGCCCAACACGATGCTAATGGCTCAGGCGTCGAGTAGCGCCAGGGTATCGAGGGCAATCTGTCGTTCTTCGTTGGTCGGCACAACCATCACGCGCGGATGACCGTGGGCGTGGATCGGCCCAGCCACACCGCGCACGGTGCTGGCGTTGGCTAGCTCATCGAGAGCCAGGTTGAGCAGCGTGAGGTGGGCAACGGTCTTGCTGCGGATCAGTGCAGAGTTCTCGCCAATGCCGCCGGTGAAAATCAAGCCATCGAGTTGCGGCAGGGCGCAGCTCATCGCCGCCAAGGATTTGGCCAGGCGGTAGCAGAACACCTCAATGGCCAGGGTCGCGCCAGCATGGCCTTGTTCGCGCGCCTGCTCCAGGCTGCGCATGTCATTGGACAGACCAGACAGGCCGAGCAGACCGCTGTTTTTGTTGAGCATGTCCTCGATTTGCTGCAGATCCCAGCCCAGGGTGCGGGCTAGATGCCCGTGCAGGTTGGGGTCGACATCGCCGCTGCGGGTGCCCATCACCACGCCTTCCAGCGGCGTCAGGCCCATGCTGGTGTCGCGGCTCTGGCCGTTGACGATGGCGCAGGTCGAGCAACCGTTGCCAAGGTGCGCCACCAACCAACTGCTGGCATTGACTGGCAGCCCTGTCATCTCGGCGGCGCGTTGGCTGACAAAGCAGTGGCTGGTGCCATGAAAGCCATAACGGCGAACGCCATGGTCACGGTACAGCGACTCGGGCAGGGCATAGCGGTAGGCGTGTTCGGGCAAGGTTTGGTGAAACGCGGTGTCGAACACGGCCACCTGGATCAGGTTCGGAAACAGCTTGATCGCCGCTTCTATACCCAGCAGGTTGGCCGGGTTATGCAGCGGAGCCAATGGCGCGGTGGCGCGAATCGCGGCGATGGTTGAGTGATCCAGCTTGCTGGCGGCGGTGAAGTATTCGCCGCCGTGCACCACGCGGTGGCCAATACCGTGCAACTGGCCACCCGCGGTTGTCTGCGCCAATGGCAAAACTTGGGCGAGGGCCGCGCGGTGATCGGCATTGGGCAGCATCAGGCTCTGCTTGTTGCCATCCTGCTGCCAATGCACCTGTGCATCGGGGCTACCCAGACGCTCGGCCAGGCCGCTTATGGCAGAGTGCTCATGGTCTTCGTTGACCAGGGCAAACTTGATCGACGAACTGCCGCAGTTAATCACCAGAATATTGCGTGCAGGCATTTACCGCTCCTTGTCCAAATCATCTTCCGGGCACTTTAATGCCGATTCATGTGCATTATTATCGGCTGCGCACCAGCCGCAGAGGAAGGCTTGGCCGATGGCTGCATGGCGCTGCTGAGGATCGAGCACCCAATGGCGGTTCTGCCAGGGTGGCTGATGACGCAGGTGCTGTGTATGACCACACGATAATATAGCGACCCAGTGGCCGTCTTCGTCCTGACGAAAATCAAGGATATACACAGTCGTGCTCTTGGGCCGTTTGTCCGCGCTCGGGTCGCATTCGCGCGCGCCCTTGGTTAAACTTGCCCGCTCTTTATTTCTATGCAAAAGGTCTCGCCCCATGCTGATCGCTGCCAATAAGGCCGTCTCCATCGACTATACCCTGACCAACGACGCCGGTGAGGTGATCGATAGTTCCGCTGGCGGCGCACCGCTGGCTTACCTGCACGGCGCCGGCAACATCATCGGTGGCCTGGAAAAAGCCCTGCTGGGCAAGCAGGTTGGCGATGAGCTGGACGTAGCAGTTGAGCCGCAAGACGCCTATGGCGAATACAGCGCGGAGCTGGTTGCGACCCTCAATCGCTCGATGTTCGAAGGCGTCGAAGAATTGGAAGTTGGCATGCAGTTTCACGCATCCGGTCCCGATGGCGGCATGCAAATCGTCACCGTTCGTGACCTCGACGGCGACGACGTGATCGTTGATGGCAACCACCCACTGGCTGGCCAGCGCCTGCACTTCAAGGTCAAGGTCATCAGCGTGCGCGATGCCAGCGAAGAAGAAGTCGCTCATGGGCATATCCATGGCGAAGGTGGTCATCACCACTAAGAACCCATCGCGGACCTGCTGCGCGTCGGCCTTGTCGCGTTAAAAACAGGCTTGGAATGCTCATGTACAACAGTCCACTCGTGTGCGAGCCTAGTTCCGCTTGATTCGCTGCGCTCACCCTAAGGGCTAGCCGTTGGCGTTACTTCGCTGCGCTGCGTTTCTCGCCTGTTTTTGTGGGGTCGCCATCGGTATTGCAGGACGCTGGCTCGCGAGAGCCGAAACAGATGCTAAGCATTAGCCTGATGTCGCAGCAGCGAATCGACTTATGGTCATATCAACTGCTGGCTCGACTGCTAAGCTGAACCAGAATAAAGGTGCCTTCACATAGGCGCCTTTTTTGTCCACTACGCTTCACCTATATGTTCTCAAGGAGTTAGCCATGAGTGCCTTTCACGACCTCAACCTGCGCGCGCTGGATGGGCAAGAGCTGCCGCTGGTAACTTTCAAGGGGCAGGTAGTGTTGGTGGTCAATGTGGCCTCCAAGTGTGGCCTGACGCCCCAGTACGCCGGCCTGGAAAAACTCTACCAGCACTATAAAGACCAAGGTTTCAGCGTGCTGGGCCTGCCGTGTAACCAGTTTGCCGAGCAGGAACCGGATAGTGACGAAGCGATCCTAGCGTTTTGCAGTCTCAACTACGGCGTAACCTTTCCCCTGGGCAGTAAGCTTGAGGTCAATGGACATGAGCGTCATCCGCTATACCGCCTGCTGGCAGGCGAGGGTGCCGAGTTTCCCGGTGATATCACCTGGAATTTCGAGAAGTTCCTGGTCGGGCCTGATGGCCGCGTACTGGCGCGCTTTTCGCCGCGCACTACGCCGGATGATCCGGCGCTGATCCAGGCCATCGAAAAGGCCCTGAGCTAACAGGCCATATATGCCAGGCTGCGGACTAAGCCGGACTATGGCTTGCCCGCAGTCGATCATCGCGGCTTAATCGGGCGACCTGCTGAGGATGTCCTGATGAGCCTGTTTCCCGCTGACACCGCAATGACTCCCGCCACGCCTGCTGCCCTGCGTAAACTCATCGAGAGTCGCCGTGCGGTGCGCCGTTTCACCGCTGAGCCCGTGCCCGATGATGTCGTGCGCGACTGCCTCGAACTGGCGGTGCTAGCGCCAAACTCGTGCAACCTGCAGCCGTGGAGTTTTCAGGTGATTCGCGATCCGGCGCTGCTGGCCCGTTTGCATCCGATCTGCATGAGCCAGAATGCCGCCAAGGCCCCCTTGATTATCGCCGTGCTGGCGCGTCCGGATACTTGGCGGCAGGCCTGCCAGAACGTCATCGACTTCTGGCCAGAGCCGCAGGTGCCTGTGCGGATTCGTAGCTTCTACAGCAAGACCGCGCCCTTTCAGTACAACCAGGGCCCATTCGGCCTGCTTGGCCTATTTAAACGTCAGTTGCTGCGCGTGGTGGCTTGGCGTAAGCCGCTGATGCGTGCGCCCAACAGCCGCGCGCAAATGCGTATTTGGGCGGTGAAGTCCACGGCACTGGCAGCGCAAAATTTGATGTTGGCTTTGCAAAGCCACGGCTATGCCACCTGCCCGATGGAAGGCTTCGATGAAGTGCGTTTGCGCAAAACCCTGAGCATTCCGCGTGAGGCCTTACCGATCATGTTGCTGGCGGTGGGCAAGCAGGATGAGAAAGGCGTGTACAACCCGCGCTTGCGCTTTCCGTTGGAGCAGCACGTGACGTGGCTATAGGCTCTAGCTCGCGAAATAGTTTCGGATCTCGCGAGCTAGAG